>CAZDUO010000086.1:0-15863 GCA_964508655.1 uncultured Chitinophaga sp. | reverse complement strand
AACTGGCTAAGATTTTAAAATTTCCCCTTTAGGGTGCCGATTTGCGGAAAACAGGTGATAGGCCGCATGGAAAATTATTTTATTAAACCCGACAGGCCTTATGAAACAGCCGGACAGGTAAATCATGTTTGCTTTGTGGAAGGGCTGGTGAATTACAAAGGCAAATGGTACCTGTATTACGGCACGGCGGATTCAAAAATTGCAGTTGCAATAAAATGAATGTGAAAATTGCTCAATGGCTGAATGGCGTAATTTCTTTTAATTGAGAAATTACGCCATTTTCATATTATGCTGTTACTTTTGTTTTATGTCCATCGAAGTAAAAAATCTTCTCAAGGTTTATGGTGAGCAGAAGGCCGTAAATAATATTTCCTTCCGGGTTGACAAAGGCGAGATTGTGGGTTTTCTCGGGCCGAACGGCGCCGGCAAAAGCACCACGATGAAAATAATAACGGGCTACCTGCAGCCTGCCGGCGGCGAGGCGTATGTATGCGGTATCAATGTGGCTGAAGATGCCTTGGCGGTAAAGAAAAAAACCGGGTACCTGCCGGAAGCTAACCCGTTGTACTACGACATGTACGTTTACGAGTATTTAAACTTTATCGCCGGGGTTCATCAGATTCAAAATCCAAAAGTAAAGATTCAACAAATGATGGAACTTACAGGCCTGGCAGCCGAACGAAAAAAGAAAATCGGGCAGCTTTCGAAAGGATATAAGCAACGGGTTGGCCTCGCAGCAGCCCTGATTCACGAGCCGGAGGTGCTGATACTGGATGAGCCTACCAGCGGGCTTGACCCCAACCAGATAATTGAAATACGGGACGTGATAAGAAAGCAGGGAGAAAATAAAACCGTTTTGTTCTCCTCCCACATCCTGCAGGAAGTGGAAGCTATCTGCGACCGGGTGATAATAATTAATAAAGGAGAGATAGTGGCAGATGATAAGCTCAGCCGCCTGCAGACAGCAAACAAGGACAAGCATGTGGTAATGGTACAGTTTAAAGAAGCCGTGGACAAACATTTGTTGGAGCAAATAAAAGAAACCTCCTCTATTCAGCAGCAAACAAGCTCTTTGCTGAAATTTGAAACCACCAGCCCCGAAGCAGTACGCAAACAAATTCTTGAACTCGCATTGAAACATAACCTCAACATTGTTTCTTTGCAAAGCGAAAGCCACAGCCTTGAAGAAGTGTTTCGTTCCCTTACGCAAAAAGCTGAATAGTATTACGGGACGCACAAGTCCCGACGATAAATGCCGGGATGCTGACCATAGCGACAGCATGAGTGACCCGCCTCCCAAAGTCTTATACGGCGGGCAGGCACAACGAAAGCTTAATAGTAATTCAACTGCCGGCTAAATAACGATAAACCACAAACAAAAAACTAAACCAATTCATGAGTTACATTTCCGAAATCTTCGCAAGACAAATTCTTGATTCAAGAGGCAACCCTACTGTAGAAGCCGATGTAATAACCGATGAAGGAGTGCTGGGCCGTGCGGCCGTACCCAGCGGCGCCAGCACCGGTATACATGAAGCAGTGGAATTGCGTGACGGCGACAAAAAAAACTATTTGGGCAAAGGCGTACTGAAAGCCGTGAAGAATGTGAATGAAATCATCGCACCGAAGCTGATTGGATACGACGTGGCCGATCAAACCGGTATTGACCAGCTGATGATTGAGCTGGACGGCACCGCCAACAAAGGAAAGCTTGGCGCCAATGCTATTCTTGCCGTGAGCATGGCCGTAGCCAAAGCAGCAGCAGAAGAAGCCGGTCTTCCTTTGTATCGCTACATCGGTGGCACCAATGCCAGGACGCTGCCCATCCCGATGATGAACATACTGAACGGCGGCGCCCATGCCGATAATAAAATTGACTTCCAGGAATTCATGGTGATGCCGGCCGGCGCTGGTTCGTTTAGTGAAGGCTTATGCTGGGGTGTGGAAATTTTTCATGCGCTGAAAAGTGTGCTGAAGAAAAAAGGCTACAGCACCAATGTAGGTGATGAAGGCGGGTTTGCTCCCAATATCCAAAGCAATGAAGAAGCGATTGATACGGTAATGAATGCCATCAGTACTGCCGGTTTCAAACCGGGTACACAGGTTTTTATTGCCATGGACCCGGCTGTAAGTGAAATGTATGACAGCGCCAAAAAAGTTTATCATTTTCATAAATCGGATGGCAAGAAACTGAGCAGCGAAAAAATGGCGGACTATTGGGTTCACTGGGTAAAAAATTATCCTATCATTTCCATTGAAGACGGCATGGCCGAGGATGACTGGAAAGGATGGAAGCTGCTGACAGATAAATTAGGAAGCAAAATTCAGCTGGTGGGTGATGATTTGTTTGTGACCAACGTAACAAGACTTCAGCAGGGAATTGACAAAGGCATCGGCAATGCGCTGCTGGTAAAAGTAAACCAGATTGGCACGGTGACGGAAACCATCAATGCAGTGACGCTGGCCCAGCACAACGGCTACAACTGCATCATGAGCCACCGCAGCGGCGAAACGGAAGACACCACGATTGCTGATTTGGCTGTGGCTCTCAATTGCGGACAAATAAAAACCGGCAGCGCCTCACGTACTGACCGCATGGCAAAGTATAACCAGTTAATCCGTATAGAAGAATTGTTGGGCATGTCTGCTGTTTATCCGAAAGGAAGAATTAAATTTGGAAAATGATGTCTGATGCGTGCCCTCCGAAGCCCCGATTATTCGGGACGAAGGAGGGTCTGATGTCTGTTTTCAGCATCAAATAAACAAACTCCAATTTTTATGAAGCTGCTTACCCGCCTGCCTGCGTGGCTAAGAAATAAATATTTTTTATCAACCGCCTGCTTTATCGTCTGGATGCTTTTTTTTGACCCCCGCGATATTTTTACCCAGGTAGCACATTCCCGTGAATTGAAACAGCTGCAAACCAGTAAGGCCTGGTATGAACAGGAAATAGCCAAAGAAAGCGCTGAAGCCGAACAACTTAAGAATAACCCCGCCACCATTGAAAAATATGCCCGTGAGAGATACCTGATGAAAAGGCAAAATGAAGAGCTTTTCCTGGTACCGGAAAACTACGAAACCGGGAATAAATAAGCCTCTGCAAAGCACAATAAGGCAACTCCTCATCCGTTTATTTAGCGGACGTTTCGAAAATCACTTTTTTTAAGGACAACAATTTTAAGGACATCAATGGATTGCCAATGACAAAATTTACCCCTGAGGATCTTTTATTGTATCTGTACAAGGAAAGCACTCCGGAACAAACCGCTGCTATTGACGAGGCATTAAAGAAAGACTGGACACTTCGTGAAAAGCTTTCGGTGTTGAAAACATCTATGCAAAGGCTGGACAAAATCAAGCAATCGCCGCGGACCGAAATAGTGCTGAATGTACTGAACTATGCCCGCAAAAAGTCGGTGCAGAAAGTGTGATACATAAAAAGATACCGCAAAAAATTACAGCATCCCGTTTTTTATCGGGATGCTTTTTTATTACACTTGTTTAATAAATTGCTTTTCCAAAGCTCCTCATTAAGGGCGGGAATGTACGATGACAAAAAAAGACCGGTACCGGTACATCATTGATTATTTTCTGAAACATGCACCTGATGCAGATACCGAACTGATTTATGATAATCCTTACCAGTTGTTGGTATCGGTTATTCTTTCTGCTCAATGTACCGACAAGCGGGTGAATATGACCACACCTGCCCTGTTTGATAAATTTCCCGATGCAGAAACGCTGAGCAAATCAAATTTTGACGAACTGTTTCCCTACATCAAAAGCATTTCTTATCCCAACAATAAAACAAAACACCTGGTGGGAATGGCCCGCATGGTGATGGAAAAATTCGGGGGCCGCATTCCGATGACGGTGGAAGAACTGATGCAGCTGCCGGGAGTGGGAAGAAAAACAGCCAACGTCATAACCTCCGTAATAGACAAGCAACCCAACATGGCGGTGGATACCCATGTATTTCGTGTAAGTAAACGAATCGGGCTGGTAAATCAATCGGCAAGCACACCGCTGGCAGTGGAAAAAGAGCTTACAGCCAATATTCCGACCCGGCTCATTCATAAAGCCCATCATTGGCTTATCCTTCATGGCCGCTATATATGCCTGGCCCGCAACCCGCGATGCAGCGAATGTGGTGTAAAGTCGGCCTGCCGCTATTTTAATATAAAAAACCGCACTATTTTACCAAAACCCGGTATTAAAAACCATTCAGCCAAAATACAAAAGAACTAATCTGTATTTGCTAATTTTACGTACCTGATTGGCGGTTGATTTATACCGGCAACGTCCGCACTTCCTCTGAAATACTCTCCCGATAACCTTAACTTTTAAAACAGAATGGAAACCGAAACTGTATTAAAAACCATCCATTACAACAGCAAAGTTTCTTTTCAACCCTTACTATCTGTGTTGAGAAGAACCCTGCATCATGGCGCTTCGGAAGGCGCTAAAAAACTTTATTCCGGCATTCTGGAATATGCCGATCAGCACCCGGAACTGAACAGTACTATTGACGACCCGGCCATGCTGGAGCCGCATAAGGAATGGCTTGAAATGCTGTTGAGTGTAATTTTTCCGCCCACCATCAGCGAACATGAATTGCTTTATTCCGTATCACTTCCGTTTTCGTACACCACCATTTATTCTTCCCGGCTTTTCCGCATGCTCTTTATTCAGCCAGGTACTAATGACATAAAAATTCCGGACAATGAAACCGGCCGGGATATTGAACACGACCGTCTGCGGGGCGCCTACAATCTTATCCTGAGAAAGTATTGCAATTATCATGCGCCGGAATTTGTATCCTCGGTGCATCCTTATCATGATCCGCATTCGGGCCTCACCAGGTATATGGAGCTGCAGCTTGATACCCGCTATATAGATGTAAAATTTACCGGCAGCCACCTGCCGATACCAGACGATTTTATCAATAAAAAAGATCATGGCCTTTTGACGCTTGAAGAGCTGCAGCACAATATCCCGATTGAGCAGTTTGCCTTTGAAGGAATCGTCATCGGCCGGGTAATTGATGTGACGGAAAATGAAGTGATTTCGCAAATGAAATCGGAACTGCTTAACCTGAATGCCTTTTCCGAAAACATGGTGTATCATAAACTGCAGAACCTGGTGCAGGCACTTATGGGTTTAAAAGATATCCGCATCGGTATCACTCCTTTTTTTAAAGTTAACGGTCATTATGTTTTTTCAGAACTGCACAACAGCAACAGCCTCCTGTTCAAACATTACAAAGCAGTGATGGAAAGGGATAGTGTAAACGACTGCTGCCGTGAACTGTTTATGGAAACCGACAAGCCCGTGGTATATGAAGTGGTAAATGAAGAAATAGTAAAACAGGTTGACTACCTGGGTTTTTATTTCGACCAGGGCTACCGCAGCCTGATACTGGCGCCGCTCAAGCACAATGGCGACTTGTGGGGAATTCTTGAAGTGGGTTCCGATCACGATGGAAAACTCAATTACAAACATGTAAGCAAGCTGGATGTTGCCATTCCCTTATTTACCCGTGCCATTGAAAAAAGCGCCGAGGCGCTGGACAACCAGATTGATAAAGTGATCAAGGAACAGTTTACCGCTGTGCAACCTTCTGTGGAATGGAAGTTCACTGAAGCGGCTTACAATTTTATTATCCAAAAACAGGAAGGCAAAGACCCCAAACCGGAAAGGATAGCATTTGAATCGGTGTACCCGCTTTATGGTGCTATTGACATTCGTAATTCTTCGGTGGAGAGGTCACAGTCAATACAGCTTGATTTTGTGGAGCAGCTGCAAATGGCCGCCGAAGTAGTGAAAAGGGCCCAGGCTAATATGCCATTCCCGCTGCTGCAGGAAGTGCTTTTTAAAATTGACAAACACGTTGCTTCCGCTTCAGATGTGCTGCTGAGCGATGAAGAAACAGCCATCCAGGATTTTCTGCAAAACCAGATTACCTCCATTTTCAAACACCTGAAATCCACAACGCCGGCCATTAAAAAAGATATTGATGCATATTTTGCAGCACTGGATCCGCACATCGGTATGATATATCATCACCGCAAGGAGTTTGAAGTGAGCATTGCCAGAATAAATGAATCGGTAAGCCGCTTTGTTGACAGGGAGCAGGTATCAGTGCAACAGATTTTCCCGCACTATTTTGAACGCTACGTTACCGATGGTGTGGAATTCAATATTTACATCGGGCAGAGCCTGGCGCCGCGTAAAAAATTTGATGAGCTGTACCTGCGCAACATGAAAATGTGGCAACTGACAACGCTGGCAAAAGCAGCAAGACTCACGCATGAACTTTCCAAAGAACTGAGCCATCCGATGAAAACCACGCAGCTGATACTGGCGCACAGCACACCCATCTCCATCAGCTTCCGCAGCGATGAAAGAAAGTTTGATGTGGACGGCGCCTACAATATCCGCTACGAAATCATTAAAAAGCGGATTGACAAAGTGCATATTAAAGAAACCAACGAAAGATTCACACAACCCGGCAAGATTGCCATTGTATACAGCCAGCCGAAAGAAGCCGATGAATATGCCGAGTACATCGAGTTTTTACAAAACCAGAAACTGCTGAAACCCGGCATCGAGCAACACGAGCTGGAAGAACTGCAGGGCGTGGTGGGGCTGAAAGGTCTGCGGGTGGATGTGCAGTATGATGAAGAACCTTTGAAAAAACCGGCGCTTTCTGCCACGACGGATGAGCAGTTGCTGAAAGGAAAATAATTTCCGGATAAAGGGTCGCTGAGTAACGGCCCTTTTTACTTTCTACCCTAAAACTTCCACCCCAGCCCAATCAGCGGCAGCTTGTCTTCTTTTGATGCAGCATAGCTGATGGAGAGCACGGCCCGCTTCAATGGAGAAAACCAGATACCGCCCCCATAGCCCGTGAGCCAGCGGTTGCTGTCATTGTTGCTGTCATAAATTCTTCCTGCATCAAAAAATACCAGGATGCCCATGGCGCCGGGAAACAAGTAAGTTCTGAAATTGGCCAAACGAACCCTTAGTTCTGAATTATTGAAAATTTTAGAGCGGCCTGCAAACCGGTATTTGCGGTAGCCCCGCAGGTTATCATCGCTGCCGAGGTACTGCGCCTGGTAAAAAGCAAAGTCGCCAAAGCTGTGCCCTGCTCCAAAGCGGTTGGCCCAAACAATGGAATTGGGTGAAAGAGGGATATAAAATGAAAACTCCGTATTGACTTGCGCTGTGGTGTTGCTTTCATCATTCAGCCCGTACAGGTAGCGGAACGAAGAAATCCAGTTAATGCCTTTTTGCGGTATCACTTTATTGTTTCTTGTATCCAGTACAAAAGAAGTTTTGCTGCCGAAAAACGACTGTTTTGCATACAGCGTGGCAGGGTCAAGTCCGTTACTGCCCGTCATTATAATATTCTTGCCCAGGTTATCGGCCGAGTCCAGTTTATAAAATTCATACGTGGGTCCGATGGTCAGCATCATTTTATCATTAAATCTTTTGCGAACCAGGATAGTCAGATCGCCAAGATTGTACCGGGCACGGTAAAACCGGAATTTGCCGGGTTTGCTTTTGTCATATACGGAACTATCGCTGTAGCCAAAAAAGTTGGTAGTGTTGTTGGGTGCTTTAATGTCAAAATCAAAAAGAAGATCGCCTGTTTTGCCCAGCACGCCGATGAACTCTGAATAATACCTGAAGTTAAAAGCCCTGGTGGTTACCGAATGATTCACATTGAACTCATGCATGGTTTTGTAAGGCGTTTTGCGGAAACCATGCCGTATGAACTTGAGTGAAAAGCCGAGATACAAACCATCATCGCGGTTGTAATTGAAAGAAACAAAAGGAATCACCTGGTTGTATTTAAAGTAGAACCTGTCATAGCTGTTCACGGCCGTATCATCAGCCATTTTGTTTCTGAACCTGCCGGTGATTTTGTTGGCGCTGTTTTTTGTGTCGTACACAAAACCGCCTTTGCCGGACGCCGTGTTTTCAAACAGGTCGTTGCCCTCGCCGCCAATCATTCTCACCTTTATTTTCCCGGCCGAACCCTTTACCACAAACTTATCATCGCCGCCAAAGGAATAAATACGCAGTTCCTTAGTCACTTGCGGGTCAAAGGTTCTTTCATACATTTTTGACGACTGTGCACCTTCCTTTGAGATTTTATACATTGTCACATTCACAGAGCCATCGCTGTTGCTGGTCACTTCAATCAGTTCAGTTTTGTCGCTGCCCAGGATGTTTACTGTTTCTGAAAGAAAGCGGTAGTACTGCATCACTTCGGCAGCCAGGTATTTGCGGCGATCTTTCAGCGTCTGCTTTATTTTATCGGCCGATATGGGCCGCAGCTCGGGCGGCTGCTGGTTCAGGGCCCGTTCAATTACATCATCGGTCATCCTGGGTAAAAAATCATCTACCGCTTTTTGCCAGTCCTGCTCATTCAGTTCATTCAGAAAGAAGCGGTCGAGATTGCGGGCGGCAAAGTTGAAGCGGTTGATGTTTCTTGCTTCCGCACTGAATCCCTGCAGCTGGGGCGCAATCCATGGCCATTTGGCAATGCCGGGAATTAAACCCTGGTTGATATAAAATGCCTGATCACGGTCGCGGGGTATGGGAAAATAAGTTTTGCCCTTGTCTTTATCTCTTGCGCCCCATTGCCACTGGTCTTCGTGGCGGTCGAAATCCATGACAAATAAATCCAGGATTCTTGCCCGCAATAGAGCCTGCTGGTCCACATCGTTGTCATTATCTTCTTTCAGCTTGTCGGCCACTTCGCCTGTGTCGTAGCCTTTGTCCACGTTGGATGGCAATCGTTCTTCGTACAAGGCAAGCAGGTTTTTAAAATCTTCGCGGTATTCGCCCAACTTAGGATCGTCGGGTATGTAAATGAGTTTTACTTTACCATAAGGCACACCGGCCGCATCGGCCAGCGGCGGCACGGATAATGTAGAATAAGGGTATGATGCAGACACGCCATCGGCCACCAGGTCTTCCACCGCTTCGCTTTGTAAATCGTAAGGCAGTGTTTTGGCAGTTATAAATTTCTGGATGGAACGCAATGCATATTGCCTGCCAGAGGGGTCTTCAAGCCGCAGCGATTTGGTTTGTTTGCCCCCGCCTCTGCGTACGGGTGTCAATCCTCCTTTTTCAGTGGAGAGGTTAATGACGGGAGCTTTTACCGGCGTGAGCCACTCCTGCCTGTAGTTGGCGCCCATCCAGAATTTTTTGGAACCATTTATTTTAAACATGGTGGAGCCGGCTGAAGTGGCAGAATCGGTCTGTGCCATGCCGGCTTGTTGCAGGGTAAATGAAAAAATAAAAATAAATACAGTGCTGAGCAGCCGTTGGTGTTTGCGGTTCATAAGCAGTGTTTAATACATTAAATGTACAATGTTTTTTAAAGAAACAATAACGGCACCAGAGACAGTTACAGGTACCGGCTCAGCTGTGAGTCAGTTAAACGCTTTGCCAGATCATATTATCATTTTGCCTGTAAAAAAGGCAATTGATAAAAGCAATGCGGAAAGATGAATTCAGCTCCATTCAAATTTGTTACCTACCCGTATATACTTTCGCTTTTTTCTTATGCTGGTACCGGGTTCCTTTTTGGGAAAGTCTTTTTCAACAAATTCAAGGGTTGCACCCCTCGGAATTTTTGCAAGTAAGGAAGGATTGCAATTGAATTCTTTCAGCAAATCAAATGCAAGTCCAATATTTCTGTTGATTTTTTCTTTTCGTGTCATTCTTATTTTTGTTTTAAAAACCGTTCCTTATAAATCTCCCACCGGTCTTTTAAATCCTGTTGTGCATAATTCAATGCATCCTCTAAATTAGTAATATTTATGGATTGCTTTTCTTTCTCACCTTGTGGTGTCATCACATCGCGATGAAAAAAACCATGAGCCAGGTCATATCTTACAATAGCAACCCACTCATCTTTTGAAAAAGTTTCATACTGAACAACAAAATATTTTACATTTCCCTTTAGTGTTTCAATACGAATCAGCAACCTGTCAATTCCGGTATCATCCAGTAATACAAAGAAGAATTTTTCTCCCATTATTGCAATTTAAAAAATGAAATAACCAATACCTGCCTGTCAGTTTTCAGACACCCGGAATGAATAAATCAAAACTGGAATCCCAAATTCACCACAGGCAGCGTTTCTTCTTCCGACTTTGCCAGGCTGATGGCAATAACTGCCCGGCGCATAGGGCTAATCCAGATGCCGCCGCCATAGCCGGTATGCCACTTATCTGAGTTGTCATTCTTTACCCATACCCGCCCGACATCATGAAAGAAAAGAATGCCGAGCGAACCGGGAAAAAGATACGTTCTGAAATCAGCCACTTTAATCCGAAGGTCAGTATTATTATACGCCATGGATTTTCCTGCAAAGCGGTATTTCCTGATGCCCCGCATATTGATGGTGCCGCCAATGTATTGCGCCTGAAAAAATTCAAAGTCGTTTCCGAAGTTGATGCCGCCGCCAAAGCGGGTGGCCAGTACAAGTATGGGGCTGTTTGAAAAACTCATGTAGAGCGACATGTCGCTGTTAAGCTGAGTCACATTACCCGTTGTGTTTTTCAAACCGCCCAATACACGGAAACTGGTTTGCCAGTTGATGCCGCGGGTGGGCAGGGCCTGGTTGTTTCTTGTATCAAAACCCAGATTCACCACAGCACCCAGCCATGATTTTTTCCGGGCAATATCTTTTTTGTTCAGCCCGCTTTCCGAAGGAAAATCAATTATCCTTCCTGCATTGTCCAGTGTATCCAGCGAATAAAACTGGTAAGCCGGGCCAAAAGAAAACGAAACCGTTTTGCCGCTTTTGCGCAGCAGCAAAGAAAGATCGCCAAGCTTATACCTTGTACGGTAATAATCAATTTCGCCCGGTTTACTCTCAATCCGGTTTACCGTTTCGTTACCATAGCCAAAAAAATTGGTCACATTATTCGGCGCTTTGATGTCGGCGTTAAACAAAACATCCATCGTGCCGAATGCATGAATAAATTCGCTGCCGAAACGAAAATTATATGCGTTGGTTGCCAGCGAATGATTGATGGCAAGCTGGTGGCTGAAGGCATAAGGCGTTTTGCGGAAGCTGTGTGCAATATGGCGGAGCGAAGCACCGAGGTATAAACCGTCGTCGCGGTTGAAGGCAAATGAAACAAAAGGAATCCAGAGATTATATTTGTACGAAAGCCGGTCATAATTATTCACATTAGGGTTGGTGGAAAGTTTCATTTTAAACCGGCCGCTGAAAGTATTTTTGCCGTTGTCCAAATCATAGGCGTAAATCTTTCCTCCGCCCGATGTGTTTTCAAATTCATCTTCGCCTTTGCCGCCAATGATTCGTATCCTGATTTTATTGCCCGGCCCGTGAATTTTGAATTTGTCATCGTTGCCCATGCCATAAAGCCGCAGTTCTTTGGTAATGGCGGGGTCAAACTTTCTTTCATACATTTTGGTGGAAAGCTCACCTTCTTTGGTAATCTTGTATACAGTCACCGTCACTGTGCCGTCGGCTTCACGATTTACATCAAACAGTTCATTTTTATCGCTGCCGGTGATGCTTACTGTTTTGGAAAGAAAGCGGTAATACTTTATCATTTCCTCCGCATAATATTTTCTTCTTTCTTTCAGCTTGCTGATAATACTGAGGTAAGAATATTTTTTAATGGCCCCGGGTTGCTGTGCCATAGCCTTTTCAATCACTTCATCGGTCATGGCTGACAGAATTTCTTCCGTACCTTTTTTCCAGTCAGCTTCATTCATTTCGGTCAGGTAGGCCCGGTCAATATTTCTTGCATTGAAATTGTAGTATTTGATATTTCTTGCCTTGCTGCGAAAGCCCTGCACCTGCGGGGTCACCCAGGGCCAGCTGGCAATCCAGGGCACCAATCCCTGGTTGATAAAAAAAGCCTGGTCGCGGTCGCGGGGCAAAGCCATATAGCGGTTGCCTTTTTCTTCATCCACCACGCCCCAGCGCCACTGGTCTTCGTGGCGGTCAAAATCCATCATGAACATATCGAGCAACCTTGCTTTCAGAAATGCCGGCTGGTCCACATGATGATCATTATCATCCTGGAGTTTTTTTGCAAGCTCTGCGGTATTTACAGTTTTTTTAAATCCACCAGGTTCCCGTTCTTCCAGCAGGCAAAGTGTGTTGGCAAAATCAAGCCTGTATTTTTCGAGCCGCATATCATCGGGCACAAACACAAGTCGCGGATTGGCGTGCGGCACTCCGGCAGCTTCGGCAAGTACTGGTACAGATAATGCAGCATAAGGATAGGATGCCGATACGCCATCCTGCACCAGGTCTTTTACAAATGTGCCGCGCAGATCCGGAGGCAATGCCGCATCGGTCACAGTTTTTTCCACGCCGCGCAGCACCCACTCATTGCCTTTCATGTCTTCAAGCCGCAGCGATTTTGTCTGATGGCCGCCGCCCCGGCGCAGTGGAGTGAGCCCCCCCATATAATTACCGATGTTCAGCACCGGCACTTTAATTTTTTCACCCCATTCATTTCGGTAATTTTTTCCAATCAGCATTTTTCGGAATCCGCCGGCTTTGAATTTACCGGAACCAATAGCTTCTGCTGAATCGGGAAAATAAGCCACCCGCATATCGGGCAGCACTTCCACTTCTTTTATTGGAGGGATGGTTTTTAACCAGGTGGTGAAAAGCGGCTGGTTGCCGTCATTCAGTCCATAAAAGTTTACCGACACTTTTCCGTTCATAGCCACTTCAATTACGGCAAACCCGTTTTCACTTTTTGCAAACAGGGAGTGATTTCCTTTTTTCACCCTTGTAGTTTTGGCGCCAGAACCGCTGACGATATAATTAACACTGTCTTTTTGTAAAAACTGGAGATTATGATCATGCCCCGCCACATGCACTACATTGGGATGGGCTTTCAGCACTTCTTCCAGCTCATTTATCATGGTGCGGTAGTTGGGATGATTAATGTCCTGCACTGTGCCAAACCATCCCCTTGTGATGGGATACACAGAGCCAAGCAGCGGTAAAGGAAGATAAAGCCCCGGCACTTTATCAGTAAGCGGAAACAAATGCTGCCTGAAGGTATAATAGCCGCCATGCGAACCATGTGTATAAAACGGATGATGCATGGCTACAACCATCAGCTTATCGCTGTGCACCGATGCGATTTCCTTTAATGCGGTGGCCACTTCTTCGCCGGTATGGCAATCGCAGTCGGAGCTGACGCCGGGTTTTTCATCGGGGTGCAGCCACCACTGGCTGTCCATAAAAACAATCACCACTTTTTCATTAACTACATATTCCACCGGGCCGGGGCAGCCATTGCCTGGCATTATTGTCACATTGGGCATTTGCAGACTTTCGAGATATTGCTGCTGGTTGAGCAGTTGCTGCCAGCCGCCGGTTTTTCCTTTGTTCCAGTCGTGATTGCCGGGAACAAAAAATGCTTTGGCATTGGTGCCTTTTACCAGGCTTACCTGTGCATCCAGCACGTTTTTCTTTTCTTCATAATCGGATGCAGTAATATCGGGTAATCCGTATTCATACACATTATCGCCAAGATAAAGTACGGTGGTATGGCCGTCGTTCACATTAAAAAGTGTTTTCACTTTTTCCACTACGGGTATTTTGCCATTGGTTAGCACCCCGGCATCGCCAATGAGGATGATGCGGCTGAGGATAACATCTGGCTGGGCTGTACAGATAACAGCCATCGCCAGTAAATTCAGGACAATGAGAAAAAATGCTCGCATGGCATTAAGATTAAAGTTTAAAAATCCAATACAGCGATATTTTTATTACCATTACGGTTTGTAGGGAAATCTAAGCAAACTGCCCCTTTCGCTTATTCCTTCATTTGAAATATACATCTCCCCGCTGCCTTTAAAAGTCAGCCCTTCCGGTTGCGGAAATGATTTTTTTCTCAATACAAACACCGATTCCACATTCCCGTTGAGATCAGCAATAGCCAGCTGATTGCTGGCTGAAGAAAGAATAAACAACTTTTTAAGTACGGGGTGTACGGCAGCGGCTGAAGGCTGAAATTTGGATGATTTTTTTGGTGCCAGGCTGCGTACCAGTTCAGCGTCAATTCTGAAAACAGGGGTAGGTTCAAAGCCTATGGAATCCGGGTAATAAGCAAAAGCACTCACTGTTTGCTTATCATCCGAAAAACAGTTTTTGCAAATCATGATAAGCGCATTGCGGCTTTCATCAAAATAAAGGGTTTCGAAATCGTTGGTACCGCTGAGCGGTAATTCCCCGGCCGTCATAGCAACCATTTTTCCACTGCTGTCAGTAACAACTTTAGTGAGTGAGCCGTCACTCTTCAGCACAAATATCATATCCTTATAAAGTGCTACATCCTCATAATCGCCTTTGCCTGCAAATGGAAATTCTCTTTTGATGACCCGGGGATCCTTATCAAGAAAATAAAGCACTCCTTTTTCATCATTATGTGCAATAAATTCATCTCTTTTCCGGTCCCACACAATGCCTGAAATTTCCTTGAGCTTTAAATCAAGTTTAAAAGGTTCCTCAATTGAAAAATCATAGTGGGGGGGCGATTTTAACTGGATAATCTTTGGTTTACAACCGGCCAGTAAAAGCAAAACCAGGGCGGTGTTCCATACTTTCAGTAAATTTTTAAAAAATGTCATTCTTCGTATTTTATTTAAATTTATCAAAAGTTATCTTTATCACATGACGGAAAGCCAGTTTCAGATATTGACAAAGGCGCAGGACTATGTTTCTGATTTATTTCAGAGCAAGATAAACAAAAGCATCAGGTTTCATACGCTGCAACACACCCAGGAAGTGGTGATGGCCTGCGAAAAGATGGCCGAATACTACCACTTGGATGACGATGACCGCTTTACCCTGGCGCTGGGCGCCTGGTTTCATGATACCGGCTATACTGCCGGGCAGGCAAAAGGCCATGAATCGGTAAGCATTCAGCTGGCCTCGGAGTTTATGAAAGCCTGTCAGCTTGGCCAGCCGGTAGTGGATAAAGTAACGGGCTGCATCAATGCCACCCGCATACCGCAAAGCCCTACCAACCTGGTTGAACAGATTATCTGCGATGCTGACCTTTTCCACCTCGGCACGGAAGATTTTAAAGAAAAAAACCGGCTGCTGCGTGAAGAGCTGAATGGATTCGGCGGATACAATCTTTCCAAAAAAGACTGGAGAAAGATTAATATCGAGTTCATGGAGAAACACCGGTATTTTACGTCGTACGGTATTCAGCATTTACAACCGCTGAAAGAAGTGTACCTGGGTGAATTAAGAGCTAAGATGAACGGGGAAATGAAAGCGGGGAAAAAAAATACCCGGAACGTAAAGGGCCTTCCCTTAAAAGAAAAAAATGATGAAAGAAAATTATCAGTGACGGAACAAAAGAATTTAGCTGACCTGAAAAAGAAAAAAGAGAAAGAAATGCAGTCGGAACGGGCTATTTCCACTGTATTCAGAATAGTGGCGCAGAGCCAGAACAACCTGAGCCAGATGGCCGATTCAAAAGCCAACATCCTTATTTCGGTCAATTCAATCATCCTTTCAATCATTATCGGTACCGTTTTCAAAGATTTACTTACGGATGAAAACCTGCAGGCACCTGTTATTCTTTTAGTGACGGTATGTGTATTGGCTATTGTATTCAGCATATTGGCCACTCGTCCCAATGTCACTTCGGGTACCTTTACCAAAGAAGACATTGCCAACAAAAAAACAAACCTCCTTTTTTTCGGTAATTTTCATAAAATGGGTTTATCGGATTACGACTGGGCCATGAAGGAATTGCTGGAAGACAAATTTTACCTGTACAGCAGCATGATTAAAGACACTTATTTTCTCGGTATTG
>CAZDUO010000085.1:0-16053 GCA_964508655.1 uncultured Chitinophaga sp. | reverse complement strand
AGGATTTTATATTTATACGGCAGGGAGCAAGGAGCTGGTGCCTGCCCGGATTCGCTAAGCGAAGGCGGGGTGAGCGGGAGGTTTAAATAGATTTGGATTTTACGTCGGTATTGGGATGAGGCGTAAGCAATGCGGACCTGCCTTCCAGCATCCGAAGCAGAAGGAAGTTCAAATGATGTATTTCACTCCCGATATGCAAATGAAGATTTCTCTGTATTCGTGTTGTTGGTGGAAAAAACTTTACCAGAGGAATTCTGAAATGCAGACACCAACAGCGGCGTAAAGTTTGCAGACGTCCCTGAAATAGAAATTTCCGGAAATTGAAGTTTCAAAATAATTTATCGTTTAGTAAACACTGGAATCAATCACCCGCTTTTCCGTAACTTTCTTTTTCAAAATCCGGACAAATGCGAAAGCTATCCAGTTTTGCTTTTTTACTTTTTACTTTTCAGTTCCTAAGCGCCCAGGAGTTTGGCGGCAACCCGCCCTCAATAAAATGGAAACAGATTGATACGGATACGGCAAGAATCATTTTTCCGGAAGGGCTTGACAGCGCTGCGCAGCGTGTGGCGGCCGTGGTTCATTTTCTTGCTTCAAAAAATAATTCATTGGGCAGCAGCCTGCGGAAAATAAATATTGTGCTGCAAAACCAGACCACCATTGCCAACGGTTATGTGGGGCTGGGGCCTTTTCGCAGCGAGATGATGATGACACCTTCGCCAAACAATTTTGACCTGGGCAGTATTGACTGGGCCACTTCACTGGCAGTGCATGAGTACCGGCATGTGCAGCAGTTCAACAGTTTCAGGCGGGGACTCAGCCATGTGATGTATTACCTGTTTGGAGAAGAAGGACTGGCGCTTGCCATCAATGCATCTGTTCCCGACTGGTTTTATGAAGGAGATGCTGTGTATAATGAAACGGTGCATACACAGCAGGGCAGGGGACGGATACCGTTTTTCACCAACCAGTACCAGGCACTGTGGCTGGCTAAAAAGAATTACAGCTGGATGAAGCTGCGCAACGGCAGCCTGAAAGACTATGTGCCCAATCATTACCCGCTGGGTTATTTGCTGGTAAATTATGGTTATGAAAAATACGGCAGTGATTTCTGGAAGAAAGTGACACAGGATGCGGCGGCATTCAAAGGATTGTTTTACCCGTTTCAGAAAGCGATAAAGAAACATGCAGGTGTGGATTATAAAACCTTCAGAAGAGATGCTTTTGCTTTTTACAAAGACCTCCACCAAACCTCCCCCGGTGGGGGAGGCTTAAATGAGGCTTCACTAATTCAATTAAGTTATCCAACGAATCAGGTCAAAAAAGATACATCGGAGTTACAATTGTTGAATCCTCCTTCGCCTGCTGAAGACAAAGCCCAATCAAGGCTCCGGAAGATGAACGGAGCGTCGCAAGAAAAGCTTAACCAGGGAACTGAAGCCGGCGAACAAAAAATTACTAAACCAACCCTGAGCCATGTCACCAATTATTTTTTCCCGTACCGGGCTGGTGATGATTCAATGATTTATTTGAAGAGCAGTTACCGGCGGCGATCGGCTTTTGTGGTGAAAGATTATTTGGGCGAGCATGTGCTGCGGGTAAAAGATATTTCGCCGGATGAGCAGTTTGGCTACCGCAGCGGGAAGATTGTGTATGCGGCTTACAAACCGGATGCCCGCTGGGGCTGGCGTGATTACAGCGAAATAAAATTGCTGGATGTAAAAAGTGGTGAACAGCGCAGGGTGACGCGGCGTACCAAATATTTTTCACCGGATATTTCGCCGGACGGGAAAACGATAGCGGCGGTGCATGTGGATGCATCGGGAGTGAGTGAGCTTCATTTTATTGATGCGAAAGACGGAACGGCTTTTCAGCGGGTGAAGAATGCGGATGTTCATTTGTTTACCAATCCGAAATTTATCAGCGGGCATTCGGTGATAACTGCCCTGCGGCTGAGAGACGGACGCATGGCGCTGGCATGGGTTGACCAGGCTACCGGCTTACTGGTGCGGCTTACACCGCCAACTTACCGGGTGATTGGTTACCCGTTTGCAAGTGGTGATAAAATTTATTTCACGGCTGCTTATGGCGGCAATGATGAATTGTTTTTGTATGATATACCGGCACGCAAAATTTACCGGCTAACGGAGGGGCTGACCGGCCGCTATTTTGTGAGCATGGAAAATGATGTGGCTGTCTATTCGGTTTTTACTGCCGGGGGTTATCAGCTTGCCAAACTTGATATGAAGCATGTGAAGATGCAGGAGGTGGATTCCGCATCGTGGGTTGCTAAGGCAGGGGGTTGGGCTGTGGCTGGTGAAAAAGATTTTGAACAACTGCAACTGGCTAACCTGCCCCCGGGAAATTATGCAGTGCATAAATACAGGAAAGGAACAAGGCTGCTGAACTTTCACAGCTGGCGGCCCTACTACGAAGACCCCATTTTTACTTATTCACTTTACGGAGAAAATGTGCTGAATACTTTGCAGACGGAATTGTATTACCTGTACAACCGGGATGAACGAACCAATGCGGTTGGACTGAGTACAGTTTACGGGGCGTGGTTTCCTTATGTTTCTGCCGGCATGGAATATACTATCAGCCGGACAGACACATTGAATAACCTGACGCGGCAGTGGAACCAGCTTGACAGCCGGGTTGGGTTAAATTTTCCATTTAATTTTTCCGGTGGCCGTTTTTTCCGCTTTCTGAACTTTGGCAGCAGCTATGTGCTGCGTATGGAAAATAACACGGGGCCGAACAAAAATCTTTTTGTTGAAAATACTTTCAGTTACCTGTCGCATTTCGTCAGCTACCGCCAGCAGGTGCAGATGGCGCGGCAGCATATTTTTCCAAAATTTGGATTCAGTGCTTCGCTGCAGCAGCGGCATGCCATTTCAACATACGACAGCTACCAGTTTTATGGCTCATCCAATCTTTACCTGCCGGGACTTTTTTCTACCCACAGCTTTTTTTTGAATTATGCCTTTCAGCAGCGGGATACATTCCGGCTGCTTTTCAGCAACCGGTTTCCGTATTCAAGAGGGTATAATGAACTATATTTTTCAAGAATGTGGAAGCTGGCGGGCAATTATCATTTCCCGCTGTGGATTCCCGACCGGGGCTTTGCCAATATTCTTTACATTGAAAGGCTGCGGGCCAATGTGTTTTATGATTTTACCAGGGTGTATTCACGAAACAAAAAAGTGACAAGAGACCAGCGCAGTGTGGGAGCGGAGCTGTATGCAGATACGAAATGGTGGAACCAGTACCCGCTGACATTCGGCGTCCGCTTCAGCCGGCGGCTGGATGCTGATTTGCTGACGGGGAATAAGGGGACTTACTTTGAGTTTGTGTTGCCGGTGAGTATTATACCCCGATAAATGTTTCCAAGTCTCAGTACTGAGTACTAAGTACTAAGATTTGTGAGACTTTCCTCAATTGCCTTAATTTTTGCTTCGGCGTCGGCTTTTTTCTTTCTTTCCAGTTCGAGTACCTGTGGTTTTGCGTTTTGCACAAAGCGTTCATTGTTCAGTTTTTTCATTACGGCAGCAAGAAAGCCTTTTTGGTATTCGAGGTCTTTGAATAGTTGTTCTTTTTGTGCGGAACTATCGAGTTCCTGGTTTGATTTAATATGAAATTTGGCTTCACCTAAAACAATACTATATGAACCGGGTTCAGCTTTTAAATTATATGTCGTCGTTTCTGCATTCACCTGTTTAGCCAGAATAGATTCGAATTGTTTATACGCATCCGGATTTTTTGTCTCGATTTGGAGATATAGTGAGTCTTTTAACTTTAAGTTGTTTTTATTCCTTGCGTCTCTTATTGAAGTAATAACTTCTTTCAACAACTCTCCCTGCTTTAAAACTTCCGGCTTCCGGCTTCCGGCTTCTGATTTCTGCTTTATGGTCAAATCATCTCCGTCTTTTCTTTCTTTCAGTAAATGATAAACCTCTTCGGTAATAAACGGCATGAAAGGATGCAGCAACTGCATCAGTTCTTCGAAAAAGTAAACTGTTTTTTCATAAACGTCTTTTTCAATTTTTTCATGGAGGGACGGCTTCACCCATTCGAGGTACCAGCTGCAGAAATCATCCCAGATGAGGGAGTAAATTGTTTTTAACGCTTCACTCAGGCGAAACTCATTAAATAATTTCTCAACTTCTGTTTTGGCTTCATTCAACCGGCTTTCAAACCATTCCACAGCAAAATTGCTTTCGGTCTTTCCTTCTTTCTGACTTGCGGACTTTTTCGCTTCCCACAGCCTCACCAGCTTCAACGCATTCCAGATTTTATTGTTAAAATTTCTTCCCTGTTCAAGGGAAGCTTCATCAAACAACAAATCATTTCCTGCCGGTGATGAAATCATGATGCCGAAGCGGACGGCGTCGGCGCCGTAGCGGTCAACCAGGTCGAGCAGGTCGGGTGAGTTGCCCAGCTGCTTGCTCATTTTTCGGCCCAGCTTATCCCGCACCATGCCGGTGAAGTAAACATGCTCAAAGGGTTTTTTGTTCATGAACTCCATGCCCGCCATAATCATTCTTGCCACCCAGAAGAAAATAATATCCTGGCCGGTAACGAGCACCGAAGTGGGGTAGTAGTAGTTAATATCAGGATTGCCGGGTTTTGTAATTCCATGAAACACTTCAATTGGCCAGAGCCAGGAAGAGAACCAGGTGTCGAGCACATCTTCGTCCTGGCGCAGCTGAACATTGCCCCGGTTACTATCGGGGGAGAATTGGGCATTGAAAATTTTCAACGCCTCATCTTTTGTTTCAGCCACCACCATTTTCCCATCCTCGCTGTACCATGCAGGTATTCTCTGCCCCCACCACAGCTGGCGGCTGATGCACCAGTCTTTTACATTTTCGAGCCAGTACCTGTAAGTGGCAAGAAAACGTTCTTCCGGATGAATTTTTACTTCGCCGCTGAGCACTGCAATCAATGCTTTTTCAGCCAGCGGTTTCATTTTTACAAACCACTGCGTGGAGATGCGTGGCTCCACTACGGCATGTGTTCGCTGCGAAAAGCCGAGACGTGAGGTATAATCTTCTTCTTTCACCAGCAGCCCATCGGCTCTCAATTTTTCAATAGCTTTTTCTCTTGCCTCAAACCTGTCCAGGCCAACAAATACCTGCGCTGCATCACTCATTGTGCCGTCGTCATTCAGCGTGTCCACTGTTTCCAGGTTATGCTTCAGGCCGAGGTTGTAGTCGTTGATGTCGTGGGCGGGTGTAATTTTAAGTGCGCCGGTGCCGAATTCCCTGTCTACATATTCATCAAAAATCACAGGTACCTCACGGTTTACCAGCGGTACAATCACTTTTTTTCCTTTCAGGTGTTTGTATCGTTCATCATCCGGGTGCACACACACGGCCGTATCGCCCATGATGGTTTCGGGCCGTTGGGTAGCGATGGTAATGAAGTCTGATGTCTGAAGTCTGATGGCTGAAGTCTGATGGCTGAAGTCTGATGGCTGACTTCCGACCACCGGCTTCGCATCTGCAACCAGGTACTTTACATAGTAAAGCTTACCCTCCACTTCCCTGTATTCCACTTCTTCATCGCTCAGGGCTGTTTTTGCTGCAGGGTCCCAGTTTATCATTCTGGCGCCGCGGTAATTGAGTCCTTTGTTATACAAATCAACAAACACTTTAATCACCGCTTTGTAGTAATGCTCATCCATGGTGAAATTGACCCTACTCCAATCCACACTGCAGCCGAGACGCTCAATCTGATTGTAAATAATGCCGCCATATTTTTCTTTCCATTCAAATGCATGTTTCAGAAATTCTTCCCTGCCAATCCTGTTTTTATCAATACCTTTTTCTTTCAGCATCTGCACCACCTTGGCTTCTGTGGCAATGGAAGCATGGTCGCTGCCGGGCACCCAACAGGCATTGTAGCCGCTCATACGGGCCCGGCGAACGAGGATATCCTGCACGGTTTCGTTCAATGTGTGGCCCATGTGCAATACGCCGGTCACATTCGGCGGAGGTATAACAACGGTAAATGGTTTGCGGTCGTCCGGAACTGAATTAAAATACCCCCTGGCTTTCCAGTGCGATGTCCATTTTGCTTCAACCTGTTCAGGCTCAAAATTTTTACTCAAATTCATAAGCGCCGCAAATTTACCGGGTTTAAGGCAAAGAAGTCACCTGCCTGGAACAAAGGAAGCAAAGGATATGTTTTGGGGGGATTTAAGTTGAGAGTTTATCGCTCCATTTTCTGGCGGATCTCATTGCAGATATAAGTCTTGCCCTGGCAAACCTCATCTACGGCCTGCATAATTTCTTCAACTGGGGTGGATTTTGTGATATACCCTTTGGCTCCCAGGGCAAGCATGCGTTTTGCATAAACCGGTTCATTTTTTACCGACAGGCAGATGATCTTCATTTCCGGGTTAATTTTTAAAATGGATTCTGTCACTTCAAAGCCATTCATTGGCTTCATATTGATATCTACTATCATTACATCAGCCTTCAGACCCGGGGCTTCTTCCAGGGCTTTTTTTCCATCGCCATATTCCGCCACTACACGGTATAGCGGATTGTTTTCAATAAGCTGGCGTAATGCTTTTCGTACCTGCTGGTGGTCGTCAACCAGTACAAAGTGGAAATGAGAATTGAGCATGCAGAATATTTAGAATAGTTATTACTAAAAGGTTCGGATATCCTGTTTGTAAAAAGGGCAACTCTACCTATCTTCACTGCAATAAACTCAGAATGTTTTATTTTTAATGGCTATGACTGGATTTTAAAAACCGGGGTAGCAGATTTTACGATAGTAAAAATACTGAAAATCTAAAGTAGTATTACTCGGTTAAACTACCAAGAATTTTTACGGCTTTTTAATGACATCAGGTCAAAAGAATAAATCTTTCCATATTATTTACCTTCCACGTTGCTGCTTTCTGAACAGCACGGCAGTATAAAATTTCCATGTTTCCTGTTATAAAAATGGACAGATACCTGGTTTAACTCTATTTTCGCCTGCAGTTAAAGGAATACTTTCAATAAAGTAAAACCAGCGGCAATGATGAGGCAGATATTTTCATGGTACAGTCCCTCGTTGAATAAAGAGATGCCTGTTGCCATGTACGGGCATTATGGTTTTGCCCTGTTGCTGATACCCACTGCAGCGGCTGATTATCTTGAATACGAACGCTTCCAGCTAATGGACTGCCTGGCCCCTTTTATTGACGAAGGAAAGCTGAAGGTTTTTTCTATTGACAGCATCAATAACGAAAGCTGGCTGAACAACAGCATGGAACCATATCATAAGGCTATTCGTCACCAGCAATGGAATGATTATGTTTTTAATGAAGTGGTGCCTTTTATTAGAAACAATACCAGCCAGGAGACACTTATTTTTACCTGCGGCGCCTCTTTTGGGGCACTTCACAGTATGAATCTGTTTTTAAAAAGACCCGATATTTTAAACGGAGTGATAGCCATGAGTGGTGTGTATGACCTGACAGAATACAGCAAAGGTTTTTATAGTGACGATGTGTATTTCAACAGCCCAATGCACTATATGCCCAACCTGGCTGACCATGGCATACTGGAACAGATAAGAAAGAGTCAACATATTCATATACTTTCCGGCAGCGGGGCGTATGAAGACCCGGGCAGCAGCGGGCGGTTTGCCAAAATACTTTATGACAAGGGCATCAATTACGAGCTGGATATGTGGGGGCCCGAATGGACACATGACTGGCCCACCTGGCGGGCTATGCTGCCGCATTATTTAAGAACCCGTTTTTGATTTTGTATGGCGCTTCCAGGTTTAGGAAAATAATCAGTAATCAGTAATTAATAATTTTATATTGCCGCAAAACTCATCACGGGGAATCATCCTGGCTCCTAATCTCTCAAGATGTTCGGTATAAACCTGGCAGTCGACCAACTCTACTCCTTCTGTTTTTAACTGCTCTACATATTTAATAAAAGCGTACTTACTGGCATTGCTTTCTTTGCTGAACATGCTTTCACCAAAAAAAACTTTTCCTAGCCTTACACCGTAAAGTCCGCCTGCAAGTTTTCCGTTTTTCCAAACTTCGGCACTGTGGGCATATCCTTGTTTGTGTAAAACGGTATAAGCTTTTTTAACCTCATTGGTAATCCAGGTGCCTGCCTGGCCTTTTCGGGTGATGGTTTTGCAGTTATCAATTACTTTTTCAAATGCTGTATTAGCGGTGAAATCAAAAGCATCCTGCTTCAGCAGTTGTTTCATGCTTTTGCTCACTTTCAGTTCTTCGGGAAATAAAACAAATCTCGGGTGGGGGCTCCACCACAAAATATGTTCACCTTCATACCAGGGAAAAATCCCGTTTTTATACGCCAGCAATAAGCGCTCAACAGACAGATCGCCGCCGATGGCCAGCAGGCCATCCGGCCCGGCAAGATGAACTGGAGGAAAACTGAGTTCCTTTTCTAAAACGAATAATGGCACGGAAGTAAATTACAAATATGAAATCCCAAATTCCAAAAAACAGGCAAATAAAAAATTAAAAGGAGAATCACTGCTGCCGTATTTGATATTTAAATGGAGCTTATGATTTTAGTTCGGGAATTATCACAAAGAATTATTCTGCAATCACCTCCACCGTGGCCCCGATGCCACGTTCGGTTATGGCATCGCACATGGGTTTCAGCTCGTCGTAGCTGCCCTGTTTTACAGCATATTTGCCCTGGAAATGGATGATATAGGAACATTGCTCAGCCTGTTCGTAGCTGTGGCCGCATATTTCTACCAGCGTCTCAATCACCCAGTCAAAAGTATTCACCTCATCATTCCACACAATAAGATTGCAGGGCTCTTCCACATCGGTCAGCAAACCGGTTTCCTCACGGCTGTCGTATTTCGTATAATCTTTAATGGCCATCAGCTGCAAAATTAAGCAGGTAAAGACAAATTCAAAGTTTCTTATAAGGGGGCCGGCTGCAACATACGCTTCCGGCAAAGTTCATTTAAATTTTTATTTGATTCGGCCAGCACCGCCGTTAATTTCTTTTTTACAAATAAACTGAACACCAGTTGCACGATGGGGTTCTTCTTTATAAAATATTCAGTTTTAATATGTGTTTTGTTTTCATGGATACGGTCAAGGATATAATTACAATGCATCGTTTTTTTATCATTGGTTTCAGAAAGGGTTATTTTTTCCGGCGAGCGGGAAATGCCGCTTGTTATCAGCACATTTGTTTCTTTTTGCAATACGCAGCGGTGTTGGGCGCCCAACCGGTTTATTTTATGGCTTTCCTGGTCTACAGCTAAAACGCCTGCTACGAATTTTGGCCGCAGGCTGGTATCGGTAATTGTATTGAATACCGTGTTAATATCCGCATCAATATCCGCATCGGATTCAATCACCTTCACAATTTTACTTTTTATAAGTACATCAGGCGGTGGTTCAGCTTTCACTTTTTCTTTCAGCGCACTGAGCATGGTGTAATGAAAGGGGATGACGTCTTCATCGGATTTCTTTTCCCCCTGCTGCCAGTTTATTAAATCACCATTCACTTTGACCGGGGAAAATAAACTATCAGTAGCCAGCCAGTATTCATGCTCAGGAATATCGTTTTTCAGAAGCTGGTGGGCCAATATTACATCTTTACCCAGCAGTTTATAAAAATCTTTTACCTGATAGCCGGTAAATTCGCCTGCATGGCTGATAAATTTCAAGGTAAGATTTACTGCTGTGCAACAGGCGCCGCAGTTGCAGATGCGCCGGGTTTCATAATTCTTCAGGTGCCGGTGAAATGCAATAAACATGGCTTCCACCTGGTCACGGAGTTCTTTCAGCGGAGGGGCTTCACCGAATTTATAAAATAAAATTGCGTCGCCTTCAATTTCAGAAACCTGCAGGCCAAGCCGGTTGGCGTTAATAATGGTGTCAAGCAGCTCTTCAATAATATGCTTGCTGTGTTCAATGGCAGTCTGGTTTACAAATTTGGTAAACCCGCTTATATCCGGTATAAACAGCAGCCCCTTGGTGTCCATAGCAATTAGAATGTTGTATAAAATTAATGCAGAAATAATTTTACCGGAAATGGATGCGAAAAAACTCCCGGTCCAAATGTAAAAAATATTTGCCCGGCAAGATGTCAACCTTATCTTTGCACTCCTAAAAAAAGGGAGCTTAGCTCAGCTGGTTCAGAGCATCTGCCTTACAAGCAGAGGGTCGGCGGTTCGATCCCGTCAGCTCCCACAAGAATCCCTGCGAAAGGCGGGGATTTTCAGTTAATTCGGTTGAACCGCCGGGAGCCTGTAGAGTTGACCATCCAACACAAAAAGTTCATCAATTTCATAAGTCCAGTGCGGATAAAGCGGAGATTTTTGCAGAATTTTTACCACCTCTCTTTTGTTTTCAGCATTCAGCGTTACCCATGCCCGCTGCGATTCCATGCTTACCACGTAGTGATCAATTATGTTTCTGTTGATGAGCATGTTGATATAAGTGCGGTGAGCAGGTATTAAAGCCGCAAACTCGTCATTCCATTCGAAGCTGATAGTAACGTGGTAAACTTTCATTTCTTTAATTGCCGGATAAAAGTAGGGAACTTACCGATGCAAATTCCGATTGTGGATTTCTATTTTCCCCTGTTGATATTTCTGCATACAGTGTTCATTCTTTCTTCCAGCTGGTTAATGTTCAGGTTTATCAGGTCGGCCTGGCGGCTTTCGTGGTAAAGCCTGTCTATTTCTGAATAGGTTTTATCCACCTGCTCCTGGTCAAGATTCGGTATCGTATTTTTCAATGAAGAAATCAGTTCTTTCAATTGCCTGTAATTTTCATGGTAAACGGTTTCAAATTCCTTCTGAAGTTTTTTAATCTGTGATGTCAGAATTTTTACCGAAACAGGCGCATCAGGCGGATAAAACCGCATGTCTGTATTTCCCTGCATTGTGTCAAGCCATAGCTGCAACTTTTGAGGGTCATAATATTTTTGAATCAGCATTTCCACCTTCATGTCTTTCAGGTTTTGTTTGGCCGGGCTTGCATTCATGCTGTTGATGCATTCTACCAGGAAAACCCGAAGATCTTCTTTTGCTTCATCTGTTTTTTCCAACAACTTCTGTACCTGGGCGGCAAACTGCTCATTTATAGCATTCAACTTTTCATACTGGATAAAGAATTGCTGAATCCTGGCAATAAATTCATTCAGATCCGCAGTAGTGATGGTTTTTTCTGTAACCACCAGGTTGCCTACCAATGCCAGTACGGTACTGAACAATCCTAATGCCGGCAGGTATTTTTTTACTGAACTAATTCCGTTTTCTTCCGGGTTACTGAGAAAATTTTCAATCACCTCCTTAAACTTTTTGCTGTCGGTTTTTTTTGCCTTGGCCAGCAGCGGTCTCAGGGCAGCCATTATTTCGTTTTTCAGGCTAAAACCAAGTTCGTTGTTGGCCGGGTTGTTGAGTGATGTGATCTTGTTACGGTAATTATCTTTTTTCAGCAGGCCGTTAAGTGAATTGATGCTGTTATTGGCGCTTTCAATATAATAGGCAACTGATAGAAGATTTTGCCTGTAATCTTTCCCTGGTGCAGCCGGTTGTGCAAGTACGGCCGGGCTGCTGAGCAGGATGGCGGTGGAAAAAGCAATATAAAGGCGACTTGCAGACATAACCGGCCATTTCCTTTTTGATGCAGGAAATTTTTCGATTACATACCCAGGAAATATAGAAGTAAAAAGAGTAGAGTTGTGCCAAGAGAATGTTAAGCTGATGCATGCAGCAGAACAAATAACGTTTTTGCCCGGCCTAAATTGCTTACGAAAAAATCCGTATGAAAAAAAAGATAACCAGGAAAGACTTGTCTGAAATCAGCAAATTTCAGTGGGACGTATTGGGCTCGAACCAATGACCTCTGCTCTGTCAAAGCAGCGCTCTGAACCAGCTGAGCTAACGTCCCTGTTTAATTTCATTAAATTTCAACTCACCTCAGTGGGACGTATTGGGCTCGAACCAATGACCTCTGCCGTGTGAAGACAGCGCTCTGAACCAGCTGAGCTAACGTCCCGGGCCTGTAAAGTTAAAAAGCTCTGTCTAAATCTTCCACTCTACAATTTCATTTACCCATTCTTTCCGGTAAGGGGTTGTAACCCGGATGTAATTATCTGTGTAACCTTCCATCATTCCATTGTTCACATGACCTTCAAACAAAACTTTTCTTGCTTGCCCGCGGTGCTGTTCGGTGAAGTATTGCATTTTCATGTAAGAAAGATTGCGCAGCGCTTTATTTCTTTCATGACGCACCTGCATAGGCACCACAGGTTTAATGTTTAATGCAGGTGTATTATCCCTTTCGCTGTAAGTAAATACGTGCAGGTAAGAAATATCCAGCGAATGCAGGAAGTTGAATGTTTCCTTGAAATCTTCCTCCGATTCAGACGGGAAACCCACAATCACATCCACACCGATGCAGCAGTGCGGCATCAGGGTTTTGATAAGATGCACACGATCCGCATACAACTCTCTTTTATAACGCCTGCGCATCAATCCGAGAATGCGGTTGCTGCCGCTTTGCAACGGTATATGAAAATGCGGCATAAACCTGTCGCTGTTGGCAACAAACTCAATTATTTCATTGGTAAGCAGGTTGGGCTCAATGGAGGATATGCGGAATCGCTCAATGCCTTCCACATTTTCAAGTTCTTTTACCAGTGAAAAAAAATTTTCCTTATTCGGATGATTTTCATTCACAATGTCATCGGGGGCCGGGGGGTGGAAATCACCGAGATTGACACCGGTAAGCACTATTTCTTTTACCCCATGTGCAACCAGGTGTTCCGCATTCTTTACCACGTTTGCAATGGTATCGCTCCTGCTCTTTCCTCTTGCCTGCGGAATGGTGCAGAATGAGCAGTTATAATCGCAACCGTCCTGTACTTTCAGAAAAGTTCTTGTGCGGTCATTGATTGAGTAAGATGAATGGAAACCATTTACTTCTTCAATATCGCAACTGCAGATTTTTGCCGAATCCCCTTTTGCAAGTTCACGGATATGCTGTGCAAGATTAAATTTTTCCCCGGCGCCAAGCACCAGGTTCACACCGGGAATCTCAGCAATCTCTTTTGGTTTCAGTTGTGCATAGCATCCGGTGACCACCACCAGGCTTTCCGGCGCCTTGCGTTGAATGCGGCGCACAACCTGGCGGCATTCCTTATCGGCATTATCGGTAACAGAGCAGGTGTTGATGACATATACATCAGCCTTGTCGTCAAACTCTTTTTTTTCAAAGCCTTCACTTTCAAGCATCCTGGAAAGCGTAGAGGTTTCAGAAAAATTGAGCTTGCAACCCAGCGTATGAAATGCCACGGTTCTTGCTTCGGCCATAGAGCCCGCAAAGATAACCAGGTTTGGCGTTTGATGTCTACGCCATAAGTCTTATCATTTATCGGTTGGGAAATCCGGTTCCGCTTACACCGAAAACTATTGCATAAAATGAATGTAAGATTTTTTTAAACTTGCAATTGCATTCAGGCAAATGAAATCACGCAATGTCATAATCTCACTGCTGCTCATCCTGGTATTATTGGCATTTGCCATGATGAAAATGCGCTGGTGGGAGCCGAAAAAAAAATTAACCTTCAACCGCAATCCGCAGCGTATCGAGTACACCCGCCATGCTCTGTGCCGCATGGATTGCCGCTTCATCAGCGCCAACGAAGTGACAGAAATCATTCAAAAAGGGGAAGTGAATTTTGCCAAAAGCGATTTGAAAGACAAGCCTTGTCCCACGTTTGCCGTACAGGGATATACAAAAAGCAGGGAGCACCTGCGTGTCATTGTAGCACAGTGTGGCAAAGTGGCTAAAATAGTTACCTGCTACAATCTCGATGTGGAATTTGAATGCGATTGTCCCGGCGATAAAAAAACCGCTCCGCAAAAAATATCAAATCATAATTTTTACGGGTTTTTCCTTTCTGAATCAGGTTATCTGGCATACAGGTGAAATAGGTTTGTTTGAAACAAACTTTTATGCGATTTGACCTTGTAGCTTACCTGATGAACCCCCGCAACTGGTGGGTTCCCCTGCTGATTATTTTTCTTATAAGTTTTGCCGGTGTTTTTATGATTGGCCGGCAAACCTACAACGATGCACCGCCGGTGGCCGCTTTTGTTAATGAAAAATCTGAAACTGTTTTTTCAAAAGAGCAGGTGCAGGCGGGCAAAGACGTTTTTCACCGCTATGCTTTTATGGAATACGGCAGCATGTTTGGCGACGGTGCCTACCGCAGTACCGATTTTACCGCCGAAGCACTGAACCTGCTGAGCCGGTACATGAAAGAATTTTATGTACAACAGCAAAATGAACGGGAAGATGCGGCCGAAGCAAGAGTGAAAAAAGAAATCAAGCAAAACAGGTATGATGAGAGCCATGATGCGGTTGTGGTTTCGCCTGCGCAGCAGTATGCGGCAGAAAAAATTACCGGCTTTTATAAAAGTAAAAAGGAAGAACCTGTCGGCAAAAATCCATTGCAGCCTTTTCAGTTGCTGAAAACGGATGAAGAAGTAAAGGCCCTTTCGGCTTTTTTTTACTGGGGTGCATGGGTGTGCGGTGCAGAACGTCCGGGAAAAAATTACAGCTATACACACAACTGGCCTTACGATCCCCAGGCAGGAAATTTGCCATCAGCAGCCGTTATTTTCTGGAGCATCATCGGGTCGCTTGGATTGATTATCGGGTTGGGCTTTGTGCTTTACTATCACGGCCGCATGGAAAAGCTGGATGATGAAGCTTACATCAGCAATGCGCAGGGATTCATGAATAGGCTGAATGTAAGCCGCTACAACCCCACGGCATCGCAACGGGCCACGTACAAATATTTTTATGTTGCCATTGCCGTGTTTCTTATCCAGGTGCTGGCGGGTGTGCTCACCATTCACGATTTTGTGCGGTTCATCAACTTATTTGGCTGGAATATTTCTGTTGACTTGCCGGTTACGGTAACAAGAAGCTGGCATGTGCAGCTTTCATTGCTTTGGATTTCTGCCTGCTGGATCGGCGCTTCTTTGTTCGTTGCGCCCCTCATTTCACCCCATGAACCAAAACGACAGGTGAAATGGGTGAACGGATTGTTCTGGATGATTTTTCTTCTGGTCGGCGGATCTTTTGCCGGCATTTTGCTGGGGCCAAAAGGATTGCTTGCACAAAACTGGCGCTGGTGGGGCTCGCAGGGTTGGGAGTATGTGGAAATGGGCCGTGCCTGGCAATGGTGGTTGATGGCCATCTTTGCGGTTTGGTTTGTAACGCTGCTGCGTGCATTAAGACCCGCATTGCAAAAAAAGAAACCATGGGCCTTGCCCAACTGGTTGCTGTATTCCACCGGTAGTGTCATCGGGTTACTCGTGTCCGGATTTATTGCAAACCCCAAAACTAATTTTGTGATTGCCGATTTCTGGCGCTGGTGTGTCATTCACATGTGGGCCGAAGCATTCTTTGAAGTGTTTACTACTGTGCTGGTCGGATATTTTATGGTGATGATGGGACTGGTGAGCAGGCAGGCTGCGACAAGGGTGATTTATATTGCCACCCTGCTGTTTCTCGGTTCGGGCTTGCTTGGTATTTCACACAATTTTTACTGGAATGCGAAACCGGTTGCCACCATGGCGCTGGGTGCCGTATTCTCCACATTGCAGGTAGTGCCGCTGATTTTACTTACCCTCGAAGCATGGCGTTTTCGCAAGCTACCGCGGTTGCTGGAAGAAAAAAGCGGGGCGAACGGAAATCCTGCACAGTATTTCGGCATGCCCGAAGTGTTTTTGTTTTTGCTGGGTGTGAATTTCTGGAATTTTCTTGGCGCCGGTGTGTTTGGTTTTATCATCAATCTTCCTTTTGCCAATTATTTTGAGCATGGCACTTACCTCACCGTCAATCACGGTCATGCTGCGCTGATGGGTGTGTATGGAAACCTGTCGCTGGCTGCCGTGCTTTTCTGCAGCCAGCTGCTTTTGAAAGCACCAGCATGGAATGCAAAACTGCTTCGCCGTGTTTTCTGGAGTATCAATGTGGGGTTGCTGCTGATGGTGCTGCTCGAT
>CAZDUO010000084.1:13279-16237 GCA_964508655.1 uncultured Chitinophaga sp. | reverse complement strand
TAGTCTTTTGAAAAAGCTCATAGTAGTAATGATGTTCGTTAGGGTTACCTACAACACGCTAATTTATGTTATAAGACGCAATTTGCCAATATTGATTTTCAAACTTTTAATGTTATACATTTTAAGATTGTCGTTGCGCCAATGACCAAATCACCAATCAATTTTTTCTTTCTTAATTAAATCGTCCAATGGACTGATTATATTCACCAATTGTTGTTTTGATACATGCAGGTATCGTTCCGTAGTTCTGATATCAAAATGCCCAAACAGGTCTTTTTATGTACCTGATATCGGTCCCTTTATCTACTAAATGCGTAGCAAAACTATGTCTCAGGCTGTGTATTCCCACATCCTTCTTAATTCCTGTAGCGTCTTTCGCATTGGCAAATATTTGTTGAACGGTTCGTACAGGATAAGCAGTCATTGTTTGTTCCGATTCAAATAAATATTCTTTGGGTCCTGGCTTATATGTTTTCAAATAGGCCCGTAAAATGTCGAGCAATACAGGACTTAAATTTACATACCGGTCTTTTTTCCCCTTTTGCTCTTGCAATAAAAATCTGCATCCGGCTGCTGTCAATATCTGCTATTTTAAGATTTACTATTTCACTTACCCTTAACCCGGCCCTGTAGGCGGTGAACAACATCGCTTTATGTTTTTTATTGGCCAGGGCATTGAAAAGTTTTGCCAGTTCGGTTTCATTCAACACTTTTGGAAGCGGTCTTGATTTTTTAGGTCTCGGTATTTCCCAAAAAAATTTCTCCTGGTGCAACACCTGTTCAAAATAAAATTTCACCCCGTAGGATTAAAAAAATTAGAAAGTCTATTCCTGATATAAATTTTTCCATTTCCGGATTTGAGATATTTTTCTCTTCTTGTGGCATCTTGTTGATTCAGGCATCCTTCAAAGTAAATAAGTTTTAAAGGTCTTCTGTACTTCGTTGAATTCACTTTGCCGTCATTATGCTCAGCAATTCGTTTTTTTAAATCAGATGTATATCCGGTATATAATTGATTATCGGATTCGCTTAATAAAACATATACAAAGTAGTACATAAATATTTTTTTTAATCCAACGGGGTAAAGGGCATTCAGCCTGCTGTGGCAGTATTTTCTTTTATTCCCTCCTTCTCCCTTGCGTACACCATATACCTGCGCAGGTCATCCGGCTTCAACTCATTCACCGGTTTATTTTTAAGCAATTGCAGAAGCTGCAAAAACTCGTTCCTGTAAGTGCGGATGGCAGAAGGGCTGTAGGCTTTCAGCTTCAGTTGTTCAACAAATATTTCAAGAGCCGCCAGGTTTTCTTTGCTTAATTTACTTGCAGAAGAATTGCTTCTGACCGGCTAACTGCGGGTTCCGGAAACGACGCTGCCAAACTTTTCTTTTTTCAAGGTACTGTTTTAATGCTGATGAATCAATGGTTGCGTGGCCGTTTAAGGCGGTGAAGATTTGTTTACAGGATGTTTCAGTTAGCGGTAAATACCAGCAGCGGTGCGTCTGGCTCCATTTTACCCCTTTAATATTTCTTACGGCATAATCAATCTGCCTGTCAAACGGGAAAAAAATGCCAGCTTTTCTTCGCCCCGGTGCTGAAGCGGCTTAAGCGTAATGGTGGTTTGCATCTTTAATTTATATAATTCCAGGTTTGGAAATGCGCAATTATTTTCACCCATTCCCCTTTTATCAGCAACTTTGCCACCAGCTATTATCTCATTACCTCATGCATATCGGCTTCGACGCAAAACGGGCTTTTCACAACAGCACAGGGCTGGGGCACTACAGCCGCACCCTTATCCGCTCGCTGGCGGAGTATTATCCGCAGCACCGCTATTTTCTTTTTAACCCCCGGCCTTCGGAGCTGTTTCAGATTACCGGAAAAAATATTGAAGAAGTGCTGCCCGGCCGACTGCTGCATAAAATTCTTTCACCTGTGTGGCGCAGCAGCTGGGTGAAAAACGATTTGCAAAAACATAAGATTGATATTTACCACGGCCTCAGCAACGAGATACCCGTTGATATGCATAAAACCGGAATCAAATCCGTCGTCACCATACACGACCTGATATTTGAACGCCACCCGGAGCAGTATGGCAAGCTGGATGTGGAGATTTACAAAAGAAAATTCCGCTACGCCTGTGAGCATACCGGCAGGGTGATTGCCATCAGCCGGCAGACAAAGAACGACATCATGGAGTTTTATAAAATACCGGAAGAAAAAATATCGGTCTGCTACCAGGGCTGCCACCCGGCTTTTGCCGTGCCGGTAACGGAGAAGCTGAAACAGCAGGTAAAAGAAAAATACGGCCTGCCCGAACGGTATTTTCTTTATGTGGGTTCCGTCATTGAAAGAAAAAACCTGCTCGGCATCTGCCAGGCGGTTTATCTTTTACGAAATGATTTGCCGCTGCCGCTGGTTGTCATTGGCAACGGGGGCAGGTACAGGCAGCAGGTAAAAGATTTTGTGCGGCAGCATGGCCTGGATGAAAAAATCATTTTTTTATCAGAAAACCCGCTGGCAAAAGTTTCCTCATCATTTTTACGTGCCGAAGATTTTCCGGCTATTTACCAAATGGCAGTAGCCATGATTTATCCTTCCTTCTTCGAAGGATTCGGCATCCCGGTGCTCGAAGCCTTGTGGAGCAGGCTGCCGGTAATTACTTCCAATGTTTCCAGCTTGCCCGAAGCCGGCGGCGACGGGGCATACTATGTAAATCCGCACAGCGCCGAAGAAATAGCCGAAGGAATGAAAAAGATTTATTCGGATAAAAATTTTGCGGAATCGCTGGCTGAAAAAGGCTGGCAGCATGCGCAGAAGTTTACACAACAAAAATGTGCGGAGGGGGTGATGGAGGTGTACAGGAGTTTGATGGTTTGATGGTTGATTAGTTGATTGGTTAAATGGTTGATTAGTTGATTAGTTGATTAGTTGATTAGTTGATTGGTTGAATGGTTGA
>CAZDUO010000084.1:0-13179 GCA_964508655.1 uncultured Chitinophaga sp. | reverse complement strand
GTTGATTAGTTGATTGGTTGAATGGTTGATTGGTTGATTGGATGATTGGGTGAATGTATCAGCGGGTTGATTTTTTTTTGCTTTGAATTTATTTGGAATTTGCTTTTGTGATTTTTTTTCAAGATGATGGATTTTGAAAAGGACATATTGAATTGCCTGCAAGTATTAAAGAGTGGCGGTCTTATTCTTTATCCTACCGACACAGTGTGGGGCATTGGCTGCGATGCTACGGATGAAAATGCGGTGGAAAAAATTTACCGGCTGAAAAAACGCAGCGATGAAAAAGCCATGATTGTACTGGTGGCCGATGAAAAAGATGTGCTGCAGCATGTGGCAGCTCCCGATCTTGCCGTATTTGATTATTTGAAAACAATAAAGAAACCCACCACGGTGGTTTATGACGGCGCCATCGGGTTTGCTGAAAATCTGGTTGGCAAGGATGGCTCCATTGCCATCCGCCTGTGCCATGATGAATTCTGCCGGCAACTGCTGAAAAGATTCCGCAAACCCATCGTTTCTACTTCGGCCAATATTTCCGGCACACCGGCGCCGGAAATTTTTAAAGAGATAAGCGACGAAATAAAAAACGGTGTTGATTACGTGGTGCAGTACCGGCAGAATGATGAACGGGTTGCCGCACCTTCTTCAGTCATAAAATGGAATCCCGGTGGCAGTGTGACAGTACTCAGAGAGTAAACCATTCCCGTTTTATCAACTCCTGGTTGTTGATTGAGAGGAACGGGGGTAGATTCAATAATAAATAATCTATTATCAGTAATTTTCTTCCAACTTTGCAGCAATGGATATTAAATGCACTGAAAGGGAATTATTCATTCTGAAAAAAATTGCCCATGCCGCAGATGAGCTGGGCGTGCAGGCGTATTTGATTGGTGGTTTTGTGCGGGATAAAATCATCGGCCGCGAAACAAAAGATGCCGATATTGTTTGCGTAGGCGATGGCATTGCCCTGGCAAAAGCGGTAGCCAAACGTTTTAAGCCCGAGCCGCGGGTGAATTATTTCAAAAACTTCGGCACGGCACATCTACGAATATATTTCATCAAGCATAGTGAGGTTTTAAAAACCCACTCTCCCCAAGGAGAGGGGGTAGGGGGTGAGGTTTTTGATCTGGAATTTGTAGGCGCCCGCAAAGAAAGCTACCGCTATCATAGCCGAAAACCGGAAGTGACTACCGGCACATTGAAAGACGACCAGGAGCGCCGCGATTTTACCATCAATGCACTTGCCATAAGTTTGAATCCGTCTGACTACGGAAAACTGGTGGATCCGTTTGGCGGCATTAAGGACATAAAAAAGAAAATCATCCGCACCCCGCTCGATCCGCTGCAAACCTTCAGCGATGACCCTCTGCGCATGATGCGGGCCATCCGCTTTGCTGCGCAGCTAGGATTTCATATTGAAGAAAAAACTTTCCGGGCTATCAAAGACGGCGCGGACCGCATTACCATTGTTTCGCAGGAAAGAATTACGGATGAACTGGTGAAAATTGTTGACAGCCCTGAACCATCCGCAGGTTTTGATTTGCTTTACCAGTCGGGGTTGCTGCATATAATTTTTCCGCAAATGGTGGACCTTGCCGGCGCCGAGTATAAAGACGGCGTGGGGCACAAAGACAATTTTTACCATACCCTCAGGGTGCTGGACAATGTGGCTGAAAAAACTGATGACACATGGATTCGCTGGGCGGCCGTGCTGCACGACATTGCAAAACCGGTGACAAAAAAATTTGAAGAGGGTCATGGATGGACATTTCATGGCCATGAAGTAGTGGGCGGGCGGATGGTGCCGAAGATTTTTGCCAAACTGAAGCTGCCGCAAAATGAAAAAATGAAACTGGTGCGCCGGCTGGTGGAGCTGCACCTGCGTCCCATCAGCCTCACCAAAGAAAACATTACTGACTCCGCCATCCGCCGCCTGCTGTTTGATGCCGGCGAAGATTTTGATGCGCTGATGCTGCTGTGCGAAGCAGACATCACATCCAAAAACAAATGGAAGGTGAAGAAGTACATGGAGAATTTCAAACTGGTGCGCCGGCGATGCCGCGAAGTGGAGGAAAAAGACCGCATACGTAACTGGCAGCCGCCAATTAATGGCGAAATGATTATGGATATTTTTGGATTAAAACCCTCCAAACCCGTGGGAATAATTAAAGATGCAATAAAAGATGCAATTCTCGACGGAGTGATTCCCAATAATTATGACGATGCGTATGAATTCATGCTGGGCAAAGCAAAAGAGCTGAACCTGGAGCCTGTGCAATCAAAAACCCCGGTAAAATAAATTTCAGCCTGTTTTACATTATCCGAAAGTTGTAATTTTGGTTATGGCAATTTTAAAGTTCAGGGTTTATTTTGAAGACGATGACAGCATTTACCGCGACGTGGCCATCCGGCATACGCAAACTTTTTTCGAACTGCACGAAGCCATTCTCCGGGCTTACGAATTTGACAACAAGCATAAGGCAACTTTTTTCCGCAGCAATGACCACTGGCAGCGGGGCCGGGAGATTTCCCTGGACCATTACGAAAAAGATTATAAAGCGCCGCCGCTGCTTATGAAAGACACTTCGGTGGGCAGCGAAATCAGGAATCCCGGCCAGAAATTTATTTACAATTATGACTTCAATAAAAACTGGAACTTCCTGGTGGAGCTTATCAGCGTGACAAAAGAAGAAAACCCCAAACTCATTTATCCCGCCACCATCCGCACCGAAGGCATTGCACCCAGCCAGTACGGCACCAAAGGGCTGCTGGGTGAAAAATTTGCCGACGTGGAAGAAAAATATGACCTCACCCAGGGTACTGAAGGTTTTGCCGAAAAAGATGAAGAAGGAGAAGATATGACGTTTGGCGATGATGGAGCGGGGGAGGATGAGGAAGTATAAATATTCAATGCTCAATTATCAACGCTTAATGTTCAATTATATTAATTTGGAGTGTCTCTTGCCACCTGAGCATTGTAAATTGAATATTGAAAATTGAGTATTTCTTGAAGTTCCCGGTAAAAAAGACTGTCATTATCATCTGCGGTCCCACCGCTGTGGGTAAAACCTCTGCAGCTATCCATCTTGCAAAGCATTTTCATACTGAAATCATTTCGGCCGACAGCCGGCAATGTTACAAAGAACTGAACATCGGCGTGGCCAGGCCTTCTGAAAATGAACTGAAAGAAGTTCCGCACCATTTTATCGCTTCGCACCCGGTAGCTACCGGGTCCGTTGCTGAAAATATCCATGCTGCGTTTTTCGGGAAGTACGCATTGCAAAAAGTGAATGAACTTTTCATAAAGCATGATGTAGTGATTATGGTGGGCGGTACGGGCCTTTACATCAAAGCCTTTTGTGATGGCCTTGATGATGTTCCTGAAATAAACCCCGAGGTTAGAAAAACCATAGTGACAAATTATAATAACGGCGGCATTGAATGGCTGAGGGAACAGGTGGAGAAACACGACCCGCTATTTTTTATGAAAGGTGAAGTGCAAAACCCGCAGCGGATGATGCGGGCACTGGAGGTAAAACTTTCAACCGGCCATTCCATATTATCTTTTCACACCGGTAAAAAAAGGGAAAGAGATTTTAATATTGTAAAAATCGGCTTGCTGCTTCCGAAAGAAGAACTGCACCGCAATATCAATGCAAGGGTGGATAAAATGATGGAGCTGGGCCTGGTGCAGGAGGTGAAAGGCCTGCAGCAGTATCGCCAATTAAATGCATTGCAAACGGTCGGATATTCAGAAATCTTTCAATACCTCGACGGCAACATTTCCCTGCCCGCCGCCATTGAAGAATTAAAGAAAAATACCCGCCGGTATGCCAAACGGCAGATGACCTGGTTCAGGAAAGACAAGGAAATAAAATGGTTTTCGCCGCTGCAAGCCGGGCAGATAATTATGTATGCTGAGATGAAAAGCTATTTACCCTGACGCTAATCAGGCCAGTTTCTTTTGAAGATTATTATCAATGGCATCCAGGAACTCTTCGGTGTATAAATAATGCTCCCCGTGATTTACTTTATTACCGTAAATACAGATGGCAAGATCTTTGGTCATCTTGCCGCTTTCCACGGTTTCGATACAAACAGCTTCCAGTGTATGGGCAAAATTTACCAGCGCATCATTGCCATCGAGCTTACCACGAAAGGCAAGTCCTCTTGTCCATGCAAATATGGATGCAACAGGATTGGTGGAAGTGGGTTTCCCTTTCTGGTGTTCCCGGTAGTGACGTGTCACCGTGCCATGTGCGGCTTCGGCTTCCATGGTTTTTCCGTCAGGTGTTACCAGCACGGAGGTCATCAAGCCCAATGAACCGAAGCCCTGCGCCACTGAGTCGCTTTGCACATCGCCATCATAATTTTTGCAGGCCCATACAAAGCCGCCGTTCCACTTCATGGCACTGGCCACCATGTCGTCAATCAGCCGGTGTTCGTAAGTGATGCCTGCTTTTTCAAACTGCTGCTTGAATTCGGCCGTGTACACTTCTTCAAAAATATCTTTGAAGCGACCGTCGTATTTTTTCAGAATGGTGTTCTTGGTGCTCATGTACAGCGGCCAACCTTTTTGCAAAGCCATATTCATGCAGCTGCGGGCAAAGCCCCGGATGCTTTCATCGGTATTATACATGGTAAGCGCCACGCCGCCGCCTTTGTATTGATAAACTTCATGCTCAATTACCTGCCCGTTTTCACCTTCAAACTTCACGGTCAGCCTGCCTTTTCCCGGCACCACAAAGTCGGTAGCCCGGTACTGGTCGCCAAAGGCATGACGGCCCACGATGATGGGGCGATCCCAGGTGGTGACAAGCCGCGGAATATTTTTTATTACAATCGGTTCACGAAATACTGTACCGTCAAGGATATTTCTTACGGTGCCGTTGGGGCTTTTCCACATCTGCTTCAGGCTAAATTCCTTCACCCTTGCTTCGTCGGGTGTGATGGTGGCACATTTGATACCCACACCATATTGCCTGATGGCATGGGCGGCATCCACCGTCACCTGGTCGTTGGTTTGGTCGCGGTGCTCAATACCGAGATCATAATATTTAATGTCAATATCGAGGTAGGGGAGAATGAGTTTTTCTTTGATAAATTTCCAGATGATGCGGGTCATTTCATCGCCATCGAGTTCCACTACGGGATTTGCTACTTTTATTTTACCTGCCATTGTTTAAAATTTTAAAAGTAATAGTACCGGCAAACCGGCCACTCCATATACAGCCGGGGCGCAAACCTACGGCAATTGAGGCAATCGTAAAAGTACATTTCCGCATTTTGTAATTGCAGGTAAGCACTTAGTGATTTCATGATCAGGAAAAACTATTTCGGAAAATTTTCAAATCCGTGACAGAGAATTTTATGGAAATTATATCTTGCATTTATGACCAGTGATTTGTTTGTCTTCCTGAACACCCACACCCCGGTGTCATCGGAAGACTTTGAGGAGTTGATGAGCTATGCAGAACATTGCAGCTTTGGTAAAAAAGTGAGGCTTACTGATATTGGAGAAGTGGAGCATTACATGTATTTCATCCAGGAGGGGCTTGCCCGTAAATTTTTTTACCGCGGGAAAAACGAAGTGATTACCCATATTGTAAAGGAAGGCGGCATCATCGGATCGGCCGCCTCTTTTTTTTCCGGCACTGCCTCCCGCTACATTGTTGACACGCTTGAGCCGGTAGAAGCACTCCGCTTTGCGAAAGAAAAACTGGAGGAACTGTACAGGAGCGGCAGAAAATGGGAGCGTATCGGCCGCATCATCACCACGCATTATTTCCTGTTGCAGGAGCTGCACCTGCTGGATAATATCCGGTATTCTACCCGGGAACGGTTTGTGCGTTTTATTAATGATAATGCCGACCTGGTGTTGCGGGTGCCGCAAAAACACCTGGCCTCATACCTGAATATAAAACCGGAAACCTTCAGCCGGCTGAAACACCTGCTTGTAAAAAGAAAGCATGAATGAAGCGAAGAAAAATATCAGCCCGGAACAGTTTGGGTTTGTGCTGAAATACCTGAACCATTTTATGCCGCTTACTGAAACTGAGCTATCCGGCCTGCTGCAGTATTGCGAGCTGAGGCATTTTGAAAAAAAAGCTGTCATCCTCCGCGAAGGGGAAATGGAAAATTACCTGAACATGGTGCTGCAGGGCCTGGTGCGTAAATACATCCGCGTTAAAAAGAATGAAGTGACTTTGCAACTTGCCACCGAAGGGCATGTCATTCATGCCGAGATTTCATTCCTGAGCCGAATTCCATCGCTTGTGACCATAGAAACCCTGGAGCCGGCAACACTCCTTTCCATCAGCTATCAAAAAATGGAAGAAGCCCTGGAAAATTATCCGAAGGGCGAAAGGCTGGGCCGGCTGATTTTAACCGGCATGTATGTAAAGAAAGATGAAAAATGGTATGACCGCCTGTCGAAAACAACCCGGGAACGGTTTTTTGATTATATCGACCAGCATCCGCACATGCTGCAGCGGGTATCGCAAAAATACCTTGCCTCCTACCTCAACATCAAGCCGGAAACCTTCAGCCGGCTGAAAAAGCTTGTGCCAAAGAGAAAGAAATAAATTCTTTCTGAAAAAATAATCCATGTTATCGCATTCCTTTCAACTATTTCATAACTTAGGCACGATTAGTAGCAATGCCATCCAGGAAGTCATTTTTGGATTTTCTCAATAAATTCATTCCTGTATCAAAGGAAGAATACAATACCCTTATAGCCCCCTGCCTGGTTATCCGCTCTTTCGATAAAAAGGAAATCGTTACCCGGGCCGGCGAAGTGGAAAACTATATTAATTACATCGAAAAGGGGCTGCTGCGCAAATACTATAAAAAAGGAAACGAGGAAATCAATACCCAGATTTCATACGAGGGTCATATCATACACTGCCAGGAATCATTTCACAGCCGCACACCATCAGAATACAGCGTCGAGACCATCGAACCTTCTGTCCTTACATCAATCAGCTACGATTCGCTGGAAACCCTGTATGCCACATCGCACAAACTGGAACACCTGGGCCGGCTCATCACCACTACCACCATGGTTTTAAAAGACAGGTGGCAGAGCCAGATGGTTAAGCTTTCACCACGGGAGCGGTTTATCAATTTTGTAAACAAACATCCTGAACTGATGCAGCGGGTGCCGCAGAAATACCTGGCTTCCTTTTTAAATATCAAGCCGGAAACATTCAGCCGGTTTAAGCACCTGGTGAGAGAACATTCAAAAACCTTATTCATTCATTCCAATTAATTTTTTATGCCGGGCAGTAACTGGTAACTGCAGGCTTTCACCCCTGGGCGGCACTATTTCGTTTCTTTCTTTTTCCATCCCCGCAGTTCATAATATTTTTCTTTCGGCTCACCGGTCCAGCCGTTGATTCCTTTTTTTGGCAGCCACCACACATGAATGATAAGCGGGAATAGAAGCATAATGCCAAGAGAAATATGAAACCATTTTCTGCCAAAAAAATAAGATATGAGACAAAGCGCCGTAGTATAAATGATAAATTTCAGCAGGCGCTTCCATTTCGGTGTCATCTCTTCAAAATGGCCGAAGAAAATAGTGCCCACCACAACCATCGCAGATATGATTGCTATTTCGTACCACATATTACAGACTTACCACCAATACGGGAATTTTCAATTCATGTCTTACAGCATCGGTTGTTTCGCCATAGAGCAGGTCTTTAAACCCGGTATGCCCGTGTGCCCCGATTACCAGCATATCGGCCGCTGATTCTTTTACAATGCGCACAATTTCCTTCGACCGGTTTTTAAATCCCAGCCTGCCTTCTGCCCGGAAACCTTTTGATTTGAGCTGCGCCACATAGGCGTCCAGTTTTTCCTGGTCTTTCCTGGTTTCCAGGTCATCGCTTTCCTGTTCCAGTATTATGGCAGATGCACTTTCCACCACATGTATCAATACAAACGAAGTGCTTTTGTTTGCCTGCCCGATAGCATGGGCAATCAGCTTGGGATCGTTTTTACTGAAGTCAAGTGCCACAGCAATCTTGTTATAAAGAGGAACGGAAATATCTGCGAGGCTTCCGGCTTCGGCATGCATCTGCAGTTGAACAGCTCTTCTTTTTTTCTGCAGCCATGGATAGAGAATGGTGATAACAAGCAAGCTCAGCAGCGCTGCCCCGCCAAGCAGGATGACAATTTTCCAAAACAGGTTTTCAGAGCTGGCAAAAAAAACGGAAGCCTGCTCCGCCACCATTCTTATATTCAGGTACACAAGTACAACAGTGATGAGTGATGCAGCCAGTATCATTAAGGGTTTGATGGCAAATCGGCCCATGGTTTTTTTGTCGCCGGTGAAATGAATCAAAGGTATGATGGCAAAACCCAGCTGCAGGCTGAGAATCACCTGGCTCAGCACCAGCAGGCTGTCAATATTTTCTTCACCGTTAATCAAAATCACTATTACGGCCGGAATGATGGCAATCAGCCGGGTCATCAGCCGCCGCACCCATGGGCTGATACGCAGTTGCAGGTAACCCTCCATCACTATTTGCCCGGCCAGGGTGCCGGTGATGGTGGAGCTTTGACCCGATGCAATGAGGGCAATAGCAAATAATACCGGTGCTATGTGCGTGCCGAGCAATGGCTGAAGCAGTTCATGGGCCACTTTTATTTCTGCCACATCGGTGCGGCCTGTTTTAAAAAAAACAGTGGCGGCCAGCACCAGTATGGCGGCATTTACAAAAAACGCCATGTTCAGTGCAATGGCGCTGTCAATCACATTCAGCCGCAATGCTTTTTTTATCCCATCATTATCCCTTTTTATTTTCCGGGTTTGCACCAGGGCAGAGTGGAGGTAAAGATTATGCGGCATCACAGTGGCGCCAATGATGCCTATGGCGATATAGAGCGCTGTTGAGCTGGGTAATGATGGAATAAAACCGGCAGCCACTTCAGGCAGATCAGGTTTAGCTAAAATAATTTCAATTAAAAACGAAATGCCGATAACAGCAATGAGTGAAATAATAAAGGCTTCCATTTTGCGAATGCCCAGCCGCTGCAGCAACAGGAAAAGAAAAGTGTCGAGTACAGTGATCAGCACACCCCAAAGCAAAGGCAGACCTGTCAGCAACTGCAACCCGATGGCCATGCCAAGAATTTCGGCCAAATCAGTTGCTGCTATTGCAATTTCTGCAAGACCGTATAAAGCATAATTGATGTAGCGGGGATAAGTTTCACGGTTGGCCTGCGCCAGGTCGCGGCCTCTTACAATGCCAAGGCGGGCTGATAAACTTTGCAAAAGAAGCGCCATCAGGTTGCTCATCAGCAGTACCCAGATGAGTTTGTACCCGAACTGGCTGCCGCCGGCAAGATCGGTGGCCCAGTTGCCGGGATCCATATAGCCTACACTAACCAGGTAGGCAGGCCCGAAAAATGAAAGTACCCTGCGCCAGCCCGGCCGCCGGGTGCTGGTAGTGTCCACGCTCTGGTGCACTTCGCTCAGCGAAGGATAACTATGTACGGGATTATCCATGTTTTACAAAAATGTTTTTTGCCAGCAGCCCGCTGATGCTGAAGGCAGGTTTGTTTTCCAGTTTTATTTCGAGTGAATCGTCAAATGCAAATCTTTTTTTTACCATCAGCCGGGCGCCCATATTTATTTTTTTATGCTGCAGCTGCTCCAGCAGCAGGGCCGACTGATCTGCCACATGGCAAATTTGTGCCGGTTTGTTCAGCGGCCAGTCGGCAAGGCTCATCAGTTTACCAATATCCATTTTACCGTTGGTATCGGGTATGGGATCGCCATGCGGGTCAAATTTTGGAAAAGATAGAAATTCATCCAGCTTGTCAATAAGTTTTTTGCTGCTTACGTGTTCCAGTTGTTCGGCCACTTCATGCACTTCATTCCAGCTGAACCTGAGTTTTTCAGCAAGGAAATATTCCCACAGCCGGTGCCGGCGTATGATGCCGAGGGCTACTTTCGTGCCGGCATCAGTCAGGCGGAAACCGCGGTAAGGCCGGTAGTGCACCAGCCGGCGGCTTTTCAGTTTTTTCATCATATCCGTTACGGAAGCAGGTTTGGTGCGCAGCCGGTCTGCCAGCTCACTGGTAGTTACGTTGCCGTCTTCACTCTGCAGGTGAAAGATGGTTTTCAGGTAATTTTCTTCGCTGGCCGAAAAGTTAAGCATGACTAAAAATAAATTTAGGCAAACCTAAAAAATTAAAACCGGATGACCAAGAAATAATATCATGGCAGGCGCGGCACCGGGCCGGTTTGCCCGGGCAGTGCGCCGTTTTAAAAATTAAAGCCCTTCCGGGATTTAGTTCGTGCTGTGAAAACGTATGCAGGCATAGTTATTGAGCAGGTTAACGTCAAAAATTCCACTGTGCCGTCAAAACAGAAAGGACTATATTCGGTATACAATTGCCATAACATGATCCGGTATCTTATTTATACGGCAACTGCAGTGTACCTGCTTGCCGCCTGCACTGAAAAGAAAAAACCTTCTCTCTCCGGCGAAGAGCCGGTAGCTATTGAAGTTTTTATTGAATCGTTTGAGTTGGTGAACCCGCCTGTGGAAGTGGCCGATACCACGCTGAATAAAAGGGAAAAAGATTCGCTGCTTATCAGCTTTAAAATTTTTACGCAGTTTGTACCTGATTCCGTGCCGTTAAAAATTTTTGGTAAAAATGCGAAGCCGAAACTTTATATCGGCAAAAGAGTGGAAGTGGACAAACAGGAAACCTATTTATTTGTAAAAGCTGTGACAGCAGATAAAAAAGTGATGCTGGTGATTTGTTTCGACAAACAAAAAAAATTCAGGGCCTGGCTGCCACTACTGGTAAATGATGCCAACCAGGCCACCAGCCAGCAGAGCGGACTCGACCGCCGTTTTTCTTTTTATAAATCCACCTATTTAAAAAGACCCGACGGCAGCACGGCTGAAGGGAAAGAAGTTTACATTTATAATGAAGACGCAGGCCGGTTTCTGCTTATTATGACAGATGCCCTCGACGACCGGGTAACGGAGGTGATTAACCCGATTGATACCTTGCCAAGGGAAAATAAATTTTCGGCTGACTATGTAAAGGACAAGCTGAACATGGTATCCATCCGAGATGATGCGAAGCCGGGGAAAATAATTTTCTTTATTCATTTCGATCGTAACAACGGCGAGTGTACCGGCGAACTGAAAGGAACAGCCGGTTTTACTTCGGCCAATACAGCGGTTTATCGTCAGCCGGGTGATGTATGCGCCCTTCAGTTGAGTTTTACATCCTCATCAGTTTCGATAAAAGAACTGGAACCCTGCGGCACCCATCGCGGTGTGAAGTGTTCTTTCGATGGTTCGTATCCACGGAAAAAGGAACCAAAGAAGCGGACAGCATCAAAACGGTCATCCAAATGATTGTTTGTTTATTCTTAATAAGCGGTAATATTTTCCCCCTTTGTGAATAATTTGATTGTATAATTGGTAATACCCTCAGGTGGTTATGATGATTTCCAATTATATTGCGCCTCCTTGTAAAACCAACACACCATGAGTTTCAGACACTTTAAAGTTCCTTACCCCTTTGATGAACGTTATGCAAAGAAGATCGCCTATTTTTCAATGGAGTTTGCAACCCACCAGCCATTAAAGATTTACAGTGGCGGTTTGGGATTTCTTTCCGGCTCGCACCTGCGCAGTGCTTATGAGTTGCGGCAAAACCTAATCGGTATCGGCATACTTTGGAAATACGGTTACTACGACCAGGCCCGAAACCAGGACCAGACCCTGCAGGTGACCTGGATGGAAAAACACTATAGTTTTCTGAAAGATACAGGTATAAAATTCCAGATAACGGTACATGAACATCCTGTTTGGGTGAAAGCCTGGTACCTGGACCCGGAGATTTTCAAAACAGCGCCTTTATTTTTACTCAGTACCGATTTACCGGAAAACGATTATGTATCGCAAACCATTACCCACCGGCTTTATGATGCCAATGTGGCCACCAAAGTAGCCCAATTCATCCTGCTGGGTGTAGGCGGAGCCAAACTGCTGGATGAAATCGGCTATAACCCTGACCTGTATCACCTGAACGAAGCACATGCACTTTCGGCAGCTTTTTACCTATACAAAAAATATCATCACAACCTGGATGAGGTAAGAAAGCGCCTGGTATTTACCACGCATACACCCGAAGAAGCCGGTAATGAAAAGCATGATATTTTTCTTTGTCACAAAATGAGCTATTTCTGCGGGCTGACGGTGGAGCAGGTGAAAGAGCTTACCGGCAATAAGGAAGACATGTTTAATCATTCGCTTGTGGCGCTGCGGTTTGCAAAACTGGCCAACGCTGTGTCGCAGCTGCACGGCCATGTATCCAGGGAAATGTGGAGGAAGTATGATAAAATCTGTCCCATCATATCCATCACCAATTCGCAAAACTGGCACTACTGGAGCGATAAACAGCTTTACCGTTTTATGGAAGAAGGCAACGACTGGGCTTTTGACGACCGAAAAAGATACCTGAAGAAGCGGTCGTTTGAAATCGTTGCCGATCAGACCGGGAAGTTGTTTGACCCGAACGTGTTTACTATTGTCTGGTCACGGCGCTTTGCCGGGTACAAAAGAGCCTCGCTTATCACCAGCGATGAAGAAAGTTTTGAAGCATTGATTAATGACACGAAATACCCGGTCCAGATCATTTGGGGGGGAAAGCCATACCCGGTAGATTACCCGGCAATATCGGAATTCAACAACCTGGTGCACCTGAGCAAGAAATATAAAAATGTAGCCGTGCTCATCGGCTACGAGCTTGGCCTTTCGAAAAGGCTGAAACAGGCGGCGGATGTATGGCTGAACAATCCCCGTGTGCCGAGAGAAGCATCGGGCACCAGCGGTATGACGGCCGCTATGAACGGCGCTGTAAATTTTTCAACTGAAGACGGCTGGATACCGGAGTTCATCAATCACCGGCACAACGGGTTTGTAATACCCCAAACTGATTATGCACACATGGCCGTACATGAGCAGGATGAATATGACCGGGAAAAAATGTACGAAATACTGCTGAAGGAAATTCTTCCATTATATTACGATAACTACGACACATGGCGCTCCATCATGAAAAACGGTATGCGGGATGTACGTTTCCAGTTCGACAGCAACCGGATGGCGCATGAGTATTATGAGATGCTGTATAAGT
>CAZDUO010000083.1:0-16462 GCA_964508655.1 uncultured Chitinophaga sp. | reverse complement strand
AATTAAAAGAAATCTTTTGCTGTGCCGGTTTAGCATTTTGGTGGGGTGGCGGGTTGATGGTGGTGGTTTTTATTGACCATTTCAAATACGCAAAGCGGCTATATCTTTGTTAAATGACAACAAAAGAAAACATTATCGCTATTTTAAAATCCCACAAGGCTGAATTGTCAAAATTTGGGGTATCCGCTCTTGGGTTGTTTGTTCTTATTTGCGTAATGAACAATCAACTAAAAGTGACATTGATTTGTTAATAGATTTTGAGCCCGACGAAGAGAGATTTGACAATTACATGGCCGTCTGTGATATATTCGAGAATCTTTTTAAGAATGAAAATGTTGAAATCGTTACCAAAAACGGTTTGAGTAAATACATCGGACCTAAAATATTAAATGATGTAATGTATGTCTAAGGAGCCGATTGAGTTTTTACGGCATATCGCTGATGAATGCAAATATTTGCTTTCTGTAAGCCGGGGCTTATCAAAGGATGATTTTTTACATGATGAAACGTTGAAAAGGGCTGTTGTCCGGAGCCCGGAAATCATCGGTGAAGCGACAAAGAAAATTCCCGCTGACTTTAAAGTTACCCGGAGTTCAATACAGTGGAAAAACATGGCCGGTATGAGAGACCGCCTTATTCACGGTTACATTGGTGTCAACTATTCATTTGTCTGGGGTGTGAATAAAGAATAAAACATCCGGGTTTGTGGACGTAAAATAAACTCCCCTTTTTTCTTTTTCCCCTGTGTAACGACCATCAATGAACTATCGCCTGATACGGCTTGTATAATCCGGGGGGGTTTCCACTCTCTGCCCGGCTTTGCACTATTGCCGAAGGGCTGCCGGATGGAAGCGGTAGCTGCCGCCGCAGGCGGCACTACAAGCGGACAGCCGGAGCTGCTGCCCGGCTTCAGGCTGCAGCTGAGAGCCCCAAAATTTTTTTTTTCATTAAACTTTCTTTGGCGGCCCCACAACAAGATTCATTTCTTTAATAAGATGTTTGGCATCGGCAAACTTGTCAATGATGAATAAAATGTAGCGGATGTCCACCATAATGTTGCGGCAGATGCCGGGGTCGTAGTTGATATCGCTCATGGTGCCCTCCCACACCCGGTCGAAGTTGAGGCCGATAAGGTGGCCATTGGCATCCAGCGCCGGGCTGCCGCTGTTGCCTCCGGTGGTGTGGTTGGATGCGATGAAGCAAACAGGCAGTTTCCCGTTGCTGGCGTAGGGTCCGTAATCTTTATCGTGGTAAAGCTGGCGCAGCTTTTCGGGCACATCAAACTCGTAATCGCCGGGTTTGTATTTTTCCATCACGCCGTCGAGGTAGGTGTAAAAATCGTACCGTACGGCATCACGGGCTTCATAGCCTTTCACATTGCCGTACGTAACCCGCATAGTGCCGTTGGCATCGGGATAAAAACGTTTTTCTTTAAACACTTCCGTTTGTGCCTGCATATAAAGCCGCTGCAGCCGGTTGATGCGGCCCTGTATTTCGTTGAGCCGGCCCTGCACCTGCTGCTGGTAGGTTTTCAATATATCGTTGTACAGCACTACGGCCGCATCGGCTCTTATGGAGTTTACCGCTTCGGCGGCGGTAAGCTGCAGGCGGCCGGCAACTGTTTTTGCATCCAGAATGACGGTTTCGTTATAAAGCTTTTCTGCCGCCTTTTCGAAATCTCCCGCTTCGGCCATGGAGCGTTTCTTCATCTGCTCCGAAACGTTTTCTTTTTCCTGGTCCATCACGAACATCTTCATCAGCGCTGCAAAAAGTTTTTTGTCCACCGCTGTGCTGTGTTCTTTTAAGAAGTCATCAAGAAATCCTTTTACCTGCGGCAGGCGCTGGTTGTATCCTTTCTCCCCATCTTTCTCATAAGCGCTTACAAGCGACTGTAGCTGGCCCGCCACGGTGAACAATTCAATTTTGCTGGTGATTTCAAGGTAATAATCCCGTGCAAAGCCAACGGGTTTCAGCTCGGCGTACGCCGCATCCAGGTCACTAAGCAGGTTGCCATACCCGGTTTTCCATTGCGGATTTGCATTTACCCGCTTTTGAAATTCCGCTTCGTATTGCCGCTTTTTATCCAGCGCATTGGTTTGGGTAAGGCCCAGCACTTCACCCTGCCATTTTTTATATGCATTCTGGATGCCGGCATACTTGGATGCGTACTGAATTTTTACCTGCTCGTCTTTTCGCATAAAGCCGTCAATGATGCTAAGTGCCTGTTCGCGGATGGCAATCTTTGCCGGGTCGTTTACCGTCATGATCTGCTCCACGGCAGATGCGGGCAGGTATTCCGTGGTGCGGCCGGGAAACCCAAACACCATGGTGAAGTCGCCTTCCTTCACCCCGTTCATTGAAATGGACAAAGCCTTTTTGGGTGTATAAGGAATATTGTCCGGCGAATAATCGGCGGGCTTGTTGTCTTTGCCTGCATAAATGCGGAACAAAGAAAAATCGCCGGTGTGGCGGGGCCATATCCAGTTGTCGGTATCTTTTCCAAAATTGCCGATGGCGGATGGCGGCGCACCCACAAGGCGCACATCGCGATAGGTTTCGGTTATAAAAAGATAGTATTGATTATTTTCGAAAAAGCCGCGGATGAGTGCCGCCTGGTAGCTTTCTTTCTTTACTGTTTTGCGCAGCGCATCCATGTTCTTATCTACCTGCGACTGGCGTTCGCTTTCGTTCATTTGTTTTGATACGCCGGCCAGCACTTGTTGGGTTACCTCTTCAATGCGCACTATAAAGGTGACGAACAGGTTTGGATTTGGAATTTCCTGGCCGTTGTTCATGGCCCAGAAGCCGTCGCGGATATAGTTATGTTCAAGCGTGGAATGATTCTGAATAGCATCAAAGCCGCAGTGATGATTGGTGAGCACAAGCCCCCTGGTGGAGATAACCTCGCCGGTGCAGAATCCGCCGAAGCTGACGATAGCATCCTTAAGGCTTCCGCTGTTGATGCTGAAGATTTCTTTTGCGCTTATCTTCATGCCGAGGCTTTTCATTTCTTTTTCATTCAGCTTTTCCAGCAGGTGTGGCAGCCACATGCCTTCGGTGGCGAAGGAGAAAAGAGAAATGAAAATAAAAACAGCGGTGGTCAGCAGCAGGTGAAGTCGTCTCATGGTTGTTGTTTTTTTATAAAGAGCAGTAAAGTTAAAAGATTTGTTTCTGCCGGGCGGGCGGTTTTATTATCGGGGTGCATCTCAAATTTTCGCATCCTCAAACCGAAACAGCCCCCAACCCCTAAAGGGGAGTAGGATCCGAAAGTTTGATATTCCCCTTCAGGGGATAGGGGCAAAAGCGAAAATTTGAGATGCCCCCTATTATCGTTGTTTTATACCGGATTCATTGACCCCGCTCAACCGGTTTTAATCGGTAAAGAAACTTTTTCTCCCCAACACGCTGTTAGAAAAAATTTTTTATTGTGTAAAAACATGGGTGAAACGTGAATATGAAACAGCCGGGAATGAAAGTAAAAAGTAAAAAGTAAAAATAAAAACAGGTATGTTGCTTTTAACCGGTTAATGCATACTATATCCACAGGATGTTTTTACAGCCGGTGGTTGTTTGTTCAGGTCGTCCAGTTTCCACAAGGTTGTGGAAAGAGCCGTGGAAGCCGCACCCTGCAACATGCATCACTGTGGATTTCGCCGGTTAACCTGTGAATTGATCTGAGTAAGTAACTTTGCACTGAAATCTTTTCCACGAATCCACAGCCCTAATAATAATAAGCTCTTTTTAAATAATAAATAGTATTATAATTATTATAAGAAAGGATGGTGCATAGAAAATTTGATTTGCCGGATTGGGTTGCGATGTGGAATATTGCGGCGCTGCACGGTGCAGCCGGAACAAAAAACGTGATGCTATGAACCCCGATACGCTTACACTTGCCAGGTCAGAAGTAGAAACAAAGGGCTTTCTCGCTGTTGACATTGACCCCACGCTTGACCTGTTTGCCGAAATAGAGCGGCTGAAAAAAGAAAAGAATGCCATACTGCTGGCGCACTACTACCAGGAGCCCGACATACAGGATGTGGCCGATTACATTGGCGACAGCCTGGGGCTGGCGCAACGGGCGGAGAAAACCGATGCGGCGATGATTGTGTTTGCCGGCGTGCACTTCATGGCGGAAACGGCAAAGATTCTTAATCCAACCAAGAAAGTTGTCATTCCCGACCTGAAAGCCGGCTGCTCGCTCAGCGACAGCTGCCCGCCGCTGCTGTTTAAAAAATTCAAAGAAGAACATCCGGACCATGTGGTGGTGAGCTATATCAACTGCAGCGCCGGCATCAAAGCGCTGAGCGATGTGATATGCACCAGCAGCAATGCGAAAGTGATTGTGGAGAGTTTTTCCAAAGAGCAGCCCATCCTATTTGCGCCGGATAAAAATTTAGGCGCCTACATCAACAAGGTGACGGGCCGCAACATGCTGCTGTGGGACGGCACCTGCATGGTGCATGAAATTTTCAGCCTGGAAAAAATAACAAAGCTGAAGGTGCGCCACCCGCAGGCAAAGGTGATTGCCCATCCCGAATGTGAAGACCACGTATTGCGGATTGCTGATTTTATCGGCAGCACCACGGGACTGCTGAAGTACACACAAAGCGATGCCGCACAGGAATACATTGTAGTAACTGAAACCGGCATACTGCACCAGATGCAGAAGGCCAGCCCGCATAAAACTTTTATACCCGCCCCGCCGGAAAACACCTGCGCCTGCAACGAATGCCCACACATGAAGCTGAACACACTGGAAAAACTATACCTGTGCATGGAGTACGAAACACCGGAGATAACGATGGATGAGGAACTGCGGCTGGCGGCGCTAAGACCCATCAAAAGAATGCTTGAGATAAGCAGCAAGGCGGGAATATAATGACCGCTGTAAGTCCCCTCTGAAGGAGGGGATTTAGGGGGGCCGAATGCTGGAGATAAGAAGGAGTGCCGGGTTGTAAAAAAATAAAATATCGGTTAATTTAATGGGATGAAGACAATTAAATTTCATCCCTTTTTTCATCGTGGCGGAGAAAAGGCGGGACTCATGTTTGAAAAAGATTTCTTACTAAATAAAGAAGTGAGGAAAATTCGTGCTGTGAAGTGGTCGCAGACCCACGGTTGCTGGTATATCCCGCTGGACAAAGATTCCTGCGAAAAAGCGATACAGTATTTAAAGCCGTTCGCAAAGATTGACACCAAGGAGCTAAAAGAATATCTTCTCAAAAAGAAAAGGGTAGATAACACGTTGCCCGGTACAGCAGGTAAAAGGATACATAAACCGGTATTTTCTTCGCCGGCATGGAATCTCAGCACTGAAAACCTGGCAGCACTGGAAAAATTTGTGGAGCAGATGAAGCTGAAAGCGTATAGCGAATCCACGATACGCACTTACAGAAATGAGTTTATGCAGTTGCTTCGGGTATTAAAAAATAAACCAGTGAATGAGCTGGCGCCCGATGATTTGCGCAGATATATGGTGTATGCTATGGAAAAGGAAGGTATAAATGAGAATACGGCGCACAGCAGATTGAATGCGCTGAAATTCTACTTTGAGCAGGTACTGAATAGAGAAAAGTATTTCTGTGAGATACCAAGGCCAAAGAAACCCATGTTACTGCCAAAGGTACTTGGCGAGGATGACTTGGGTAAACTATTTAAAGCACTTACCAATATCAAACACAAGGCAATGTTGTTTACAGCATACAGCGCCGGGCTGCGGGTAAGTGAAGTAGCTGCCCTTAAAATAAAGCATATTGATAGCGACAGAATGCAGATATTGGTAGAGCAGGCCAAAGGTAAAAAGGACCGGTATGTAACCCTAAGCCCGGTATTGCTTGATATACTGCGGTCGTATATCAAAAATTACAAGCCTAAGCCCAAAGTTTATTTATTTGAGTCTGAACAATCCGGCGATGCCTATCCGGTAAGAACCATTCAACGGATATTTCAATTGGCAAAAGCGAGGTCGGGAATACACAAGGAGGTCGGTATTCACTCATTGAGGCATAGTTTTGCAACCCACCTGATGGAAAAGGGAACGGATATCCGCTATATTAAGGATCTTTTAGGCCACTTTGATATAAGAACGACGGAACGCTATCTGCATGTAAGCAGAAAAGAGCTGGTGAATATTATAAACCCGCTGGATGATCTTTGGAGAAAGGGAAAGATAGACTGGTAGGAACAAAACAGGTAACAAATAAAAAGGAGAAATAAACAATGGCGAATGGCGGATTGGTACAATAACAATTGAAATGGCGAAGATTAAATAATTAAAAATCAAAAGGCATTTTTCTTGAAAACCCAGAGGGAGTGCCGTAAATTTACGTGTTATGTGTCACCCTAATCATCATCCTACTTAAATTCAAACTAACATGACTTTGCCACCCGACCCCTCGCTATTTTTAGCACATTGCAAGGCACACAAAGCCCCGACACAAAGCCAACCTTGCAAAGAGCTAAAAATGCCAGCAGCACAACCCACCCACCCCGGCTGACGGAATTCTATCAGCATTTCTTCAACACTTCATCTATAAAACCTTGCTCAACAACCAAGCCCACCCACCACCCACTATTTGACAATACCTTTGGGGACAGCTTATTGGGTGACAAAACCACTTAAATAAATTATCTTGAGAACTTTCTTAAAGCATAACAGATAGACAGGAAATATGAGATTAAACACACAATCACTTCAACCATTAATCAATTTTATCTACTCCGTAGCTGACCAGGTTTTGATTAACACTTACGAGCCGAGTAAATATAAAGATGTTATTCTGCCTATGACCGTTATCAGGCGTTTGGATGCAGTGTTGGAGCCAACAAAAGACAAGGTTTTGGAAACATACCAAAAGTATAAAGGAAAACTAAATGACCTTACTGCATTGCTTACAAGCAAGCAGAACGGAAGCGGACAAGCATTTTACAATACTTCTCCTTTCACTTTGAAAAAACTGTTGGACGACCCCAAAAATCTTCGTAGCAATTTCGAAAATTATTTGAACGGTTTTTCAGACAATGTTCAAGACATAATTACAAAGTTCAAATTTCGAAACGAATTAGAAACATTAGATGAAGCCTTCAAACTATTTTCCACCATAGAAAAATTTGTGTCCCCTAAAATTGATTTGCGGCCAGAAAGCTTACCGCCATTGGCAATGGGTTATGTGTTTGAAGATTTGCTTCGCAGGTTTAATGAAGCCACTAATGCTGAGGCAGGGCGACATTTTACGCCCCGTGAAATTATTGAACTGATGACACATGTTTTGTTTCTGCCAGTGAAAGAGCAAATCCAGAACGGAACTTTTTTGGTTTACGACCCTTGTGCAGGTTCTGGAGCAATGCTAACTGAATCGAAAAAATACATTACTGATGAAGACGGTGAAATAAAATCAAAAGCTACAGTTCATGTTTACGGGCAGGAAAACACCCCAACCATTTACGCCATTTCCAAATCGGATATGCTGTTGAAAGGAGAAGACCCTGAAAAAATTGTATATGGCAGCACTTTGAGTCAGTATGGTTTTCCAAAGGAACTTCGCTTTGATTTTATGCTCACTAATCCACCTTATGGTACGAGTTGGGCTGATGATAAAAAGGCTTTAAGTGTTGGCGACAAAGGTAAAATTATTGACCCTCGTTTTCAGATTAAGCAACGCTATGCACATGCTGCCGAACCGGCCGTTACCCGTGTAAATGACGGACAGTTGATGTTTTTATTGCATATGCTTAGCAAGATGAAAGACACCGAGCAAGGCAGCCGCATTGCTTCTGTTCACAATGGTTCGGCTTTGTTTACAGGCGATGCAGGACAAGGTGAAAGCGAAATCCGCAAACACATAATTGAAAGCGATATGCTGGAAGCAATCATTGCTTTGCCCAACGATATATTTTATAACACTGGTATTCCGACCTACATTTTTATTATCACCAACCGAAAACCAAAAAATAGAAAAGGTAAAATTCAACTCATCAACGCCAATGGTGAAAACTTCTTTGGCAAGATGAAAAAATCATTGGGAAGTAAACGCAACGAACTTACCAAAAAGAACATTGACGACATTACGAAACTGTATCTGGAATTTAATCGAAATGAACACAGCAAGGTTTTTGACAACAACGAGTTTGGCTATGCCCAAATCATTGTCCACCGACCTTTACGACTAATGGTGCAGTTCACCGCCAAACGAGTGGCTTCGCTTCGCTTTGTGAGCAACAACAGTGCTTTACGTGAAGAACTCTACAAAGAGTTTGGCAACGAAGTGTATGACAAAAAAGCAATCGCCAAACTGGAACAATGGCTGCTCAATTACTTTATGCAAGACAATGATGACGAAGAAACCGAAGATGGCGAAACAGAAATTACCCTTGCATCATTACCTAAGAAGAAGCAGAAAATTGTAAAGCAATTGCTTGATACTGCCATTTGGCAACGAGACCTTGATTTGATGAACCACGCTAAAACATTGGCTGAAACTTTTGGCGATAAATTGTTTGACGACTTTAATGTGTTTGAAGAAAAGTTTGATAAAGAACTGAAAAAGCAAAACGTAAAACTGGCAGCCAAAGACAAAAAAGATTTGTTGGGTGCTGTAAGCTTGACCAACCCGAAAGCCGCAGCCGTGATAAAGAAGCAAAACAAAGACGGCAGCATAGAATATGCAAGCGACCCTGCTTTGAAAGATTATGAAAACATACCGCTGAAAGAAGACATACAAACCTTCTTTGAACGGGAAGTAATTCCGTTTGCTGATGATGCCTGGTGGAACGCAGACGAAACCAAAATTGGCTATGAAATAAACTTCAACAAATATTTTTACCAATACACTCCACCACGCATCAAAGCAGACATAGCAGCCGACCTGTTTGCAATTGAACACGAAACCGAAAACCTTTTAAAAGAAATTGTGGGATGATAGCAGCGGAAGTTCAAAATATAAAAGCAAGTTGGTTAAGAGATATTCCTTCACACTGGAATGTTGTTCGCCTAAAAACAATTGTGAAAAGTGGAACAAACGGAGTTTGGGGCAGCGAACCGAAAAACAATAAGAATGATATTGTATGTGTTCGTGTAGCAGACATTGATGAATGGCAATATGGAATACGTCAATCTGATTTGACACGCAGAAATATTTCGGACGCAGACCAATCAGGTCGTTTGCTGAAGTATGGTGATTTAATTATTGAAAAATCAGGTGGTGGCGAAATTTCACCAGTCGGAAGAGTTGTGTTATTCAATTTGAAAGAAAAAGCTGTTACATCTAATTTTATGGCTCGACTAAATGTAATTGGCGAAATCAATAAAGAGTTTTTGTATTACTACTTCCGCTTCCTTTATCATAGAAGATTAAATCATCCCGCAATAAAAGCCACAACAGGAATTCAAAATTTAGATTTGTATGCTTATTTGCAAAATCCTATTCCTATACCAAAACCAAAGGAACAATCGGACATAGTCGATTTTATCAACCATACATCTGGTGAAATAACTCACTTTATCCTAACCAAGCAACGCTTTATTGAATTGCTGAAAGAACAAAGGCAAAGCATTATTACCAATGCAGTAACCAAAGGCATTGATGGTTGCGTGAAGATGAAAGAAACTGTGTTGGGCGAAATTCCTGAACATTGGGAAGTGAGAAGGTTGAAGTTTTTGGCAGAAGTAAATTTCAGCACCGTTGACAAGCACAGTCACAAAGAAGAAAGGCAAGTTAGATTGTGCAACTACGTTGATGTTTATAAACACGAATACATCACCAACGATTTTGATTTTATGATAGCAACAGCAACAGATGCCGAGATAAATCGCTTTACAGTTGAAAAAGGAGATGTTATCATTACCAAAGATTCTGAAACAGCTGCGGATATTGCCATTCCTGCATTAGTTGTAGAAGATTTGGAAAATGTTGTTTGTGCTTACCATTTGGCACACATCAAGCCCAATAGAGAATTGGTTGAAAGCGAATTTCTGTTCAGATTGTTTCAATCAAAAAAAATCAATAGTCATTTTGAAGTGGCTGCCAAAGGCGTTACACGACACGGATTAAGCTATGATGATATAAACAGCGTATTCGTTCCTTATCCACCAACTTTAAATGAGCAACAAGAAATTATCAAACACATTAAAACCGAAACCAAAACGCTTGACATTGCCATCAGCAAAGCCGAAAGAGAAATAGAGTTAATAAAAGAATACCGGGAAGCCATGATAGCAGAAGCGGTAACGGGTACAATGAAATTGTAAAGAATGGGAAAATTAAAATATACCGATACAACCGAAAAGGGATTAGAAGCCCATATCACACAGCACTTGTGTTTGGTGAATGGTTTTGAGGAACGCCACTTTGACCAATTCAACCGAACCGAGTGTGTGGATGAAGATTTACTTTTTAAATTTATAGAAGAAACTCAACCTAATGAGGTTGCTAAATTAAAAAAAAGCCACGGCAGTAATTTCAGGCAACGTATTTTATATCTCATCAATCGAAAAATAAAAGACGAAACGGTAGTTAATGAAAAGTGTTTGGGTGGCATCATCAATCTTCTTAGAACTGATATAACAGACGGTAATACGGGTATTAAACTAAAACTCTTTTACGACAAGCCTGTTTCAAATCTTAACACCAAAGACGCAGAGCTTTACGAGAAGAATATTTTTTCTGTAATGCGTCAGGTAACTTATAATAATTTACCTGCAAAAGGCATACTGGATATTGTATTGTTCATCAACGGCCTTCCTGTAACAACCTTCGAACTTAAAAACGAACTCACAAAACAGAATGTAAAAGATGCTATCAAACAATATAAAAAAACCCGTGACCCGAAAGAAGAATTGTTCCGGCTTGCCCGGTGTTTGGTTCATTTTGCAGTAGATACAGAGCAAGTTTGGATGTGTACACACCTGAAAGGAGAAAACTCTTTTTTTCTTCCATTTAATAAAGGCAACAACAACGGAGCAGGAAATCCACCAAACCCTTCAGGCATCAAAACCAATTATCTCTGGAAAGATATTTTGACAAAAGACAGCATCACAAATATTATTCAAAACTATGTTCAGCTAATAGAAGAAGAATCGGAAAAGATTTTGCCGGATGGCAAAATCAAAAAAGAAAAAGTAAAGAAAATGATTTTCCCCCGTTACCACCAGTTGGATTCGGTGCGTAACCTATTAACAGATGCAAAAGAAAGCGGAGTTGGCAAGCGGTATTTAATTCAGCATTCGGCAGGTTCAGGAAAAAGTAATTCCATCAGTTGGCTTGCTCATCAGCTTGTTGGTTTGTTTGATAAAACCAATACATCGGCCGTTTTTGATTCTGTTATTGTTGTAACCGACCGCATTGTTTTGGATTCACAAATACAACGCAACATCAAACAGTTTGAGCAGGTTTCTGGTTTGGTAGAGCATATTGACAAAGGTTCTAAACATTTGAAAGAGGCTCTGGAAGAAGGCAAGAAAATTATCATTACTACTATTCAGAAGTTTCCACGCATTGTAAATGATATTGGTGAATTACCGGGTAACAAGTTCGCCATCATAATAGACGAAGCACACAGCAGCCAAAGCGGAAACACGGCAGGAAAACTGAATGCAACATTGAGCAAAGATTTTGAAAAAGTGCAGGTGGACGATGATGAATTTGTGTTTATGGACAAAGACCAACACGATGAATTGACTTCGGAAGATTTAGTAGTGGATATTGTGCAAAGTCGTAAAATGCTTACCAATGCCAGCTACTTTGCCTTTACTGCTACACCAAAACCCAAAACGCTTGAACTCTTTGGTGTAAAGTTTAAAGAAGGCGAAAAGGAAAAGTTCCGTGCCTTTCATTTGTATTCAATGAAACAAGCCATACAGGAACATTTTATTGAAGATGTATTACTGAACTACACCACTTACAACAGTCATTTTGCCTTACTCAAAAAGATAGAAGACGACCCGCTATTTGATAAAAAGAAAGCACAAAAGAAATTGAGAATTTATGTTGAAAGCCACGAACTAAACATTGCCAGAAAAACGGCTGTAATGGTTGAGCATTTTATGTCGGCAGTGATTGCAAAAAAGAAAATTAACGGACTTGCCAAAGCAATGATAGTAACCAGCAGCCGGAGAAATGCAGTGAAATACAAAAAAGCATTTAACAAGTATCTCGAAGAAAACAGTATTCCATATAAAGCCATTGTTGCATTTTCGGGGGAGATAGACGGACAAACCGAATCATCATTGAATGGTTTTTCAAGTGCCACTATCCCTGACGAGTTTAAGAAAGCGAATAACCGATTTTTAATTGTAGCAAACAAATACCAAACAGGTTTTGACCAGCCGCTGTTGCATACAATGTATGTGGATAAGAAATTAGGTGGTGTTAGTGCTGTGCAAACACTTTCAAGATTGAACAGAACTATATTAGGCAAGACCGACACCTTTGTGCTGGACTTTGCCAACTCCACCGATGAAATTAAAAATTCATTTGAACCATATTACGAAACAACCATTTTAGGCGAAGCCACCGACCCAAATAAATTGTTCGACTTGCAAAATGCATTGGACAATTATCATGTTTACACTAATGCACAGGTTCAGGAGTTTTCAGACAAAATCATTCAGAACGTTCCTGTTGACCAACTGCACATCATTTTAGATGCAGCAGCAAATGTTTTCAGAATGACACTTGACGAACAATCACAAGAAGATTTCAGAGCTAAATGCAAATCGTATGTTCGCTTATATGTATTCTTAGCTCAAATTGTTCCGTTTACAAATCCATATTTAGAACGGCTTTATATCTTCTTAAATCATTTACAAAACAAGATTCAAAGAGAACAAGGCGAAGATCTTGCACAAGGCGTTTTGGACACCATTGACCTTGACAGTTATCGTTTACAAAGACAAGGAGAATTTAATATTGCATTGGAACAAGGCAAAGAGTTGATGCCGGCATCAGAAATGGGAAGCGGAGTTGCAGAACCAGAATTAGAATTGCTTTCAAATATTGTAAAAGCATTCAACGACCGCTTCGGAACAACCTTCACCAACGAAGACAAGGTTCGTAAAATGACAGCAGAACTAATGGAGGACGTTAAGACCGACCAAGCTGCAATGGACAACATCAATGCTTCGCTAAACAAAAACGATATTCAAAATGCAAAAATCACTTTCGCAGATGTTTTAAAAGAGAAAATGATAAATCATATTGACAGCAACTTTGAAGTATTTAAGGAATACAACGACAATCCGGAGTTCAAAGCATTTTTAGCGGGACAGATGTTTAAGTTATTGATTAATGACATTGGAAGATTTAAATATTTGTAAATGACCGACTCAGCAAGTTAGGCACACTTGCAAATCATTTCACAATTATATGACTGAAAGAAAGAATTGTAATGCAAGACAAACTGAAATTTTTAAAACTCATTGTTCATTCTGACACACCGCCTGAATGTGGTATCACAGGATTGTGTGGCGGCTATGAATTGAAGCAATGGAGATATGAGCAGTTTGCAACCTGGTTATTTGATAATCACTTGTTGGATTTTGCATTAACACACTCTGATTTGGAAAAACTAAATCGCCATAATGCAATTGAAAGAATTAGGGTTGCCGCTAAAAATATTTTTCAATCTGGGAACCTTCACCGTGGTGAGTTTGGAGAATTACTATTACACGGGATTATCAAAGAAACCTATGATACGGTTCCGGCAATAAGCAAAATTTATTTTAAAGACGGCCCAAATGAAACAGTAAAAGGATTTGATGCCGTTCACATTGTTTCGGATGCTAATGGGATTGAATTGTGGTTAGGCGAGGTGAAATTTTACAATGAAATTAAAAGAGCAGTAACAGATGTGACAGCAGAAATTGAAGCTCACTTTCAAACAGATTATTTAAAAAAGGAATTTGCGGCCATTACAAACAAAATTGAAAGAACATTTCCCCACTATGACAAATTGATAAAACTACTTGACCCGAACACTTCTCTAGATGATGTTTTCAAATGTATTTGCGTTCCAGTATTGCTGACTTATGACTCAGACTTAGTTACGAAACATAGAGAATTTAATGATATTTACTTAGCTGAAATGCTTCCTGAGATTGAAGCAAACCACAAGCTCTTTTTGAGTAAATTGAAATGTCCGGTTAAAGTTCATTTATTTTTACTTCCACTTGAGCAAAAAGCAACACTATCACAAAAACTATTAGACAAATTAACGGCATGGCAGAGAATCTAAGTTTACTTGACATTAATACTTTGCTAAAGCAAAATGCCATTAGCAAGGAGAATTCGTTTTCTGTAATCAAATCTATTGCATCAAACCTTAGTCAGAAAAACGAATTGTATTTACAAGAAGTAATTTTAAGGGTGATTGAGCAGAGAGCGGTATTTGAAAACTATCAGCCAGTCATTAATGACTTTGCAAGAGCAATCGGTCTGTTCCCTTACCTTGACCCTGAACAATTGAACCTTGCTGATAAAATAGCTTATGAGTTTCACCGTCCAGTTGGAGTTGAGCAAGACAACATTGTTTTTCATCGTGCCCAAGCAAGAGTGTATTTTGAATTGCTTGAGGGTAAAAATGTAATCCTAAGTGCCCCAACAAGTTTTGGAAAAAGTTTAGTGATTGATACAATTATTGCAACAGAAAAATTTAAAAACATTGCAATTGTTTTACCAACCATTGCTCTCATTGATGAAACAAGAAAGCGACTTTCAAAATTCAGGGACAGGTATAAAATCATAACTCATTCTTCACAAACAATAACAGACAAGAACATTTTTATTCTGACACAGGAACGAGTAATGGAAATTATCAAGGATGTAGATATTGATTTTTTTGTAATTGACGAATTCTATAAAATACAAACCACTTCACAAGACCAAGACAGAAGCGTAGTTCTTAATCAAGCGTTTTATAAACTGTTAAAGAAAGGCGGACAGTTTTATTTGTTGGGCCCCAATATTGAAAATATAAACAATGAAGTGTTCCCTGCGAGTGTTGATTATATTTTCATCAAGACAGATTACAAAACTGTTGTAACAGAAAAAATAAAAGTCAACATAAGCGAAGGAGAAGAAACTGCTTTGCTAAATCTTTGTTCAAGTTTGACAGAACCAACTTTAATTTATTGTGCTTCTCCCAAGAGTGCAAACCGAGTTGCAAAACTATTATTTGATTCAGGAAAATTTCCTAAACAGGATACTAATGCAGAAGCAATAAAATGGCTTCAAGAAGAATATCATCCTCTTTGGTATCTGCCTAAAGCATTGGAATATGGAATTGGAATTCATCATGGAAAAATTCCAAGGGCAATTTCACAATTCGCAGTAAAAGCTTTCAATGATGATAAACTCCAAGTTTTAGTGTGTACAAGTACACTCATTGAGGGAGTAAACACCAAAGCAAAAAATGTAATCATCTACGATAACAAAATCGCAAGAGAAAAATTTGACTTCTTTACTTTTAACAACATTTGCGGAAGAAGCGGGAGGATGTTTCAGCATTTCATCGGCAGAGTATATTTATTTCACGACCCACCATTAGAAGAATTGCCATTGGTTGATTTCCCTTTGTTCAGTCAGAAAGATGATGTTTCAGAAAAACTTCTAATGCAGATGGACAATGAAGATTTGTCGGAGAAATCAAAAGACAGAATGAAGAATCTTGCACAGAATGGAGTTCTAAACATTAGCACGATAAAAGAAAATTCAAATATTGACCCACAAAGTCAAATAAATTTAGCAAGAGAAATAAGAGAAAACTATCGGCAGTATTATAGTTTTCTGAATTGGAAATCATTCCCTGATTCAAACCAAGTTTACTTTGTTTGCGATTTAATTTTTCGCAATCTCATCATAAAGCCGACGGCAAATGTTTTATCAGGAAGACAATTAGGTTACAGAGTTAATTCAGTCAGGGCTTTAAGAACTATCAGAGCTTTGATTGATGAAGAAATAAAAGGTAAAGCGGAACCCGAAGAAATAAATGAAGCCATAGAAAACGTTTTAGATTTTGTCAGAGGTTGGGCTCAATACAATTTTCCAAAATATCTTATGGCATTGAATAGGATTCAAAATGAAATTTATAGTGAGAGGAATCTACCTCCCGGGGACTTCTCATATTTCGCAACCCAAATAGAATGTTTGTTTACCGACCCTTTGTTTGTTGCTTTGGACGAATACGGAATTCCACTTCAAACAAGCAATAAAATAAAGGGAATACTTAACACAGAAGGAGACCTCGATAGTTTACTTACACAAATTAGAGAATTGCAAGTTGACAGGTTAGACATAATGCCATTTGAGAAAGAACTCTTGAGTGATGCAAAGTCACATGTATAGAGCCGACGCACCAAGTCAGGCACATTTGCAAGGCACACAAAGCCGACACACAAAAGCCAACCTTGCAAAAGAGCCTGCCTTGTTCCTACGCTTCCGGGACACACTCTGCCACGGTGGACACA
>CAZDUO010000082.1:0-16622 GCA_964508655.1 uncultured Chitinophaga sp. | reverse complement strand
ATTCTGGTTATACTGAGCGACAAAATTCAGGCCCTGGTTATTGCTGATGTCATAGTCCATATTCACCCGCAGGTGCAGCCGTGTATTTTTATTCAGGTAATTGTTTTGGGTATTGAAATAATTAACCGAATCGGCATAAGAATTTTTTCTTTCTGAATTTCCTGAGCCTTCAAACCGGTTGAAGCCGGCACCTGCATTCACATTAATGGCAAATTTATTTTTGCGGTAATTGAAGTTACCGTTCAGTCCGCCTTCTCCCCTTGTGCCGGCCGACAGGCTGATACGGCCGCCCATTCCTACTTTTCCTTTTCTGGTTACAATATTTATCACCCCGCCCTGTTCATTGGCATACTGGGGCGGCGGATTAGTCATCACTTCTATTTTTTCAATCGAGCTGCCCGGCAGCGATTCCAGCATATCCTGCAATTGCTGCAGGTTCAGTTCAACCGGTTTATCGTCAATCAGGATTTTCGGCTCTTTACCACGAACTAAAATTTTCCCATTCGGGTCTTTGGTCACCAGCGGTATGTTGGTGAGCAGTTCACTTGCATTGCTGCCCGCAGCCAGCGCCGACTCGCCGGCATTGAAGGTGATATTTCCTTCTTTGGATTGTATCAGTGGTTTTTCAGCATATACAATCACCGTTTCCAGTTCTTTTGTTTTGGTGGAAAGCCTGATATCGGGCAGATTGAAATCAAAACGTTCGGCCCGAACATGCATGCTGTCAATTTTTAAAATTGTAAACCCAACAGATGTTACAGTGAGGCGATAAAGACCGAACGGAAGTTCGGTGAAGATAAATTCACCGTTTTTATCGCTTACCTGGGTAGTTTTTTTATTTGTGGTTAAAAGGGTTAATTCTATAGAAGCTCCCACAATAGCTTTTTGCGTGAATGAATCGATAAGGTTGCCGGCAATGATGCCGCCCTGCGTCCTTTTAGTTTCCTGTGTAAGAGCCATTTTCCCCAAAAACAGAAAAATTGCCAGACTTAAAATAAATCTCATAATGCAAAATTAGACGACATAACTACTGAAAACCTGTTTTTTGCGGCAACGGCAAAAAACTATTTAGTATCTGGTCTGACAGACTGTCACCAACTCCATTGAATTGCTTAATTTTGCAATCCAACTTTTTATATCTGATGCTGGATTATATAACCGATAAAGTACAGGATGAGAGCCGCCAGGGAGAAGCCTTTGCACCCTTTGCTGACGATCCAAATGTATACAGGAAACAATTCTATATCGAAAGCTATGGATGCCAGATGAATTTTTCTGACAGTGAGATTGTTGCTTCTATCCTGAATAAGGAAGGATACGGCGCCACCTGCAATTATGAAGGCGCCGACCTGGTGCTGCTGAATACCTGTTCAATTCGTGAAAAGGCGGAACAGACAGTAAGAAAACGGCTGACTGAGTTTAAGAAAGTAAAAGAATCAAAGCCGGGGATGCTCATCGGTATGCTGGGCTGTATGGCAGAACGGTTGAAATCAAAACTGCTGGAAGAAGAAAAGCTGGTGGATATTGTGGTGGGGCCCGATGCGTACCGCACTTTGCCGGCACTGATTGTAGAAGCTGAAGGCGGACAAAAAGCTGTGAATGTATTGCTCAGCCGCGAAGAAACCTATGCGGATATTTCTCCTGTGCGTCTTGACAGTAATGGTGTGACGGCTTTTGTAAGCATCATGCGTGGCTGCAACAACATGTGCAGTTTCTGCGTGGTGCCCTTTACCCGCGGCAGGGAACGAAGCCGGGATGCAGATTCCATCATCAGAGAATGCAGCGACCTTTTTGAAAAAGGTTTCAGGGAAGTGACCCTGCTTGGTCAGAATGTAGACAGCTATTATTATCTTGATGAAGCAAAGGATGAGGCTGTAACATTTGCCGGCCTGCTTGAAAGAGTGGCATTGATTTCACCTTCACTGCGGGTAAGGTTCTCCACTTCGCATCCGAAAGATATTACCGATGAAGTGCTGTACACGATGGCCAGGTATGACAATATCTGCAAATACATTCATCTGCCTGTGCAGAGCGGCAGCACTCGCATACTGCAGCTGATGAACCGTACATATACCAGGGAATGGTATTTGGCCAAAGTGAACCGCATCCGCGAAATCATACCCGACTGCGGCATATCTTCCGATATCATCGCCGGCTTTTGTACTGAAACGGAAGAAGACCATAAGGAAACTTTGAATATCATGGAGCATTGCCGGTACGACATGAGCTATATGTTTTTTTACAGCGAGCGACCCGGTACGCTGGCCGAAAGGAGGTATAAAGACGATGTGCCTGGTGAAGTGAAGAAAAAAAGATTGCAGGAAATAGTGGAGCTGCAAAACCGGCTGTCGCTGGAAAGCAATAAAAAAAATATTGGCAAAACCTTTACCGTATTGATTGAAGGCAACAGCAAGCGGAGCGATAAGGACTGGATGGGAAGAAATTCGCAGAACAAGGTGATTGTGTTTCCGAAAAACGGGTTTGCTTTTAAGAAAGGCGATTATGTAAAAGTGAAAGTGAATGACTGTACACAGGCTACATTGCTTGGAGAAATAAATATGTAACGCTATGTATGTTTATGTAAAATACCTGATTCTGTTAACCGGATTTATTGCAGCCTTTACCGGCATTTATGAAAGAGAAATGGCCCCGGCCCTTGTTTCTGCCGGCGCTTTTTTGTCATATGCATTGATTGAAATAAGAGATTTAAAAACAATTAACGACGAAAAAGAATAATGGACATCCAAAATATCAAAAACCGTTTTGGCATTATCGGCAACTCGCCTGCTCTTAATTATGCCTTGCAGGTGGCTGCCCAGGTAGCCAATACTGACCTTACCGTACTCATCATGGGCGAAAGCGGTGTGGGTAAAGAAGTGTTTTCACAAATCATTCATACCCTCAGTTCCCGCAAGCACAATCCTTTTATTGCTGTAAACTGCGGCGCCATACCGGAAGGCACGATTGATTCGGAACTCTTTGGTCATGAAAAAGGATCTTTCACCGGTGCTGTGGACAGCCGGAAAGGATATTTTGAAACCGTAAACGGCGGCACCATTTTCCTGGATGAAGTGGGTGAATTACCCCTCGGCACGCAGGCCCGCCTGTTGCGTGTGCTGGAAACCGGCGAGTTCATCCGCGTGGGTTCATCCAAAGTGCATAAAACCGATGTGCGGGTGATTGCTGCCACCAACAAAGATTTACTGGAGCAAGTGCATCATGGCCGGTTCCGCGAAGATCTTTACTACCGGCTAAACACAGTGCCCATCCGGGTGCCGGCTCTGCATGAACGCAAAGAAGACATACCACTGTTGTTCAGAAAATTTGCAGTTGACTTTGCCGAAAAATATAAGACCGCTCCCGTGCAGCTGGAAGAGGAAGCAAAAAACCTGTTAATTAACTATCCCTGGCCGGGCAATGTACGGGAATTGAAGAATATTGCAGAGCAGGTATCAGTTCTTTCAAAGGAAAAACATATAGCCGCCAGCGAGTTGAACAAATTTTTACAGCCCTATTCTGCAAACCGCCTGCCGGTGCTGGCACATGCTAATGGCGGAGGCGGCGAAAGCTTTGCAAACGAAAGAGAAATCCTTTACAAGCTTTTCTTTGATATGAAGAAGGATGTAACCGAACTGAAAAAAATGTTTTTTGAAGTATTGCAAAACCCGGCACAAATACAAAACCCGGCTTTATTGAAGGAAGTAAAAGAGCCCGATGGCTATCGTATAAAAGCTCATGAAACCATTCAGCCGGTATTGATGCAGCCTTCATCCCAGCCGGCGCAGCCTGTGCTGATGAATGGCGAAATACAGGAGCATGTGGAAGTGGAGGAAAGCCTCAACATCATGGATAAGGAAAAAGAGCTAATCATTAAGGCACTTAAAAAACACCGCGGCAAAAGAAAAGACGCCGCCCTCGACTTAGGCATCAGCGAAAGAACACTCTACCGCAAACTGAAAGAGTACAACATTGAAGAGTAGATTAAAAATAGGGTATATGGAACAAGGCAAAAGATTACAGGTTTTTCACCCGTTCAGAACTTTCCTTCTTGCAGCCTGTACTTTCTTCCTTGCCGGTTTTTTTTCTGGTTGTAAAATTTACCGGTTCAACCAGGTCTCTATTCCTGCTGATATCAAAACCGTTTATGTCCGCTACATTGATAACAAGGCCCGGTATATTAATCCGCAGCTCAGCCCGCAGCTGACTGATAAACTCAGGCAAAAAATTGTGAGCCAGACCAAACTTACACAGGTAAACAGTGAAAATGCCGATTACGATATTTCCGGTTTCGTTTCTCAATACGATGTCACTACATCTGCCATCTCAGGACAGCAGGTGGCATCCAACCGCCTTACAGTGGCTGTCACCATCAGGCTGGTGGATAATAAAACTGAAGGCGAACAGCCACGGGAGTTTACCATCAGCCGCAGTTTTGATTTTTCAGCCACTCTTAGCCTGCCCCAGGCCGAAGCAAGACTGATGGATGAAATGATACGCAACCTGACCGATGAAATTTTCAACCGCATCTTCTCTGAGTGGTAAGTAATCCTTATCTTGATGTTATGCAGAACATGCTTAATAATCTCATCTTTTCTCTATTCAAAAAAAACAGTTTGCAGCAGTGTACCGTGGATGAACTGGAACAGCTTGCTGAACATTACCCCTATTTTTCAACAGCTCAAATTTTGCTAGCCATGAAGCTGAAACAGACAGATGAAAACAGGTACAGGCAGCAGTTGCAAAAAGCTTCACTGTATTCCCATAGCCCGTTATGGCTGCATCATCTTTTATCGGAAGCCGGCGGGCATGCAGAAGAAAGAATTACGGAGACAGCGCTACAGCCCGCTGTAACCTTTGAAGATTTTCATAATGATGAGCTTGTAATAGAAAATCAGGCCCATTATTTTGAATCACCCCGGCAGCTGCAAAAACAGGTAACTGCAGTTCCCGATTCTGAGCACCCGTTTGCAGAAAAAATGGAACCGGCAGATACCGGGTTGGTTTTTGAGCCCTATTATACGGTTGATTATTTTGCTTCGCAAGGTATCAAACCCGTGACGGAAGAAAAACCCACCGACCGTTTTGGCCAGCAACTGAAAAGTTTTACCGAGTGGCTCAAAACTATCAGGCAGATGCCGCCGGAACAGATCGCATCACTTAATGACCGTACTGCAGAACAAAAAGTGGTCGAACTGGCTGTGCATTCACTTGATGACCGCCATGTGGAAACCGAAGCCATGGCCGAAGTTTGGGCAAAGCAGGGTCACCCTGAAAAAGCCGCCGAAATCTATCGCAAATTAAGTTTGCTCAATCCTTCCAAAAGCAGTTATTTTGCAGGCCTTATCGAAAATTTAAAATCCTGATATGACTATCGTTTTTGTAATAATTGTTATCCTGGCCAGTGTGATACTGGGGCTGATTGTTCTGATTCAAAACCCCAAAGGCGGCGGCCTTGCCGGAAACATTGCCGGCTTCAGCAACCAGTTTATGGGTGTAAAACAAACTACCGACGTGCTGGAAAAAGGCACCTGGCTTTTTGCAGGTGTCATCGGTGTGCTTTGCCTCGTATCCACACTATTTATTTCAGGCAGTTCGTCCAAAATTGAAAACAAGGCCGGTAAAATCAGTACTGCTCCTGTACAATCCACCGCTCCTGCCAATCCAGGTGCGTTGAACACTACTCCGGGTGCGCAGCCGCAAACCACACCCAATCAGCAGCAGCAGAACCAACAACAGCAAAACTGATGATGTGTTAAGATATTTTTTTCCCCGTCAATTGGCGGGGTTTTTTTATTTAATGCCAGCAATAGTAAATGCACAGCCGCATCAATTATATTTTTTGCTTTATTTTGGTAACCGCTTCCGATGGATATCAGGATAACACCGATTTAGATTTTGAAGCTTGTGCGGAGGAAGTCCAGTATTCTTTACAACTTTTATAAAAACAATGAAAAGAAAAACCTTTTACATCATAACAGCTTTTATCGTACTTCTTGTCTCTTTTTTTGCCTGGAAAGTATTCGGCCCTGAAGTCAATGCCCCTGAAGGCAAATTTTTTTACATAAAAACCGGCGCCGGTTTTAGTGAGGTTGGCAATGATTTGGTGTCGCAAAAAATTATTCCTTCCGTCAGCTGGTACCACCGGCTTGCATCAGCCATGAAGTTTAAAACGGTAAAAGCCGGCAAATACGAGATTAAAGACAAGATGAGTTTGTATCAGCTTGTGCGCATGCTGAAGAACGGGCGGCAGATACCGGTCAATTTCGTTATCACCAAATTAAGAACGAAGGAAGACTTTGCCCGCCGATGCGGAAATTTGTTTGAGTTCGACTCATTGTTGGCTATTCATTTTTTTAACAGCAACGACAGCCTGGCACCCTACGGGCTCGACAGCAATACGGTGATGGCGGCCGTGATGCCGGACACTTATACCTATTTCTGGAACACAACTCCCAAAAAAATTTTTCTGAAGCTTTACGACTACTGGCAGCAGTTCTGGACCGAAGAACGAAAACAGAAAGCAGCAGCAAAAGGACTCACACCCGTGCAGGTATCCACGCTGGCTTCCATTATTGACGAAGAATCGAACTTTGCCCCGGAAAAAGATACCATTGCCAGTGTTTATCTCAACCGAATCAAAAAAGGAATGCCCCTGCAAGCCGACCCGACGGTGAAGTTTGCCCTGAAAGATTTTTCGATTAAGCGTATCTATGAAAAGCATCTTGCTGTGGAGTCGCCTTACAATACGTACCGTAATGCGGGTTTACCGCCCGGCCCCATCTGCACGGCCCTGCCCGAAACAATTGACGCGGTATTAAATGCACCCGAAACAGATTATCTTTATTTCGTTGCCAAAGATGATTTTTCCGGCCGGCACGAATTTACCACCGGCTACAAAGAACATTTGACAAAGGCAAGAGAATACCAGAAAGCATTGAACCGCCAGGATTCGATACGCCATGCAGGAAAATAAATGCGGATGTACCTGTTTACTAAAATCAAAAGGGTTTTTATCACGTCTTTTCCGGTCAAATTTCTCATCCGGAAGAGTAAAAAAATTATTCTACCCGGTTTTCGCCGCATCCCGCTTTTTGATGTGGTGAATTTTTTTTTCAAACAAGTAAAGAAAACCAGCCTGAATGAAAGAGCTGCCTCTATTTCTTTCAACATGCTGATGGCAATTCCCCCGGCCTGTATTTTTCTTTTCACCCTTATTCCTTTTTTACCTATCGAAGATTTCAAAAGTCAATTGTTTGAACTCATACGGGATCTGATTCCCGGTGAAAATAACAATGCAGCTATCATCAGCTTCCTGGAAGATTTTACCGGCCGCCAGCGTAATGATCTGCTTTCAGCGGGTTTCATCCTCGCCTTGTTTTTTTCATCCAATGCCATGATCGGTATCATGCGGTCGTTTAATAAAATGGAGTATATCGGCTTTTCCCGGCGGCATTTTTTGCACGACCGCTGGGTAGCCATCAAGCTTACCCTCATTCTTTTTCTCATCATCCTGCTTTCCATTGCGGCAATGGTTTCCCGCGGTGCTGTGCTTTCGTGGCTGGGGGTTGAAGATCCTACGGTCCGGCTCATCATCTTCAACCTGCGCTGGGGGGTAATCGTGCTGCTCTTTTTCTTCAATATTTCTTTTATCTATAAGCATGCCCCATCCGTGCATAAAAAATGGAAGCTGATAAACCCCGGATCCATTCTTGCCACCTTCATGATGATTGTTTTTACGATGGTATTTTCCTGGTATATGGCCAACTTTGGCAACTACAATAAGCTCTACGGTTCCATTGGTTCCGTGCTTATATTGATGCTGCTTATTTATTTCAATTCGCTGGTGTTACTCATAGGCTTTGAGCTGAACGTGAGCATTTCTTCGCTGCGCCGCCTGTCTGACCAGAGGAAAAATCCTGGGGCGGCCGGTGATTGATATTTAAAAAAATTTCTGAACTTTATAAACTAAACGATTTTACCATGAAAAAAACAATCGTTGCTGCTGCAGTCATTGCTATTATTTCCTGTGCCTTTACGGCATTTAATGTATTGCCTCTTGGCGCACCGCTGCCTAAGCCTGATTTAAAAATGAAGGATATATCGGGCAAGGAAGTTTCACTGAAAGACGCCAAAATGAAAAATGGCCTGCTGGTGATGTTCAGTTGCAACACCTGCCCCTGGGTGATAAAAAATCAGTCAAGAACAAATGAAATTGCCAGCTATGCTCTTTCAAAAGAAATCGGGGTCATCCTGCTCAATTCCAATGAAGGCCAGCGTGATGATGCAGATTCATTTGAGGATATGAAAGCCTATGCGAAAGCGCAGGGCTATAAATGGTTTTACGTGGTGGATGAAAACCATGTACTGGCAGATGAGTTCGGCGCCAACCGTACGCCGGAGTGTTTTTTGTTCAATGCTGAAGGCAAGCATGTATATCATGGTGCCATTGACGATAACCCCGGTGATGCTGCCAAAGTGAACCGCAAACATCTGAAAGAAGCCATTGATGAAATGCTGGCGGGTAAAGATATATCAGTAAAGGAAAGCCGTTCGATGGGATGCCAGATTAAAAGAAAGAGCTAAGCTTATAAACTATTTTACAGCCCTGCCCGGTTAATCACGGGCGGGGATTTTTTTATCGGGCTGTATGGATATTGCAGTTTTCTGAATCTATGTGCTGATTTGTACCCGTACACCCGATTTACTCACCGTTCCGCCTGGCCGGAACACAAAACCACGGCTTATGAATTTCAGAGCAATCATCAACCGCACTATCATCCTTTCTGTTTTTGCCATTGCCGGTTACCTGCTTGCCCGCAGTATGTATTACGGAAGTTTTCTTGGCATTTTGCTGGCAATGGTAGCCATCGTTGCCTGGACTATCTTTCTGTACAAACTCAGCAGCCTGCAGGCTGAACCCGACCCGGCTGAAGAAGTGCCGGAAAACTATTGAGCAGATGTCATTTTAAGAATTTCGGATTCCAGTTCCTCTTTTGTCATTTCGCTTTCAATAAAATGGCGGTAGCCGGTTTTATTGTTCACAAACAAACTGGCCGGCATCACACCCGACCAGCTGCTGTCAATCCGCGGGCAGAAATAATCGGCATTGGTTTCATCAAGCCATACAATGGGTGCGGTAAATTTTCTTTTGATTGCAAACGATTTGATTTTTTCCGGGTACGATTCTTCGAAGTCAAGACTCACCAGCATGAGTTTTATACCCGTATTTTCATACTTCTTTACCATTTCATGGAAATAGGGGATTTCCTTGATGCAGGGCACGCAATACGTCGCCCAAAAATTAACAATGACCGGCTGTTCACTTCTTTTAATATACTCTTCCAGCTCCGTTATCTTCCATTTGGATATTGATTGCGAAGAGCAGGTGCCAAAAAGAAAGAGAATGCCGGCAAATAATAAGCCCTGTTTTAATTGAATTTTGAGCATTGAAAATTGAATATTGAAAATTTATCAATCACTTTCTTCAAGTCCCCATTTCTTCAGCAGATTATTTATCTCTTCTTCATTTAGTTTAACCTGCTTATAATGACCTGCCGCCTGTTTTTGCCTGAAGGCCTCGTATAAAGTTACGGCGCAGGCCACACTTATGTTCAGCGAACGGATAATACCTGTCTGAGGAATCACAAAATTACCATCGGCCAGTTTTCTTATTTCTTCCGATACGCCGCTGTGTTCATTGCCAAACACGAGAGCAAGCGATTGGGTAAAATCAATGTCGTACAGGTTTACTGCATCGGTGCTTAAGTGCGTGGTAAAAATTTTCGAATACTTTTTTCTCAGCTCTGCAAAACATTCTTCTGCATTTTCAAGCTGATGAATGGTAAGCCACCGGGCCGCGCTGGATGAACTTTTAGTGCCCCATTTTTTATGCCTTGGGATCCTTGTGTTCAGTACATAAATCTCCTGCACACCTACGGCATCACAGGTACGCATCACAGCGGAAATATTGTGCGGGTCAAACACATTTTCCAGCACCACAGTGATGTCGTGCTGCCTTTTATTCAATACCGATTCCAGCCGTTCTTTCCTTCCGGGTGTCATGGCGCTCAGTTGCGGTTAAATCTTCATCGTACAGGTAAAAATAAAGAAAGGTCCTGAGCATGGTTACTTATCTTTGATTTTTTAAAAGCTGAAAAACAATATGCACCCGATTACAAAAGCAATCCGGACACAGGTGAGCAGAACGGATGAAATGGAGCATTCTGTGCCGCTGTTTCTTACCAGCAGTTTTTGTTTCGAAACGGCTGAAGAAATGCGGGCAGCTTTTGCCGACGAAACCGATGATAATATTTACAGCCGCTTCAGCAATCCCAATGTGCAGGAATTTACCGCTAAAATGTGTGTGTTGGAAGGCGCCGAAGCCGGTTATGCCACCGCTTCAGGTATGAGTGCCGTATTTGGTTCATTTATGGCCCTGATGAAAAGCGGCGATCACCTGCTTTCGTGCCGGGCTTTGTTTGGCAGCACGCATAACATCATCACCAAATACCTTTCTAAATACGGTATTGAGCACAGCTATGTTGATGCGTCAGCGGGTATTGAAGTGTGGGAAAGAAACTTACGGCCCAATACAAAAATGATTTATGTGGAAACTCCCACCAACCCGGGACTTGAAATAGTGGACATAAAAGCTTTGGCTGAGATGGCAAAACGCCACAACATTATTTTAAATGTGGATAATTGTTTTGCCACACCGCTCGGCCAGCAGCCCATTGCGCTTGGTGCCGACATTGTAATTCACAGCGCCACCAAATGGCTCGATGGGCAGGGCCGTGTGCTGGGCGGAATTATTGTTGGTAAAAAAGAACTGATACAGGAAGTGTATTTGTTTTGCCGAAATACGGGACCTGCCTTATCGCCATTCAATGCCTGGGTGCTGAGCAAAAGTTTGGAAACACTGGATGTAAGAATGGAGCGGCATGCAGCCAATGCATTATGGATTGCAGAACAACTGCAGAATCATTCCAAAATCAAATGTCTGAAATACCCCTTCCTTCCATCGCATCCTCAGTATGAAATTGCCCGAAAGCAAATGCTGAATGGCGGCGGCATCTTTTGTTTTGAACCGGAGGGCGGTTTTGAAGCCGGTAAAAAATTTCTCGACAGCCTGCAAATGCTTTCCATGACAGCTAATCTTGGTGATACCAGGAGCATTGCTTCACACCCCGCCAGCACAACGCATGCAAAGCTTACAGAAGAAGAGCGGCAGGCCGTAGCCATCACACCGGGCCTCATCAGAATTTCCGTCGGGCTTGAACACCGGGAGGATATTCTGAATGATATTTTACAGGCGTTGGACAAGTGTTGAATTGGCAAATGGTTAAATTGTTGAATTGTTGGATTGTTTTTGTGCAACTTTAAACAGCAATTTAGCCATATAGCAATTTAATCATCGAATCAACAAACACTCATACCATCTTCAAACTCCCCTTCTCCATCCACTCAAACAAATGCCGTGATATAGATTCTGCTTCTACCAGGAAACCATCGTGCCCGTAATCGGAAGAAATAATGTGAAGCGTGGCATGGGGAATATGTGTGGCAAGAAATTTCTGTTCTGTCAGGGGGCAGAGTATATCGCTGTCAATACCGATGATGAGAATCGGTTGTTTAATCTGGTGCAACGCTTCTTCCAGTGTGGCAAATCGTCCGCGGGCAATGTTGTGGCTGTCCATTGATTTTGTAATCAGCCAGTAGCTCTGGGCATTGAACCGGTCGGCCAGCTTATTTCCCTGGTGCAGTATGTAGGATGAAGCTTTGAAATTATCTGTCTTCGAAAAATCAGTATCGGATTGTTTTTGCCGGAAAATTTTATAGTTGCGGTAAGTAAGCATCCCGATTCCCCTGGCAGCTTTTAATCCGTTTTTACCGGCATCGGGTAATTCATCTTTCCATGTCTGGTCGGCTTCAATAGCCAGCCGTTGTGCCGTGTGAATGGCAATACCCCAGGCGCTTTCCGAAGCGGATGTGGTAATTACAAATCCGTTTTCTATCACATCGGGTTCCATCAGGCACCACTCCAGCACCTGGTAGCCGCCCATGCTGCCACCCATCAGCAGGTTTATTTTTTCAATGCCAAGTTTTTTGCGCAGCACTATCAAACCATTCACCATGTCGCGGATAGTTATCATTGGAAAGGAGGAATAGTAAGGTTTGCCGGTTTCGGAATTTGTTGTCAACGGCCCGCTGCTGCCATAGCAGCTGCCGATGAAATTGGCGCAAATGATAAAATGTTCGTTGGGATTGATTACACAGTTTTCACCCACCATGCCCGGCCACCAGCTGAACACATCGCTGTTGGCAGTAAGAGCATGGCAAACCCAAACCACATTATCTTTAGTGGGGTTCAGTTTACCATAGGTATGATATGCAATGACCGGTTCAGGCAATACCTGCCCGTTTTCAAGTGTGAGAGGTTCTTTTATATGGACGATGTTCATTAGTGTGTAGACAAAATTGATGGCAGCGGGTTATTTTTCAAAATAAAAAACATTTTCAAAAAGATACCCTGTTTTGAAAGATGAACTTTGAGTTTTAACCAAAACAAATAAATCATAGATTTGCAGCCTGCCTTAAAGGTATTCGGGTGGTGGCGCAGCCCGGTAGCGCACTTGTATGGGGTGCAAGTGGTCGCTGGTTCGAATCCAGTCCACCCGACGATGTAAGTGGTAATCCCGATTGAATCGGGATCCACCCGACTTCAGGAACCCGGATGGTTCCTGTTTTTTCGGGCAGTAGCGCAGCCCGGTAGCGCACTACGTTCGGGACGTAGGGGTCGCTGGTTCGAATCCAGTCTGCCCGACCAAGACCTCTTGTGGGGTCTTTTTTGTTTACGGGCTGGTTTTTCCGTACCGAAAACAACCTTTATCTTCGCCGCTTAATGAATATTCTCATTAAGAATGCCCGGGTTGTGGATCCCACCTCTCCCTTCAACCAGCAATCTGCAGATATCTTCATTGAAAACGGTATCATAAAAAAAATCGGTAAAAATCTATCACTCAGGGCTGATGAGGAAATCAATATTGATGGCCTGCATGTTTCTCCAGGCTGGGTGGATGTGTTTGCCAACTTTGCCGATCCCGGTTATGAATATAAAGAATCCATCGAATCGGGTAGCCTGGCTGCTGCTGCCGGCGGGTTTACCGATGTGTTTGTAATTCCAAATACCAGGCCGGCGGTTGATACAAAAAGCCAGGTGGAATATTTCGTGCAGAAATCAAAACCGCTGCCGGTAAACATTCATCCCATCGGTGCAGTAACCAGGAATACTGATGGCGCCGAACTGGCCGAAATGTATGATATGAAAGCAAGCGGCGCTGTGGCTTTTGGCGATGGCATCTATTGTATTCAATCAGCCGGTTTGCTGGTGAAAGCGCTGCAATATGTACAAGCTTTTAATGGCATCATCATCCAGGTGCCGGATGATAAAAGCATCAACCCGCATGGACTGATGCATGAAGGCGTTGTTTCCACCCAAATTGGCCTGCCGGGAAAACCATCAATGGCTGAAGAATTGATAGTGGCAAGGGATATCAAGCTGGCCCGCTATGCCGAATCAAAACTTCATTTCTCCGGCGTCACAACCAAAAAATCACTGGAATATATCAAAAGAGGAAAACAGGGCGGCATAAGTATTAGTTGCTCTGTCACACCGCATCATCTTTATTTTACCGATGATGACCTGCGCAGTTATGATACTTGTCTGAAAGTTAATCCTCCCCTGCGGCCGGCTGAAGACAGGGAAGCATTGCGAAAAGCTATAGAAGAAGCCACGGTGGACTGTATTGCCACCCATCACCTGCCCCATGAAGCTGACAGCAAGGATGTGGAATTTGAATATGCAAAACACGGCATGACCGGGCTTGAAACCGCCTATGCTGTTTTAAAAAGCTGCCTGCCGCAGTTAAAGGAAGAAAAATGGGTTGAGTTGTTATCCATTAACCCGAGAAAACTATTCGGGTTGAAAAACGTTTCGGTAAAAGAAAATGAAGCTGCCTGCCTCACGTTGTTCTGCCCCGGGAAAAAATGGGTGTATGAAGAAAAAAATATCCGCTCAAAGTCGAAAAACTCGCCTTTTACAGGAAAAGAGTTTACCGGAAAAGTAGCCGGGATAATTAATAAAGACCAAGTATTTTTGAATTCTTAAAATTTTTAACCATGAAAAAGCAAAACCCTGCTTTGATGTACGGCTTAATTGGCGCAGCCGTATTAATCCTGGTGGGCCTGGGCATGCAGATGTATTTCACGTCGATGATGAAAAAAGCAGTTGCGGCTGCCGACAGCATCAACCCGATGAAGTTTCTTGGTGTCTCCATCATCTCGTTTCTTATTATTGCAGCCATCTTTATCATCTGCATTATAAAAGCCATGAGAGATTACAGGAAGATAACTCCGGATTATACCTACAAAAAATTAGTAGCACACGGGCTGTTGGCCACACTGATTATTTCGCTTGTATCCACTGCATTCTCCCTGCTTTATTCACAGGTTATTGATCCCGGTGCAAGAGAAGAATCCATAAAACTTACGGAGCAGGTGTATGAAAACATGAATATGCCTGAAGAGCAAAAGGAAAAAATGATTGACAGGCTGAAAAATCAAAACCCGGTACGCCAGGCCGTCACCGGCATAGCCATTACTTTATTCCTGGGTATGATTGTTTCGCTTATCAGCGGATCTGTGCTGAATAAAAAAGGGAAAGAATTTCCAACGAATACCGGTTCTGTTTCCTGATGGACCTCTCACTCGTCATACCGCTTTACAACGAAGAAGAATCGCTGCCGGAACTCAGCGGGTGGATTGCCCGTGTGATGCAGGAAAATAATTTTTCCTACGAAATCATTTTTGTGGATGACGGCAGCACTGATAGTTCGTGGAAAGTGATTGAAGAACTGCGCAGCAAAAATCCAAATATCAAGGGCATAAAATTCCAGCGCAATTACGGCAAATCGGCCGGGCTGAATGAAGGCTTCCGTGCTGCTGAAGGCGAAGTGGTGATAACGATGGATGCCGACCTGCAGGACAGCCCCGATGAAATACCGGAGTTGCGGCGCATGCTGCTGGAAGGGGATTTTGACATTGTGAGCGGCTGGAAAAAAATCCGCTACGACAATGCACTGACAAAAAACATCCCTTCCAGGTTTTTCAATGCAGTGACAAGAAAAACTTCCGGCATCAAACTGCACGATTTCAACTGCGGACTGAAAGCTTACCGCAAAAAAGTGGTGAAGGGCATTGAAGTGTATGGCGAAATGCACCGTTACATACCGGTAATTGCCAAGTGGTCGGGCTTTAAAAAAGTGGGCGAAAAAGTCGTAGAGCACCGGCCCCGGAAATACGGCGTTTCCAAATTCGGCTGGGAGCGGTTCATCAATGGGTTTCTCGACCTGGTTTCAATCTCTTTTGTCGGCCGGTTTTCCAAACGACCTATGCATTTTTTCGGTTTGTGGGGTACTGTCTTCTTTTTTATCGGCATTCTCATTTCGCTCTATCTCATCATCCGCAAGATTATTGACCCGGTATTCACCCTCACTGATAAACCCGGTTTTTATATTGCACTTGCCACCACCATCATCGGTGTACAGCTTTTCCTGGCCGGCTTCATCGGCGAACTGATTTCAAGAAATGCGCCGGGCCGCAATTCTTATCTTATAGAAAAGAAGGCGGGTTTTTAATGAGCACCATCATCATCATAGGACCCGGCCATCCGCTGCGGGGCGGGGGCCTCACCACGTTTAATCATCGTCTGGCCAGGGAATTTATTCACTGGGGTCATGCTTGTTCTATTTGCTCATTTTCCCTGCAATACCCGTCGCTTTTTTTCCCCGGCAAATCGCAATACAGTAAAGAACCGCCGCCGGAGGGCATTGTCATCCGCTCATTAATTAATTCAATTAATCCGTTTAACTGGCTACGGGTGGGCAATAAACTGAGAAATGAGCGGCCGGACATCGTGGTGGTGCGATACTGGATTCCGTTTATGGGACCGGCGCTGGGAACCATTCTGCGCAGGATAAGAAAAAACCGGCATACAAAAATCATCTGCATTGCCGACAACGTGATTCCGCATGAGCACCGCCCCGGCGACAGAACATTTACCCGTTATTTTCTGAAAAGCTGCGATGCTTTTATAACCATGAGTGAAAATGTGATGGGTGACCTGCGCAGTTTTGAGAAGAACAAGCCGGCGATGCTGGTGCCGCATCCGCTGTATGATAATTTTGGCACAGCGGTTTCAAAAGCCGAAGCAAGGGAAAAATTAGGGTTGGGTAAAAATGAAAAAATCATCCTCTTCTTCGGGTTTATCAGGAATTACAAAGGGCTTGACCTGCTGCTTGAAGCCATGAGTTTGCTGAAAAATAATCCGAAACCTGAAATCGCAAACCTGAAATTACTGGTGGCCGGGGAGTTTTATGAAGATAAAAGCCGGTACCTGGAACTTATTGACAGGCTGGAAATAAAAGAACAACTGGTACTGAAAACTGATTTCATCCCCGATGCTGATGTGCGGTATTATTTGTGCGCAGCCGATGCAGTGGTTCAGCCCTACCGCAATGCCACACAAAGCGGCGTCACACCACTGGCCTATCATTTTGAAAGAC
>CAZDUO010000081.1:0-16738 GCA_964508655.1 uncultured Chitinophaga sp. | reverse complement strand
AAGCAAAACATTGGTTTATTAAAAAGAAATTTATTTTTCACTCAGTCCACGTTGAGTTCATTGACAGGGATTCTTTATCTCAGCGGCCGGTTTTCAACCATCAATGTAATAGACCTCGGCGGAAGTACCGGTCTGCAATACCACATGCTCAGGCCGTTGATAAATGAAAAGATACGTATTAACTGGACGGTGGTTGAAAGCATGGCACTGGCTGAAAAATGCCGATCCTTATTTTCAACCGGTGAACTTCAATTTTCGGATAATCTGGAAGAAGCCATTAAATTTTCAGACGAACTGCATTTGGTTCTCTGTTCGGGTGTGATACAATATTTGCCGCAACCTTATGAAACACTTGGCTTACTTGCAGCAAGCCGTGCACAGTATTTGTTGTTCAGCCGAATGTGTTTCAGCAGGCAAAACAGGGATGTGATTATTTTACAAAAATCCATGCTCAGCGAAAACGGTTTCGGACCCATGCCTCCGGGTTTTACTGACAGGGAAATATTTTACCCGCAAACATCTGTTCAGAAAGAAAAGTTTTACCAGCTACTTTCAGCCAATTATAAAACCTTATTCACTTTCGCTGACGATTCAGGCGTGCATTACCCGGAGTGGCAGGAGGGACTCGGAGTACTGATGGAAAAAATTTCAGACTGACACACTGCAATAATGAACATCGGTATTTACATCGGCAATATGGATCCCACGCTGGGGGGTGGCTACACTTTCCAGGAATCATTGCTAACCCAATTAAACAATGTTAACAGCTCACACCAGTTTACTGTTTTTTACAAAGGCCGGCTGCCGGCATCGCTGCAGGATGTAAAGCTGATAAAAATTGCAGTGGATGGAGCACACCGGGGATTGGTATTCCGTAAAAAAATCAGTTATCGTTGGCAAAGTTTTTTAAATAAAATCAGGCTTCGCAAAAAAAGCGTTACCCGTTTTTCAGATCTTGAGCTGGTGGCCATGCAGGAAAAGATTGAACTGATCTGGCTGCCTTCGCAGGATTATATTCCCATCAGCAATATCCCGTATTTCTTTACCGTATGGGATTTGCAGCATCGCCTGCAGCCTTATTTTCCTGAAGTAAGCCGGGATCATATCTGGCAGCAGCGGGAAACTATGTTCAGCGATGCCATCCGCAAAGCCAGTTATGTAATTACCGGAACCGAAGCCGGCAAGAATGAAATCACCCGTTTTTACGATGTGCCGGAAGATAGAATCTGTCACGGGCTGTTGCATCCCACTCCCTCTTTTGCACTCAATTGCAGCCGGCAATACCCATTACTTGCTGATATAATGCAACCCTATGTTTTTTACCCCGCACAGTTCTGGTCGCACAAAAATCATGTTTGCATTTTGCTGGCTTTAAAACACCTGAAAGAAAAAGTGGGTATCAGAATAAATGCAGTTTTTGTCGGGAGGGATTTTGGCAACAGGGCATTTATTGAAAAACAAGTTGAGCAGCTTGGATTATCCGGGCAGGTAAAACTGTTCGGATTTGTGGAAAGGGAAACACTCATTGGGCTGTACCAGCACAGTCTTGCGCTGGTTTATCCTTCGTTCTTCGGACCTGAAAATCTTCCGCCGCTTGAAGCTATGGCGCTCGGTGTGCCGGCGATTGCCGCCAATATGCCGGGCGTGGATGAGCAACTGGGTAATTATGCCTTGCTCTTTAACCCGGCAGATGAAAACGAGCTGGCAAAACACATTCACAATATGTATTCGGATGAAACTCTGCGAAATCAAATGATACAACGAGGCCATCAGCGCAGCCGGGCATTTACTATTGAGCATTATATGACTGAAATGATGAAATTATTTGACCGGTTTGAAAAAATAAGACGCTGCTGGGAGTTTTGATTATTGAAATCCGGGTACCTTTTTTTGAAAAATGCTTGAAAAAATCCGTTACAGGCTGATGATGATTTTCCGCAGGCTGCGGTATTATTTTTCAAAAATCATCTTCATCATCTTTGCGCCCCGTGTAGTTTGCAATATCTGCGGTTGGAAAGATTACCGGTTCAACAGCGACAGCTGGCATCCTTACACCATCTGTCCCCACTGTTATACGCAGGTGCGGCACCGGCTTTTCTGGGCTATACTCGGCAGGCATGAGAAATACAATGCCGGAAACCTGCTGCATAATAAAGCCGTTCTTCATTTTGCCCCCGAAAAAGAATTGCGCAGCCGGGTGAAAAGCCTGTGCAGGGAATATAAAACGGCTGATTATTTTGCCGAGGGCTATCACTACGAGGGTATTGATTTCAACACAGATATTTCCGACATGAAAAGTATCGGCAACGAATGGTTTGATTGCGTCATCGCTTTTGATGTGCTGGAGCATGTAGCCGATGATAAAAAGGCCATTCGGGAAATCAACAGGATTTTAAAACCCGGCGGGGTGGCGGTTTTCACTGTTCCGCAAAAGGATAATTTGAAAATCACATACGAGGATGTCTCCATCACTGACCCGGAAGAAAGAGAAAAGGCCTTTGGCCAGTTTGACCATTTAAGAATCTACGGCGAAGATTTTTCTGACAGGGTTGCTTCGCAGGGATTTTGTGTTGAATGTATTGATGAAAAAATTTTTGAGGCTGCTTTCATCCGGAAACATGTTTTGTTTCCGCCAGTGCTTTCCGCACACCCGCTGGCCACCAATCACCGGAAAGTTTATTTCGCAGTAAAGCAAAACTGATTTACCTGTTTTCAAAGATATTTTTTTCAGCAGGCATATACATGCTGCCTTTTTAACTCCTCCCGGAATTACTGCTGCTGAAGCGTTCAGATTTTTTGTAACTTGTAACCGGAAATCCAATGTATGAAAATCATCTTCTTCGAGCTGAACGAGGTTCCGCTTAAAATTATTCAGCATTTTTCCCGCTTATACCCCGAATCGTGGCTGGCAAAAGTATATGCAAACTGCCGTCGCTACGAAACTTTTGCCGAAGACCAGGGTCACCTTTCGCCGTGGGTTACCTGGCCCACGGTGCATCGCGGCGTCAGCAACGAGAAACATTTCATCTCCGACTTCGGGCAAGACCTGAATGACCAGGAAAAACAATATCCTGCTGTCTGGAACATACTGGCGCAGCATAAAGTGAAAGTGGGATTGTTCGGGTCGCTGCACACGTATCCTTTGCCAGGCGGTGCGGAAAATTTTTCTTTTTATGTTCCCGACACATTTGCTGCCGGCAGCGAGTGTTTCCCCAAAAAGCTGGAAGCGTTTCAAAAGTTTAACCTGCAGATGGCAAGAGAAAACAGCCGTGTGGTAAACCGGAAAATTCCCGGCCGTGAAGCCATTCAATTTTTGCTGAAGCTGCCGGATATGGGTTTCCGGTTTAAAACGGCAACCGATATCGCTGCACAGCTGGTGGATGAAAGAATCAATAAATGGAAAGTAGTGCGCCGCCGTACATACCAGTCGGTCATTGGCTTTGATATTTTTTTCAAACAACTGCAAACACACAAACCTGATTTTGCCACCTTCTTCACCAATCATGTGGCTTCTTCGCAGCATCGCTACTGGGCTGCGGCGTTTCCCGAAGACTATGAAAACTTCGATTTGGGAAGAGAATGGATTGAAACCTACAACGGCGAAATTGTTTATACCATGAAGAAAGCTGATGAAATGATCGGCCGGCTGGTAAAATTCATTAACAACAACCCGGGTTATGCTTTGTGGATAGTCACCAGCATGGGGCAGCAGGCGGTGGAAGCAAGAGAAATTTACACCGACCTGTTTGTAACCAACGGAAAAAAATTCATGGACAATTTCGGTCTTGGCGCAGGCAGTTTCGAATTGAGACCTTCCATGGTTCCCCAGTTCAATGTACAGGTGCATGTGGACAAAAGAAAAGAGTTTGAGGAAAAACTGGCTACACTTCGCATCAACGGGCAGGCCATTCACTGCCGCCAGAAGTCGGAGGGTTTTTACAGCCTTGATGTCGGCATACCGAATCTTGATGAAAGTAAAATCAAGATAGAGTTGATGGGTGAGCCGATTCCGTTGCGGCATTCGGGTATGGAGAATGTAAAAATCCAGGATCGCTGCGGCGCCACAGCTTATCACATTCCGCAGGGCTCGCTGCTTATTTATTCGCCTGCAAGCGGTGAAAGAAGCAAAGACACGGTGACTATTTCCACAACGGAAATTGCACCTGCGCTGCTGCGAAATTTCAATGTGCCGGTGCCGGCATACATGACCAGCGGAATGGCTGTCTGATTTTACGACTAAAAAATATTGACAGCATCATGTAGCAACTGCCCCTGTTGTTTATTTATCGCCTGTAGTTTCATCCACTCAGTTTGTTTCTTTCACTTCAATGAATTTTCCAACAATCAGCATCGTCGTTCCTTCTTATAACCAGGGCCGTTATCTGGAAGAAACACTGCGGTCAATAATTGACCAGCAGTACCCGGCGCTGGAGTTGCTGGTGGCTGATGGCGGCAGCACAGATAACAGTGTGGATATAATTAAGAAATATGAAAACCACATCAGCTGGTGGGTGAGTGAAAAGGATAGCGGCCAAAGCGATGCAATAAATAAAGGATTCAGCAAAGCAACGGGAGAAGTAATAAACTGGATTTGCAGTGATGATAAACTGGCGCCGGGTGCCCTGTTCACGGTGGCTGAATTGTTCAACTCATCTCCGGGAAGCACCGGGGTTGTTTACGGCAATATTGATTATATCAACGAGAAATCAGTTGTTTTAAAAAATCCTTTTGATGATGTAAAAAACAGGGTGCGCAGCCGGATTGATTTTTTTAAAGGAATGGCCTTTGCCCAGCCGGCCGCTTTTTTCAGGCGTAGCCTGCTGGAACAAACCGGCTACCTCGATACCGGCCTTCATTACGGTATGGATTATGACCTGTTTGCAAAGCTTGCGTTGATTACTGATTTCCGTCACACAAAAGAGCTGATTGCTTATTACCGGCTTCACACGGAAAGTAAATCTGTAAAGCAAAAAAAAGATTTCAGCCACGACTGGCTGCAGATATGCGGCCGGGTTTACATTACACTGTTTGAAACAGAATTCAAAGACCTGGTGCTTGCATTACACAGAGAAGGTTTTGATTACGGACTTGTATATTCTCCCTATCGTTTCAGTTTTGACCGCGGCAGGATAAATGATGTCGATGCAAAAGAAATGTGCAGGGAGTTTCTGTACCTGCTGTTTGAATACCAATTGGCATTTGAGAAATTTGAAGATGCGTACCGGCTGCTGAAATACACCAGGAAACAAATGCCCGCATTGTTTGCCGAAGTAAAACAATTTGGGAAACATTATAACCGCTTTCGTTTGCTGGGTGTAAGCGGTTACCGCAGGCTGAAGAAATGGAAAGAAAAATAATTAACTGTACACTGCTTTTTACTGCCTGTCTGTAAATGAGTTTGCACATCCTGTTTTACACGCCGTTTAATTCCCGTTCAAGAGATACGGAAACACTGATGCTTGATTTTACCCGCCAGGGGCATAAAGTTTTTTTACTCACCCATGCAGCAGAAGGTCCTTATCACCAGTTTGCAAAGCAGCACGGCGTTGAAGCGTTTGCGGCCGGCATCCCGCAGGGGTTTGCCCCATTTTTTTATTTACGTCAGCTGTTGTTTCTGCTCCGGTTTATAAAAAAAAATAAAATCAGGCTGGTGTATGCCCATCTTGAACCCACGGCGCTGGTGGCATCCTTTGCCCGGTTCATTATGCCATCCGTTGTTTTTTTTGCCTGCCGGCATTCGGTGGATGAGCCCTACCTGTCGGGTAATAAAAATTTTATCCGTGTAAATAAATGGTGTTACCGGCTGGCAAAATATGTAATCGTGGTTTCTGAACGGGCAAAACAGTTTATGATTGAAAAAGAAAAAATCAGGGCGGAAAAAATCAGGGTTATTAATCTTGCGTATGATTTTTCCATTTACCCGCCTGTGTCGGCAGATGCCGTAAATGCCATAAAAGAAAAATATGCCGGCGAAGTGCTGCTGCTGACTGCCTGCAGGCTGGTAGAATCAAAAAGACCGGAGATCAGCATCCGGGTAATGGAGCAACTGGTGAAAGAAAAAGGTATTGCCAATGCCCGGCTGCTTATGTGCGGCGAGGGGCCGTTGAAAAACTCGCTGGAAGAGCTGATAAAAAATAAAGGGCTTGAAAAAAATATCTCTCTCACAGGCCAGGTAAATAACATGCTGGATTACCTGTCTGCAACAGACATTCTTTTGCATCCTTCCATTCTCGACAGCAGTTCAGTAATTATTAAAGAAGCCGGGTTGTGTAAAAAAACTGTTATTACCTGCCGTGATGTGGGCGATGTAAACGACTACCTTATTCATGATGAAAATGCCCTGCTGGTGCAAAGAGATGACCCGGCTGATGAAATGACAAAGCAGGTGATGCGGTTTTTGCAAAACAAGATCAGTATGACCAGCCTGCTTGGTGAAAACCTGCATGCTATTGTGAAAAAACGATTTCATATCGGCGAAATAAGCCCTGTGTACCGGCAGATGCACGAACAAATAGAGGCAAACCAACCTCCCTTTTGAGCATGAACTTTTTTTCCGTCATCATACCCGCTTATAACCGGGCTCATTTCTTATCTGAAACCCTGGACTCGGTGCTGGCGCAAACTTACCCGCATTTTGAAGTGATCCTTGTAGATGACGGCAGCACGGATAACACCGGCGCAGTCATCCGGCAGAAATACGGCAACGATGCCCGGGTAAAATATTTTTATAAGCAAAATGAAGAAAGAGGAGCCGCAAGAAATTTCGGACTGCAGCAGGCCAATGGTGATTATGCAGTTTTCTTCGATTCGGACGACCGCATGCTTCCGCATTATCTTGAAACATTGAGTCAAACCATTGCGGCTTATCCCGGGATTTTTATGCTGGCAGCAAAATATAATTATTATAACCAGGGCAAAACAGAAATGCATCCGGAACTGCAATACCTTGCCGAAGGCTGGTACCACAGGAATATTTTTCTGAAAGGAAACATCCTGGCTTGTAATTATTGTGTAAGGATTAAAGACAGGGCTTACCGTTTCTTTCCCGCGGAAAGGGAGCTGGCCTCAATGGAAGACTGGCTGTTTATTCTGCAAAACCTGGAAAAAGAAAAAATTTTTATCCGCAACAAAATCTGCCTGACGATGATGCAACATCCGGAGCGCAGCATGAGCAATAACCAGCGGGTGATAGCGGCAAGAATAAAAGCAAAGGACTGGGCGCTGGATAAATTACAGCTTTCAGATACGGAAAAAAAAATACTGGTGGCCTGGTCGCATTATTTCTGCGGCGTACACCAGTATCTTGATTACAACCGGGGCGCTTCGGTAAAAGAAAGCATGGCAGCCATCCGAACCGGCGGCATTCATAAAAAATTTCTTTTGTTGCTGGCAAAATCAATCGCCGGAAGAAAACTTACTACCGCTTTTCGATGAAACCGGATGAAAATATTCTTGTGCTTACCCAATGGAGCTTCCGCGATGCGCTGGTGCAAACCTACACTTTACCCTATGTGGACATGATCAGGAAAATCATTTCACCCGGCCGGAAAGTATTCCTGGTAACGGCCGAGCAGCAGCCAATAGCAGTAAGCAAAGAAGAAGCGGAAAAACTGAATACAGAGTGGGCGCCGCGGAATATGCAGCTGGTGGCGCAACCTTACCGGCGGTTCGGAATAAAAAAACTGATGGCTACGGCCGGCAACCTTGTAAAATTGTACCGGCTGATAAAAAAGGAAAAAATAAAAACCATTCATGCCTTCTGCACGCCGGCCGGCAGTATGGCTTACCTGCTTTCGGTTTTTTCAGGCGCTGCACTCATCATTGACAGTTACGAGCCGCATGCCGAAGCCATGGTGGAAAACGGCACCTGGAAAAAAGGCAGTCTGGCTTACCGTATTTTATTTTACCTGGAAAAAAAACAAACCCGGCGGGCCGGCGCTTTGATTGCCACTGCCAGCGGTATGAAGCAATATGCAATAGAAAAATATGGGGTGGCTGTGAAAAATTTTTATGTAAAACCCGCCTGTGTGGACATGGAAAAATTTTTTCCCCGGGAAAAAGATGCACAGCTATTAAAGGAGCTGGGTATTGATAATAAAATAGTGTGTGTGTATGCCGGCAAGCTCGGCGGCATTTATTTTAAAGAGGAAGTTTTTGATTTTGTCAGATCCTGTTATGATCACTGGAAAGACCGCTTTCGTTTTCTGATGCTGACCAATACGTCACGAAGCGAAATTGATTCAGAAATCAGAAGAGCAGGATTACCGGCAGAGGCCGTGATCAGTTTTTTTGTTTTTCATGACGAAATTCCCCGCTATCTTTCGCTGGGTAATTTTGCCATCAACCCCGTGAAGCCGGTACCCGCCAAGCGGTATTGCACATCCATCAAGGATGGCGAATACTGGGCCATGGGTTTGCCGGTAGTTATTTCACCCAATATTTCCGATGACTCGGAAATCATCAGCCAGGAAGCAATAGGAGTGGTGGTTGACCTGGGAAAAAAAGAAGAACATGCTTCTGTAATTTACCGGCTGGAAGAATTGTTAACGGCAAAAAGGGAACTGCAGGCAAAAACAAGGAGTATGGCTGAAAAATACCGGTCGTTTCAATTGGCAGAAAATATTTACAAGGCGATTTATGGCGGGGAAGAAATAAAATTAAAGGCTGTATAGCGATTGCAGATAATTTTGCGGCTGATTTTTTTAAAACAGTAAAATGAAATCATTGGTAACAGGCGGCGCCGGGTTCATCGGCGCCCATGTAACAAACGTACTGGTAAAAGCCGGTCATACCGTGGTGGTGCTCGATGACCTGAGCGGCGGGTTTCAGGATAATATTCACCCGCAGGCGCTGTTTGTAAAAGGATCGGTAACTGATTATGAATTACTGAAAAAGCTTTTCAGCGAGCACCGGTTTGATTATGTTTTTCACCTGGCGGCTTATGCAGCCGAAGGGCTCAGTCATTTTATCCGCAAGTTTAATTATGAAAATAATTTACTCGGCAGCGTTCATCTCATCAATGAAAGCATTAAGCACAAAGTGAAATGTTTTGTATTTACTTCTTCCATTGCCGTATATGGCGCCGGCCAGCTGCCGATGACGGAAGACACCGTGCCGCAACCGGAAGATCCTTACGGTGTTTCGAAATATGCCGTGGAGCTTGACCTGAAGGCAGCGCATGAAATGTTCGGGCTGAACTATATTATTTTCCGTCCGCACAATGTGTATGGCGAATACCAGAATATAGGCGACCGCTACCGCAATGTAATCGGCATATTCATGAACCAGCTGATGCAGGGCCAGCCGCTCACTATTTTTGGCGACGGCACACAAACCCGGGCTTTCAGCTACATCAGTGATGTGGCGCCGCATATTGCCAATTCGGTGCAGGTGCCGGCGGCGTACAACCAGGTATTCAATATCGGCGGCGATAAAGAATATTCCGTGAATGAACTGGCCCATACGGTAATGAAAGTTTTAAAAAAAGAACAACCCATCCGTTACCTGCCTGCACGCAATGAAGTGCTGCATGCTTATTCCGATCATTCAAAAGCTAAAAAAATATTCGGGATTAAAGATGATGATTTCGTAAACCTGGAAACCGGTATCGGTAAAATGACTGCCTGGGCTGTAAAGGCCGGCCCCAGAAAGACACCTAAGTTTACCAACATTGAAATTTATGAAAAGCTTCCGGCTGTGTGGGCTGAATAATTTTACCCGATGAAAAATGTTTTGTTTCTAAGTCTTCACCGTCCCGGACGGTCGCCTTCGCAGCGGTTCCGGTTTGAACAGTACTTCGGCTACCTGGAAGCAAACGGCTACCGCTGCCGGTTTTCCTGGCTGCTGAATGAAAGGGATGATAAATTTTTTTACAGCCGCGGCAAACTTTTTCCAAAAGGATGGATAGTTTTAAAATCCGTTTTAAAACGGCTGAATGAAACGTGGCATGCAGCGGATTACGACATCGTATTTGTGCAGCGGGAAGCTTTCATGCTTGGTACGGCATTTTTTGAAACACGGTTTGCAAAAAAAACCAAACTGGTTTTCGATTTTGATGACAGCATCTGGCTGCAAAATATTTCTGAAGCCAATAAGATGTTTTCCATTTTCAAGGATGCCGGTAAAACCGGAAAAATTATCAGGGCAGCACATTTGGTTATAGCAGGCAACCGCTACCTTGCCGGGTATGCAAGGCAGTTCAATCCCAACGTTATCATCATTCCCACTACTATTGATACGGATGTGTACAAACCTGTATTGAAAAAGCCGCAAGAAAAAATCTGCATCGGGTGGAGCGGTTCCATCACCACCATTGAGCACCTGGAAACGAAGCTCAGGGCACTGGCAGAAGTAAAGAAAAAATATGACGAAAAGGTTTACTTTAAAATTATCGGAGATGGAAACTACTACAGTGAGCATTTACAAACAAAAGGATTGCCATGGATAAAAGATACCGAAGTGGAAGACATGTCGGAGTTTGACGTCGGCATTATGCCCCTGCCTGATACCCAGTGGGCCAAAGGCAAATGCGGACTGAAGGGATTGCAGTATATGGCGCTGGGCATTCCCACCATTATGTCGCCGGTAGGAGTGAATGCTGAAATAATAAGCGATGGCGAAAACGGCTTCCTGGCCGGCAGCGATGAAGAATGGGTTGCCAAATTGTCTTTATTGATTGAGTCATTTGAGCTGAGACAAAAACTGGGTGAAGCAGGCCGGAAAATAGTGGAAGAAAAATATTCTGTTTGCGCAAACCGGCATTTATATCTTGAAAATTTCAACCGACTGACAGTGTAAGTTCATTAAAAGCCCGATGAAAAAAAAGCAAATTCATTTCTGGGTTCCCTATCCTTTGAATTCGGCTCCCTCGCAGCGCTTCCGTGTTGAACAGTACCTGCCTCATCTTCCCGACTCAGAATTTTCCATTTCTGTTTTTTCATTTCTTGACCACAGCACCTGGGAAATATTTTATGCCCCGGGGAATGAATTAAAAAAAATTTTCGGGCTGGTAATAGGATTCCTTCGCCGTTTCCTGCATTTATTTTCTTCACCCCGGGCCGATTATATTTTTATTCTTCGTGAAGCATCACCGGCAGGCCCGCCGGTATTTGAATGGCTGCTGGCAAAAATTTTCCGTAAAAAAATCATTTTCGATTTTGACGACGCTATCTGGATTCCGGGCGGTGAGGAAACTTCGGGCTGGAAAAAGTTTTTTAAAGCCACCTGGAAAGTAAAGCATATCATCCGCTGGTCGTATAAAGTTTCGGCGGGCAATGAATTTTTGTGTAGCTATGCAAGGCAGTTTAACAAAAATGTGCTGCTGCTACCCACGGTAGTGGACAGCATCAACAGGTATAACAGGCAAAAAACTCATACGGAGAAAAGCAAGGTAGTGATCGGCTGGACAGGTTCCCACACCACACTGCACAACCTGGAACTGATTGAAAATATAATCCCCGAACTGAAAATGGAAACCGATTTTGATTTCCTTGTAATTTCCAACAAACGGCCGGCATGGAATTTTGATTTTATTTTTAAAAAATGGGAAGCCGCCACCGAGCTCGACGACTTGCTGAAAATGGATATTGGCGTGATGCCGCTGAAAACGGGGCCGTGGTTTGAAGGCAAGTGCGGTTTTAAACTGATACAATATCATGCCTGCGGTATTCCGGCTGTGGCATCCGATATGGGGGTAAACCCGAAAATAACATTGCATGGCCAAACAGGTTTTATAGCCCATACACCGGAAGATTGGAAAAAATATTTACGTCAATTAATTGAAGATGCAGCCTTGCGTTCGCAGACGGGAATAAACGGCCGGAAAAATATTGAAGAAAATTACAGTTTACACCGATTGCTTCCTGCTTATATCTCTTTGTTTTCGTAAAAGAATTTCTTCCTTGGGCGGATAAAAAAGAATAAACAGGAAAGCAAGGTAAAAAGGCATGCAGGGAATTTTGTACCGGACCAGGGAGCCGAAATTGGATGTGGAAATACCTACCGCAAAAGCAAATACGAAGGTAAAGATGATGCAAAACTGCAGCGTTTCATCCGCCAGGATCCGTCGTACTACCCGGAGAGGATTATTGCGGAAAATTACTGCAATGGTGAAACCGAGAAAAAACAAAGCCTCCATTGCCGAAAGCATCACTATTGGTTTTTTGGCTTCCCACGGGTAGGGACGAAACAGGGTGACATTGATACCCGCCGGCGCTTTTTCAATCATGCCAAATACCGTGGGGTCCATATCGCCAAGTGTATAAGCCGAGCCATCCTGCTCCAATGAAATCCGGTACAGGTAATCACGGGTCATGAACGATTTGTAACCGATACTCTCCACATTATACTCCCCGAATAATTGTGTTTGCAATCTGCTGCCCACCAATAGTAAACCTACGATGGAAGCGATATATAAAAAATAACGGGCCACCATAATCAGGCGGGTATCTTTTATTTTATAGGAAAGCAGGCCCACTCCCCACAGCATCACCGCTGGTAAAAACGCCATCACGATATACGATTTGATAATAAAAATGATATACAGGAAAAACAGGGCAAGCAGGGAGTTAAGAATTATTTTTTTGTTCTCATAAAATATGGTGTAAAAAAAATGTGTCACCCAGCCAATGCAGGAAAGGGTGATAGTGTCTTTCATAAATCCCGAACCCCAGAAAACCACGCTGGGAATGAACAGAATGGCAAAAGCCATCTGTTTGGTAAGCCGGGGATACAGTTTTGTAAACACGATGAACATTTTCCAGATACCAATGAAGAAAATGGCTGCAAAGATGACTACGGTGGGCAGGTATGTGGTCATGGTAAATAATCCGATAATGGCGCCGATGACGGAAAGCAGGTACTCCGGCGATGAATGACCATACCAGTAAAGCTGGTTGGCATAGGGATTAATGTCCACATCAAAATAATCTGCCGAAGCAACAATCATCCGGAGCCATGTGCCGAATGAATCGCCGAGTGAGGAATTTATTACTTCGGTCTGATGCCAGTAATTCAGCGTGTCGCCGCCTTTGTAATAAAACTGGTAAATAAGACCCAGCATGACGGCCCCGGTAATTTTCAAAGAAAAAGCCCACATGAAATATTTGCGCAACGGGTGACCCGCAGGATAAAGCTTGTTGCGCAGCGATGCGGCTGCGATGAAAACAATAAATAAGTATAAAGGAAGTAAGAGAAAATCAGTGAGAGTAATATATTGCATAAAATTTAAGGCTCCTGTATGTGTGGCATTGCTGGCATTGTTGCCCTGACGGATAAAGGCCGGCAACAGATTCCAAAATTACAACAATCCATCCGAACACTTCAGTCAAGAGGACCGGATGATGAGGGCATTTATACCACCGGTGATATAGGGTTGGGCCAGCGAAGACTATCTATTATTGATACCAGCAAAGCCGCCAACCAGCCCATGTGGGATAGAAGCCGGCGCTATGCCATCATCTTCAACGGCGAAATTTTCAATTACCAGGCGCTGTTTAAAAAATATTTTACTGCAGAAGAACAACAGCAGTTCCATACCCATTCCGATACCGAAGTTCTGTTGGAACTATTTGTCAAAAAAGGAATGGGTTGCCTTCCGCTGCTTGATGGATTTTTCGCTTTTGCCCTTTATGATACAAAAGAAAAAACACTGGTGCTTGCCAGAGACCGCTTTGGCAAAAAGCCACTGAACTATTACCTGGATGAAGACCGCTTTCTCTTTGCATCAGAAATGAAAGCGCTTTATGTTTTTGATATCCCAAAACAAATCAATTACGAGGCATTGCGGCTTTATTTCCAGTTTGCCTACCTGCCCCAGCCGTTAAGCATTTTGCAGCATGTGAAAAAAATTGATCCGGGCAGCTATCTCATTTTTAAAAACGGGATTACAGAAGAAAAAAAATGGTACCGTGCCGTACCAGCCAGTGAGTACAGTATGGCGCCTTCTTATGAAGACGCACAACAACAGCTGGTGACATTGATGGAAGATGCCGTTGTAAAAAGACTAATCAGCGATGTGCCTCTCGGCGCTTTCCTCAGCGGTGGAATAGATTCATCTGTAGTGGTGGCGCTTGCCAGCCGCCACAAACGGGGCCTGAATACTTTTTCCATCGGATTCAGGGGTGAACAATTTTTTGATGAAACACATTTTGCCGAACTGCTTGCAAAAAAATTCAAAACCAATCATGCCACTTTTATTCTTGGCATGAATGATTACCTGGCGCATATATTTGATGTGCTGGATTACCTGGATGAACCTTTTGCCGATCCTTCGTCGCTGCCGCAGTTTATTCTTTGTATGGAAACAAGAAAGCATGCAACGGTGGCCATATCCGGCGATGGTGGCGATGAAGTTTTTGCCGGTTACAATAAGCATTATGCAGAATGGCAGGCCCGCCGCAAATCACTTGGCGGCAGCCTGGTGAAAATGGGCCAGCCGCTATGGAAGGCCTTGCCTAAAGGCAGAAACTCAACTGTCAGCAACCTGTTTCGCCAGCTGCACCGCTTTGCCGAAGCCTCGCATCTTTCTTCAAAAGAAAGGTACTGGCGCTGGGCTTCCACTTTCACTCCGGATGAGCTGGATAAGCTACTGGTAAAAGAAGCGGCTGAAAAAATAAATGCAAGTGCGGTCAACGGCATCAAAGAAAAATATCTTGCCGCTATCAATGATGAGGATTTCAACTCGGTGCTGAAAACCGATTTGGACCTGGTGCTGGCCGGCGATATGCTGCCCAAAGTGGACCTGATGAGCATGGCCAACAGCGTGGAGGTGCGTTGCCCGTTTCTTGACCATCATGTTGTGGAGTTTGCTTTTTCATTGCCGGCCCAATATAAAATCAGCAGGGCCGGACGGAAAAAAATTGTAAAGGATGCCTTCAGAAACCTGCTGCCGCCTGAAATTTATCACCGCGGCAAACAGGGCTTTGAAATTCCCATGCTGAAATGGTTCCGTGAAGAACTGCATACCTATATTTTTGATGATTTGCTGAACGAAAAATTTGTAAATGAGCAGGGGATATTCAACTTTGATTTTATCAGCTGCATGAAAAAACAGTTATACTCATCTGCTCCCGGCGATATCGTGGAGCAGCTTTGGATGCTGATTGTATTCCAGCACTGGTACAAGAAGTATTTTATGTAAAACCGCTGATGCGAAAAGGGATTTTCACCATATCGCTTGACTTCGAACTTTTCTGGGGCGTAAGGGATCACCGTACTTTGAAAACCTATGGTGAAAATATCCGCAATGTGCATCGTGTAGTGCCCCGCCTGCTGCAATTGTTTGCGGAGTATGAAGTGCACTGCACATGGGCGGCGGTTGGCTTTTTATTTTTTCAGAATAAAAATGAATTACTCAGCCACCTGCCCCACTTGCGGCCCTCTTATGTAAATGCCGGATATGATCCCTATTCTTATCTTGAAAATAATGAACTGGAACCGGAGTATCATTTTGCTCCCGGCCTGGTTGAGCTGATAAGAAAGACACCCGGGCAGGAAATAGCTACACATACTTTCTCGCATTTCTATACGCTGGAGCGGCATACAACCATTGAGCAGTTTGCTCATGACCTGCAGGCTGCGATAAATACGGCAAATCAAAAAGGCATTACACTGTCAAGCATTATTTTTCCCCGCAACCAGTATTCGCCGGAGCATATTGAAGTGTGCAGGCAGGCAGGAATAAAAGTGTACCGCGGCAATGAACAGGCCGGCGCCTACAGGCCTGTATCACGGGAGCAGGAAAATATTTTCCGCCGGGCCCTGCGGTTGGCAGATGGTTATTTCAATATCACCGGGCATCATTGCCACCCGGTGCCGGAGCAGGATGAAATAATTAACGTTCCTGCCAGCCGTTTTTTGCGACCTTATCACCCGGCTCTTAAAATACTTGATGGTTTAAAGCTGAAACGCATCCGCTCCGGTTTGAAATTTGCCGCTGAACAAGGATGGATATACCAGCTTTGGTGGCATCCGCATAACTTTGGCAAATACAGCGATGAAAATTTTATTTTCCTGGAAAGTGTATTAAAATTTTACAGGCAATTAAACCGGGAAGGGAAAATAGAATCTCAAAACCTTATCGAAATTTATTCAAAGACCAGAACCAACCATGACGAATTTTAAGATTGTGCTGCTGGCACGAGATTGCGATTCTTCCGCAATTGTTTATAATTATCTCAAACAGTTTTTCAGCATCGAAGCAATTGTACTGGAAAAAACGCTTCCCAAAATTAAACAGTTTCTGAGGCGGGCAAAAAAACATGGCTGGTGGACGGCCGCAGGCCAGGTAGCTTTTATGATAATTGTTTATCCTTTACTGAAAATTTTTTCCCGGAAAAGAAAAAAAGAAATTTTCGGTCAATACGGGCTTGATGTTTCACCCCTGCCGGAAAAACTTATTACGAGAGTGAAAAGTTTGAATACTGCAGCAGCCCGTGAACTTTTGCAGAAACTGAAACCGGATCTGCTGCTGGTGAACGGAACAAGAATTATTTCCGGTAAAACTCTGGCTTGTGTGCCGGCTCCTTTTATTAACATTCATGTGGGCATTACTCCCTTGTTCCGGGGAGTGCATGGCGGTTATTGGGCCGTAGCTACAGGCAGAAAAGACCTCTTCGGCTCTACCATTCATTATGTAGATGCTGGTGTTGACACGGGCGGCATTATCGAACAGGTGTTTACCTGCCCCGATAAGAAAGATAATTTTTATACCTATCCCCTGTCTCTTATACACATCTGA
>CAZDUO010000080.1:0-16819 GCA_964508655.1 uncultured Chitinophaga sp. | reverse complement strand
GTAATGCCAAAGGCAACGCGGAATGCTGAAAAGAATTTTAATCATAGCTTTTTTCACCGGCGCCGGCCAGGTATTTGTAGTTTTTGCATTGAAATATATTTCGCATCACAGCTCGCCGGAGCAAATGAAGGCCATTGCACAGGTTGACTCGCTGCTGCTGTTTATGATGAATGCCATTGCACTGGGACTTCAACCTGCTGCCATGCGCAACCTGGCGCTGGCTGATGAATGGAGGCATGAATACCATGCTGCCCAATCGGCCCGGCTCACGCTGGGCATTTTAATAGCTGTACTGGCAATGCTGGCACTTGCCGATGCTTTTTACCTTGCCTTCCTGCTTGCGCCGGCGCTTGCACTGAGCGGCGATTATGCACTTTATGCAAGAGGTTTTCCCGTCAGGGGCGCCATCATCGCCTTTACAAGATCCTTCGTTCCTTTTTTACTGTTGATTTTGTTTACGTCATTGTTTCCAGAATGGCTGCCCTGGATCTACCTGGTTGCATTAGCCTTCACGTATGTAATAACCAATCTTTTCATTACTTTTTTTCTGAAAGTGCCGTTCTTCTTTTCTGTACAATTAAAAAGCCTGCAACTTTACCTGGGCACATTGCCGCTGGGTTTTGTTTCACTCGGATTGTATTTTATCGGGATGGGAGTGGTATTGATTGCGCCGTACTTTTACCCGGCGCCGGTGGTGGCTACAGCTTTTGTAGGGTTGAAATTTTATATCATATTTAAAGGCGCCCTGCGCATCATACAGCAGGCATTTCTGAAAGAAATGATACGGAATGAAGTGGGGCTGAAAGTGGACCAGCTAAGCACTTTGCTTGGCCTCACTTTTTTTTCTTTTGTACTTTGTTTTCCGGGGAATTTTATCAACCTGTTCTTCGGAGAAAAATACCTGGGCGAAAAAAACTATTTCATCCTGTTGGGTGCCGCTGCTCTTGTCTATTCGCTATTTTCCAGCTTTACCACAAAGGCCATGCTGGAAAAAAAAGATAAACATTATTCCATCACTACCCTTGCTGCAGCTTTGTTCACACTTTTTGTTACTGTAATTCTTTCCTATTTCTGGCAAACTCCGTTTTCTATCGGCATCAGCATCCTGGCCGGCGAAATATTTTTTGCTGCCGGCATGCTGTTGCTGATGAAAAATAAAAACCTGCTGTGGGAAAGATTGCTTTTTCTTGTTAAAAACCTTGCCTTCTTTCTCATCCCATTTGGAGCCATGTTTCTGCATGGGCATAAAACGATACTTTTTTATACAACCCTGTTGCTGTTTGTCCTTGCATTATTTTCCTGGTATAAAAATAAATTCAGTTTTCCTGAACCGGATGATAGTACAGGTGAAACACGCAAAGTCTGAAATAAACATTTCTGCTTCTTAATTTAGGAAGCGGTCCGGCACCGGCTGTCACGTCTTTTTACATAGATTTGTTTAATACTTTTTATTTAACCGGGCAGTAATGAACAACCACCTGACTGATTATTTCAAACAGCAAAGTTTTCAGCCCGGCTTTTTCAGCATTTTTACCAACCCGTTTTTCATTATCCGGCGTTCTTATTTTAAAAACATCAAAACACATATCACGCAACTGAAAGGGAAGCTGCTTGACTTCGGCTGCGGCCGCAAGCCTTTCGAAAATCTTTTTTCCGTGGATGAATACATTGGCGTGGATGTGCAGCACAGTGGTCACAATCACCGGCGCTCAAAAGTGGATGTGTATTACGACGGCCGGCGGCTTCCGTTTAATGATGAATCGTTCGATTCTGTTTTCAGCAGCGAAGTGCTGGAGCATATTTTTAATCCCGATGAAATTTTGCCCGAACTAAACAGGGTGATGAAAAAAGGAGGCCTGCTGCTGATTACCGTGCCTTTCAGCTGGAACGAACACGAAACGCCTTTTGATTATGCACGGTACAGTTCATTTGGTATCCGCCACCTGCTGGAAAAACACGGGTTCAGCATACGGGAACAGAAAAAGACCGGCAACTTTGCACGGGTGATGGCCCAGCATGGCGCCCTGTATTTTTTTGAACTGTTCCGGGAATGGGGCCGGGCCGGTTACCTGCTCTCGCTGATTTTTATCGTGCCCATAAATCTTATCGGCTCTTTGCTGCTGCCCCTTTTTCCCAAAAACGATTCGCTTTATTTTACCAATATTGTGCTGGCAGAAAAGATTGGCAGGGAACAACAGTCAACCGTTTAACATCGCTGCATACAGGCAACGAAGAAACTTTTAGTTTCGATTAACTGAACGGCTGAAATCATGATACGCAAATCAACCATAGCTTATTTCATTTTTCTTTTGGCGGTCTGTTATATTATCACCCCGTGGTTTTTTGAAAAAAAACTTTTTTTCAATGAAATACTGGCTGCATCGGGTTTGCTTATGCTGGGTTATAAACGTTTCCGCACCGGTAACGATCCAATCAGCATCTGCATGATACTGCTGCTGGGCTGGTGTGCCGTGCATGCCGTCACCTCGCTACTGCGGCAGGATTCATTTTATTATTACCTGCGCAATTCGGTTATCGCTTATTCTATGTTGGCTTTTTTTACGGGTTTTTATTGTTTCAAATATCTGAACGGTTTCATCGGCCGCATACGTAAAATACTGCGCTACTATATTGGCATTTTTTTATTCATCCCTCTCCCGCTTACTTTTTATGAACGGTACGGGGTGTCCACGCTTTTCCCCTCGCTATTTAAAAATACCCGCTACCGCCTGCTGCCGCTGCTGCTGATTGCCATGAATATCATCTACGGTTTCACTTACGGTTCGGCCACAGCCCTGCTCATTGCAGGTTTCCTGTTTTGGCTGTTTATTTCCACGGGATATAAATTTTTTTTGCAGTCGGTGATGATAATGCTGCTTGTGTTCACAATAATTTTTATTTACCTGCAACCCAATCTTGCTCTTATCCGCCACCAGTTCAGCCCGCGGAGCACCAATGCCATCCTGGATGTGATGCATTCGCACCCGCTTTTATCCATTGACGGCAATGCCACCTGGCGGCTGGTGCTGTGGAAACAAATTATCGTGGATCATTTTCCCGCCAATATTTACGGTCTTGGTTTTGGCACGCCCCTGCTGCAGTATTATCCTATTGAAGATTACAGCAAGCTGCCTTCGCTGCCCTATGTGATGGGTGCACATAATAGTTTTGTTTATCTCTTCGGCCGCCTCGGTATTGTCTATCTTTTACTCATCATCACGGTTTATATTACAGTGTTCAAAGAGTATTTCTATTACAAACAATTTTACTATTCAACTAACTGCATACTTGTTTTCTGGAGTTTTTTTGTAATCACCGTGATTGCACTTTTCAATCCTGCACTGGAGTCGCCGCTGTTTGCCTCCGGCTACTGGATGCTGCTGGGCTTTACTGCCCGCTGCATTTACAACCGGCGCCTGCAGGCTACTCATCAATCTTCTGCTTTGTGAAAATTTTATTTATCCATAACAGGTACATGCAGGCTGGCGGCGAAGATGTGGCCGTGGAGCTGGAAAGCCGGCTGCTGAAAGAAAAAGGCCACGATGTGCAGGTGCTCGCTTTTGACAACAGCAGCATCCGTGGTTTGTTTCCCAAAATAAAATCAGCGCTGAACTCATTCTATAATTTTTCTTCGGCAAAAAAACTGGCATTCGTTATTCGGCAATTTCAGCCTGACATCATTCATGTGCATAATATTTTTTTTGTGGCTTCGGCTTCCGTTTTGTTTGTGGCACGACGACACAGAATACCGGTAGTGCTTACCCTGCACAATTACCGGCTCATCTGCGCCAATGCGCTGCTGTTGCGAAACAATAAAGTGTGTGAGCTTTGCGTGCAGAAAAAATTTCCGCTGGCCGGCATACGGTACAGGTGTTACCGCAATTCAATGACTCAATCAGCGCTTGTAACCGGTATAACCGGCATACACAAGCTGCTGCATACATGGAAAAATAAAGTAACCGTGTTTATTGCACTCAATGAATTTTCAAGAATGAAGCTGCTGCATTCTTCACTCCGTTTGCCGGAAAATAAAATGGTGACCAAGCCCAATTTTATTCCAGACTGTGGCGAGGGCAGGCTGCCAAGAGAAAATTTTTTCCTGTTTGCAGGCCGATTTGTCAACGAAAAAGGCATTCATGTGCTGCTGAAAGCATTTGCCTGTATGCCGGAAAATAAAATCATAATCTGCGGCGACGGGCCTGAAAAAAAATTTTTAGAGCAACTGTACAGTGCATGTACAAATATTGTTTTCACGGGGCAGGAAGAAAAAACCCGGGTGCAGGAACTCATGAAGCTCTGCAAAGCATTTATCTGCCCTTCCATCTGGTACGAAGGAGCGCCGCTCACCATCATTGAAGCCTTTGCTGCCGGCACGCCGGTTATTGCTTCACGCCTTGGTTCGATGGCAGAATCCATACAGGATGGATTCAACGGCCTGCATTTTACAGCCGGTGATGCGGAAGATTTACAAAACAAAGTGAAGTTGCTTCTGCAATTAACGGAAGCAAGCGATCAATTATATAAAAATGCACGGCAAACTTACCTGGATAAATATCACCCGGACGTGCATTACTATTCGATAATGAAAATTTATCAAACCGCCCTGGCCCGGTATGTTTGAAAAGCTACATATCATCAGCCTGGATGTGCAGCACCTCAGTTTTGCCGAAAGCCTGGAGGCAGTAACGGAGCTTGCAATAACCAGGACGTCATCATTTGTATGTTTTGCAAATGCACACATGATTGCTGAAGCTTACACTGACAGGCACTTTGCAGAACAACTGAAAACGGCATCGCTTGTTTTGGCGGATGGCAAACCCCTGGAGTGGGCCTGCCGCCTGCTGCATAAAACAAAACAGGAGCGCATCAGTGGCATGGATTTTTTACCCCGCATGCTTGCGGTGGCAAATGAAAAAAAACTATCTGTCTTTTTTTACGGCGCAGCTCCTGGAGTATTGAAATCAGTTCAAAAAAAAATTGCTTCGGATTTTCCATGCATTCAATTTGCCGGCGCCATTTCGCCTCCCTACCGGCCCATGACAGATGAAGAAACAGGAAAAGACATTGAACAAATCAACAGCAGCGGAGCGCAGCTCGTATTCGTATCGCTGGGTTGTCCCAAACAGGAAAAATGGATGGCGGAAAATATTTTTCGCATCAGCGCCGTGCTGCTGGGCATCGGCGGCGCCTTGCCCGTATTTGCCGGCCTGCAAACAAGAGCGCCGCGGTGGATGCAGTCCCTTGCACTCGAATGGCTGTTCAGGCTGGCGCAGCAACCCCGCCGCCTGTTCAAACGATATTTTTATACCAATAGTCTATTCCTGCTTCTCTTGCTGCGGGAATGGCTAAAGAAAATTTTCAAACGCTAATGACTTTTTTTATCAAAAATAAATTCATCGCAAAATATGAAGATGTCATTTATACCTGGCTTTGCATCGCCATTGTTTATACAATGCTGCTTCTCACCTACGTGAATACACTTTTGATAATACTGCTTGCATCTTTTTGGTTGTTTTTTTCAGAAAAGAAATTCAATATCCGTTCTGGTAAAACAAAACTTCTGCTGCTCTTTGTTTCACTTTACCTTATCGGTGTGGCCGGGTTAATTATTACTTCCGATACACAGGCCGGATTAGCCACACTGAAAACAAAGTCTGCCCTCTTTTTTTTCCCGCTTATTTTCGGCACTACCCACGTTCTTTCTCCTGCAAAACTTAGAACAATACTCAATCATTTTCTCATCGCTGTTGCCATTGCCTCGCTAGCCGGGCTGGGTTACGGGCTTTACCACTTTATTCAAACGGGAAATCCGGAAAAGGTTACAGGAAGCAGCATCCTGTTGTTTCATGCTTTCAGACCGCCGCTTATGGGTTTGTTTTGCCTGCTGGCAGTCATTATTGCATTTCAAAAACTGCCTGCAGCTGCCGGAAAACGTAAAATACTGCTGTGGGCCTTTATCTGCTTAATGACGCTGATGATTTTACTGCTCAGCATCCGGCTGATTATTTTTTGCTGGCTGCTGACAGGGTTGTTTTTTCTGATGAAACAAATCCTGTCCTGGAAAAAAAGAATTCTTTTTTTGACAACAATAATTGCTATTTTTTTTGTTTCATCCATTGCCATTCCATCGCTGAAACAACAATGGCGGGAGTTATTCGATTTTTCCAAATCAAACTTCATTATTCTTGACCGGGATGCTTCCATGGGAAAAAGCTGGGGCGGCAAAGCGCTGCGTGTTGCCATCTGGCAATGCAGCGCTGATATTTTACATAAACACTGGCTCACCGGCGTGGGTACCGGCAATGTGCAGCACAGCCTGCAGCAGGCTTATGAAAACCGGATGTTCTACTTTGCATCCAGATACAATCGCTATAATGCACACAACCAGTACCTGCAGATTGCCCTGGCCAATGGCATGCCCGGTTTGCTGCTATTACTTTGCTGTATTGGTTATCCGTTGCTGCATTACAGGAAAAAATTTTCCGGCGATGTGTATGGGCTGTTCCTGCTGTTATTTGCAGCGGCCGGCCTCACCGAATCGCTGCTGGAGGTAAACAAGGGGATTGTATGGTATTCTTTTTTTAATTCGATATTTGCTTTTGGCTTTTATAAAAAACAGGAATAATTATGAATGACAAACCGCAAACCGGGCCAGCCGAGATTGACCTCTTTTATTTTTTCAGACCGCTTGCCAATGGTTTAAAAAAAACCGGAAACGGACTGCTGTATGCCTTCCGCAAAATGAAAGCCAATAAGCCGGTTTTTATCATCATTGTCATCATCATTACGCTTGCAGGTTATTCGCTTCGCTATGTTATTCCACCGGCTTACCAAACGCAGGGTATTTTTGTTTCCAATATTCTGCCGGCAAAATACTGTGCCCTTCTTTTGAAAACCCTGGATAAACTGAAAGGTGGTAAAAACAGCTCCCTGCTGGCGCAGCAACTGAAAATAAGCAGTAAGGCGGCCGGCGATATTCAATCCATCAGCATGAGCACCATGCGGGATACCTTTCAGCTCGATACAAAAGATTCTGCTTTGTCGTTGTTCAAAATCACCCTGGTGCTGAAAAATGTTCAGCACCTCGACAGCATTCAATGGGCGCTGGTAAATTACCTGGAGAACAATGAATATGCCCTGAAAAGAAAAGAAGCCAGGCGCAAAGCACTGGAAGCGCTGAAAGCAACACTCAATTATAAATTGCAGAGTCTTGACAGCCTGAAACGAATTGTGAACAGCAGCATAGTGCCGCGCAGCGAAGGGCAGGGCATCATTCTGGGTGAGCCGGTGAACCCCGTCAGCGTTTACCAGGCCGAAATGGCTTATTACCGCGAACAACTTAACATTGACCAGGCACTGGCCACCATTGATAATATTGAAATCATTCAGCCCTTTCTGAAACTCAACCAAACCAATTACCCGCGGTACAACCTGATGCTTGCCTGGTTTCTGCTTGCTTCGCTTGCAATAGCAGCACTTACAGTTCTTTTGTTTGGCAAAAAACCAAAATAAAAACCAGGTACCTCTTGAGCCCAGAATACAGCATACTGAAAACGCTGGTGTATTTCGACATCTTTGACTATCCGCTTACACGGGATGAAACCAGGTATTTCCTTGATAAGCGTATGGAAGCAGGAGAACTGGACACTTATCTTTTGCGGCTGGTGCAGGAAAATAAAATCTGGCAGCACGGAGAATTTTTTTCTCGGACGGATGACAAAACGATAGCAGACATAAGGTTAAAAGGAAATGAAAAGGCTGCCATGCTTTTAGCCAAAGCAGAAAAAATAGCAAGACGATTGTACCGGTTTCCCTACGTGAGGGCCATCGGCGTTTCAGGCTCCGTATCAAAAAACTTTGCCGGCGAAGATGCCGACATTGATTATTTCATCATCAGCAAGGCCAACCGGCTGTGGATTGCCAGGACGCTGATGCATCTTTTCAAAAAACTTCCATTTCTTAAACACAGGAACCGGCATTACTGCATGAATTATTATGTAGATGAAGCAGAACTGCTGATTGAAGAAAGAAATATTTACACGGCCACAGAGCTGGTGACACTGCGAACCATGGCCGGCAACGGGTGCATGCAGAAATTTTTTGAAGCCAACAATTGGGCGGTAACTTATTTTCCCAATCACCGCCTTGAAAACAGTGAAAATACTCCTGAGTTAAAAGACGGCTGGCTGAAAAAGTCTGCAGAATTTCTGCTGAATAACAGGTTTGGCGACTGGCTTGATGATTATTTTTATAGACTGACCACCCGTCGCTGGAAACTGAAAGAAGAACAGCAACGCCTCAACACCAAGGGAGAAAGGATGGGGCTGAAAACAAGCAAGCATTGCTCCAAACCCAGCCCGGCATTTTTTCACGACTGGTTTCTTGAAAAATATGAAAGAAGGCTTGGCGAATTGTGTTCAAAATGGAACCTGCAGATTGAAGAAAAACCTGTTTATCCTTAATTGTCCGTTTTCTTTCTCAGTGAAATGATGTAATAATCACCGATGTATTTCCAGGGCCATTTGTTTTTCCACCGGTTCTCCTTTTCCAACAACCATTGATAAAACCGGGGAAATTTTTTGGGGAAATTTTCCATGTAAGACGGCGGCGCCAGGGAACAGAGCCCTTCCATCGCCAGCACATCAAAAGAATCTTTCAGATGACGGATTACAAAAGATGGATTGTAATACCAGCAGGTAAAATATTCACCTTCGATATGCGCCTTCACACCGGCCCTGCTGAAAAAACGGCGGAAGGCTGTTTTAAAGCGGCCTTTAAACGCCTGCAACGATTCCCACAAGCAAAACTTCGGAAGAATAACCAGCGTAACCATTCCGCCCGGCTTTAATAATGGTGAAAAGGATTGAAGCACTTTGTCAAGTTCGCCGGTGCAGTTGAGCCCCGCAAAATTGGAAAAGATAAAATCATAAGGACTCTTGCCTTGTAATTTTTCCAAAGAGGTAAAAGAACAAAGCTCCGTGCTCACTTTATTCTCCAGTCCGCATTCTTTTACTTTTTTCATCAGCATCTGCTGCATGCCTTCGGAAATATCGGTGGCATGCACGCTGTGCCCATGCTGTGCAAACCACACGGCATCATCGCCGGTGCCGGCATTCAGCTCAAGAACACGGCTGCCCGGCTGAAGAAACTGCTGCACATGTTTTCTTACTCTCTCTCTCTTGTACTGAATAATAACATTGGAAGAATAGAGTTCGTCAAAGATGGCCGACTGCCTGTCAAAGGCCCTGGCCGCAGCCTCTTCATTCATGCTATGTGAAGTGGAGTTCACTATACCGGAGATTTTTCCAGTGCATCGAGTTTCAGTTTTGCAATGATACTCGCAGGAAGATAATAAAGATAAGAAGCTGCTTTTCTTATTTTATAAAAACTTGCTTTAGCCGGCGATGTCAAAAGCTGTTTCAGAAAATGCAGCGCCACATGGGCCCGGTGACTGCGATGCACATAGCGGTAGAGTTGTTTATAAAAAGCCGGCTGGTATGTGTTGCGAAACATCAGAGCCAGTTCATCCGAATCAGTCCAGTTGGTTTTTTCTTTTAAATCGGTTTTTACTTTTTCATAAAAACCGGTGCCAGGCAGCGGGTACGACACGGAGATGCCGATTTCATAAGGCAGCAGCCCGTTTATCATTTTTATCGTCTTCCTGATGTCTTCTTTTGTTTCGCCCAGGTACCCGAACTGGATAAAGAACGAAGGCTTCATGCCGTACTGTCTTACCAGTTTTGTGGCGGCATATACCTGCTCCACTTTAATTCCTTTTTCCATTGCATCCAGGATTTTCTGCGAGCCGCTCTCTGCTCCCATCCAGATATTGTCGCAGCCGGCACGGGCCAGGTCGCGGATGTAATTTTCCTGCAGCAGCAGGTCGGCACGGGCCTGTATTTTAAATTTGAATTTTAATCCTTCTTTTTCTACCAGCGTGGCAAACTCATGCACCCAGCCGGGTTTCAATCCGAAAATATCATCACAAAACCAGATATGGTCGAAACGGTATTTTTCTTTCAGCATCTTCAGCTCCTCCACTACATTCTGCGGCGAGCGGGAATTGTAGCGGTTGCCGTAAATGGGTTTGGCACACCAGTTACATTTATACGGGCAGCCTCTTGTAGTTGCCATGTTTATGGAAAAATAACCGGCATGCTGAAGCCACATTTTCCTGTAAGGCTCCAAATTCACCAGGTCCCATGCAGGAAAAGGCAGGGTATCGAGATCTTTTATCACATTGCGGCGCGGTGTTTTCACTACGCAATTTTCTTTTTTAAATGCAAGCCCTAAGATGGGAGTAAAATCATTTTCTCCTTTGCTTAAAGCGTTTACCAGTTCCAGCAAAGTCATTTCCGCTTCGCCCAGCAAAATAAAATCGGCGCCCCGGTCAAGATATTTTTCATAATGGTCGGTGGAGTCGGAGCTGGAAACAATCACCGTACAGCCTCTTTGCTTTGCCAGCCCTATCATACGAAAAGCAGCCTCCCGCATATTGGTAAGGCACATCTTGGTCAGGTAATTAAAGCCGTCGTCGTAAATCACAAAATAGTCGGGGCGGTATTCTTCAATAGCCGGAATCATTTCATCCGGACTTTGGGCAAACATCACGTCCTCCAGTTTTACATCATGCCCGTTCTTTCTCATCAGTGCGGCAGCATACAGGGTGCCCAGCGGTGCATAAGGCTGCCCCGTCTCCCACTGTTTGGGATCGAAGTGAAGGAAATAGGAATGGGTGAAAAGGATTTTTTTCATAACCCGGCACAGAATTTCATTTCAATGATAAAGTTAAATCGGTTCTTACAAAGAACAAGGTTGCCCTTCAGTCAATTTATCTTTATTTTCGGATGTATTTGACGGCAATACTTCAACCTTTTCTTTCCTGAAATGAACATCAGCGTTGTCATACCTACCTGCAACCGCAAACCCAGCCTGCTTTCTTTGTTGCAAAACCTTAATGATTCAACGCTGACTGCAGATGAAATCATCATTATTGATGCGGGAGAAGAAAGGTTATCTGAAAAAGAATACTTTAAATTTAAAAACCTGAAAATCCAATATCTCTTTTCTGAAAAAACAGTCTGCAAACAAAGAAACCTGGGAATCAATAAAGCGAAGTCGTCCTGGATTTTTATTTGCGACGATGATATGGAAGTGCCGGCGGATTATTTACAAATACTAGCTGGACATATTGAAATGCACCCTGAAGCCGGCGCTGTTTCAGGTCTTGTGCTTCAAAAAGAAAAAAATAAATGGACAGGTGAATACCCTGAAAAATCAGGACTGGTTTTAACATGGAAATTTCTTTTCGGCCTGGGCATCTGGGGTTCCATTGAATGCAGCAGCAAAAATTTCATTATTAAAAAAATAAAAAAACATTACCGGCAAAAGGGCAATCACCTTTCCAAAGCAGGCTGGCCGGTACTAACCGATTTTTCAGGCAGCTTTTTTACAACGCCCGTTTACGGGCTTGGCGCTTCGCTGATAAAAAAAGAATGGCTGCTGAATTCTCCTTACGATGAAGTGCTCGACAGGCACGGCATCGGCGATCATTATGGAGTGGCTGCTGGTTTCCCTGCCCCACACATTCATATATTGACAGATGCTTTTGTTTACCATCAGCAGGAAACTGAAAACCGGCTGCATCAACCACTTCAATTTTACAGGCGGGTATTGTCGCTCGATTATTTTATTAAAACAAAAAAAAACCTGTCGCAGATAAAACGACGATGGCTGCTCTGGTCGCTGACCGGAAACCTGGTTTATTTTATGATAAAAGGAAAATGGGCAATGGTAAAAGCGGCATTAAAATCTTTCATGACAATTGCTTTCGGGAAAAATCCATATACAGAGGCGGCAGTAAAAAATAAAAAAATAACTGAACCTGGCTTTTAAAATTTGTGAACAATCCTGGAACACGATATGCTTTGGCAAACCCGGTTTTATGGGGAGCTTTTTTTGCATATCTCCTCATTTCCGGGCTCACCTTGGCCCATCACGAAATGTGGGGCGATGAAATACATAGCTGGAACATTGCCAAAGCCAGCGGCAGCTTTTTTGAACTGATTTCAAATACCCGGTACGAAGGCCATCCGCCGCTGTGGTATGTGGTTTTATGGAGCATCTCAAAGTTCACGCATGACCCCGGCTATGTGCAGGTTGTTCATCTCTTCATCGCCTGTCTCGTTATCTTTCTTGTTTTATTTTATTCACCCTTCCCTTTTCTTTGGAAGATGCTGATACCTTTTGGCTATTTTTTCCTGTTTGAGTACAGCATCATCAGCAGAAATTACAGCATGGCTGTATTATTTACTTTTTTGGCCTGCCTTGTCATTCAAAAAAAATTCAGAGGCAAAAGGCTGCTCTTTTCCCTTTTGTTTTTTCTATTATCCAATACCCATTTGATGGGCTTACTGCTGGCAGCCGGTTTGCTCTTTTATTATTTGCTTATTGAATTTGAGCAAAAGAAAAAACCGGCGTCAGTTCTTATCCCCTTGTTTACCGGGATAATTATACTGTTGCCGTCTGCCTGGTTTATTTATCCCCCGCCCGACAGTTCATTAAATACTGATTACTGGATTGAGCGTTGGAATATGCAACAGCTTTCATCCGTTGCCCAGGCGCCCTTGAGAGCTTTTGTGTCCTTGCCGGCCTGGTGGCAATATCACTGCTGGGATACACAGTTTCTGCTGGAAGCGCAACCGGACGTTAAAATATTAAAATGGCTTAACCCATTTTTATCCCTATTGGTATTAATTATGGCCTTTGCCATTTTGAGAAAAAATAAAAAGAGTTTGCTCTTCTTCCTGTTCGCCCTGTTTTTATTTTTTATTGTTTCTGTTTTCCTGCCTTTTACCAATGCACGACATGCGGGCTTTATTTTTATCAGCATCCTGGCAGCGCTTTGGTTTTATTGTGCTGAAAATAAGCCGAACAGGAATCAGCATCTTTTTGTCATCGCAGTGCTTGGCATGCAAATAATTGCCGGGCTGTTTATGGTTGTAAAAGATATGAGGCTACCGTTTTCAAATGCGAGCCAGGTAAAAACGCTGTTGAAAAAAATTCCTTCAGGCGAAAAAATTGTCACTGATTACTGGTGCCTTAACAATCTTGCTGCATTTACCGGTAAAGCATGGTATTGCACAGACCTGCAGCGGGAAGCTTCTTTTTTGCTTTGGAACAGTGAGATGGCTGCCATGCTGCAAAGAAAAAACCGGTACAGCGACGGCATCAACGCATTTTTGAAAAAGGAACCAGCGGAAAAGGTTTATATGCTCAGCATTCATCCGCCTGAAAGGCTGAACCGGCTTGATGACCGTTTAACCGCTTTGTTTGAAGTAAAATTGCAGGATAAAAAAGATGATGCCATGGAAAAAGGCGGCAACCTGTACCTGTATGAAATCAGCAGCAAAAAAATTCACCAGCCATGACGATTGCGGCAAAACCCTGGAATAAAAAAACACTGCCAAAAAAAATCCTGGCTATCCGCCTGCAGGCCATGGGCGATGTGGTGATTACACTGCCTTATCTGCAGGATTTGCGCAACCGGTTGCCGGCTTCGGTTCAGATAGATTTTCTTACACGGGTGGAAACGGAGCCTGTTCCCCGGAATCTTATTTTGTTCAATAAAATTTTTTCAATAGCCGGCAAAAGAAACCTGAAACTGCAATTGCTTTATACTCTCTTTTTACTGCCGCGTCTTTTCTTCCGCCGTTACGATGTCATTCTCGATTTGCAGAATAATATTCTCAGCAGGCTTGTACGCAAAATTCTGCGCCCGACTGCCTGGGTTGAATTCGACAGGCATTCTCCCCTGCCTGCAGGCGAAAGAACAAAAAACACTATTGAAGCAGCGGGACTGGGCAACTTCACTGCTTCACACAATTTTGTTTTCAACAGTGATTTAAACGCAAAACAAATTCTGCTTGCCGGCGGCTGGAACGGGAAAAAAGATTTGATTGTACTGAACCCGGCCGGTGCATTTGAAACCCGCAACTGGCCGATTGAGAATTATGCAGGTTTTGCAAAACTGTGGCTGAAAGAATTTCCGCAATCACAGTTTCTCATCATCGGCCTGCCTTTTATTTCAGCAAAAGCCGGTTACCTAAAAACTCAATTAAGAGATAACATTATCAACCTCACCGGCAAAACAACGGCAGCGGAAGCCTTCTGCATATTACAATATGCAAAGCTGGTGCTCAGCGAAGATTCGGGCCTTATGCACATGGCCTGGGTTTCAGGCATTCCCACATTTGCATTGTTTGGCGGCAGCCGCAGCGATAAAGCAAGGCCGCTTGGCAAACATTCCACATTTCTCGATTCAACCGACCTGCCCTGCGGCAGTTGCATGCAGGAAAAATGCAAGTGGGGCGACACCCGCTGCCTTACCCGCTATTCTCCGGAAATGGTTTTTGAAAAAGCCAAAACACTTTTAAAAAAATGAAATATTAACCGGGCGAAAATCCAAGGAGGTTCATCATGGCTGCGGCGCTGTCATCCATAGTGTAAACCAATACGGGTTCAAATAATGTTTTCTTTTTCTCCAGCATTTCCAGTGTCTTTTGTTTCATCTCTTCCTTTGTTTTTACCACATGCCAGTTCTTAATATCGTGATGCATGGGTTTTACAAAACTGATAACTTGGGCGCCGGCATACAAGGCTTCAAGGCAGGCCATGCTGAAGCCTTCGTAGGATGAAGGGTGCAAAAAAACTTTTGCCCCTTGCATCAGCTTAATCGCTTCGGCAGGTGGAAGCATTCCGGTCATGCTGAGATTTTCCAGCAGGTGATAATCCTCTGCCAGCTTTTTCAGTCTTTCCCTTTCTTCACCATCACCGGCAAGCACGGCTTTCAAAGCCGGTAACTTTTTCCTGAGTGCAGCAATTATTTCAATAAAAATATCATACTGTTTTAAACCACTCAGCGAGCCGACAGCCAGCACATCAATGTCTCTTAGCTTATCAGAAATTTCAAACATCGAAGGCTCAATTCCGTTTGGAATAATTTGTGACGGCCGGATACGATGATTCCGGTAAAATTCATCAGCCAGGAAATCAGATTTGGCAACCAGCTCATCGGGATAAGGACGAATGAATTTTACCAGCTTGTTTGTTTCCCTTGCATCCTGGCCGCAAACCCAGGTGATGTGTTTTATTCCATACCTTTTACCAAAATAATGACCCACCAGGGCACACTCGCCGCACCAGAAACTGAGCATAGCTGAAATTTTCTGCTCCTTGTTTATTTCATTCAGTTTTTTCCACACTTTTCGCCACAGCAGCGGCCGTTTCAGTTTGCGGTATTTCTTGCCATCAAAACTCTGAACCTCTGTTCCGTGCCAGTAATAATGTGCCGCAGAAAAAGGATAAATAAAACTCAGCACAATAATATTCACACCGGGAAAAAGTTTTTTCACCGAGCAGAGAAACAACTGCTGCGAAGGAACCCAGTTTTCATCGTATTCGTGCGCCGGGAAAGCCGGTGTAAGAATGACAAGCGTTTTATTTTCCTGTTTCATCACGGCAAATTGCTGTTGAGAAAATTTTACGGCGTTCTGAAAAGTAAGATAATCTTAATTTATTCTTTGCCGAAAATAAGGAGTGGCGGTTTTCAAAAACGGAAAAACCGCAGGATGGTATGCCAGAATATTTTTACATCGAGCAGCAGCGACCAGTGGCGTACATAAAACAAATCCAGCAGCACCCGGTCTTTCATGCGCTGGATGTCTGAAGTTTCACCCACGTAGCCCAGCACCTGGCTCAGGCCGGTGATGCCGGGTTTTACCTTATGGCGGTAGTCGTAGTACTCAATCAGCTCTTCATACTTTGAATTGTCGCTTATCATGTGCGGCCGCGGCCCGATAATCGACATATCGCCCAACCATACATTGAAAAATTGCGGCAGCTCGTCGAGGTAATGATTACGCAGAAATTTGCCCAGGCGTGTAATGCGTTTATCGCCGGGCATCGCCTGCAGCAGGTCGGCGTCATCATTTTCTATCATTGTCCGGAATTTGATGCAGGTGAAAACACCGCCGTTGCGCTTATTTCTTTTTTGTAAAAAAAATACCGGCCCCCGTGAATCCAGTTTTATCAGCAGGGCCATCAGCGGTATCAGCCAGGTGAGCACTGCGGTAATCACAAGGGCTGAAAACAAAATGTCAACAGCCCGTTTAATACTCCTGTTATTGATTTTATCCAGCGCAAGTTGCAGTGGAAATGCCGATGCTTCATTTACCCGGATTATCTTTTTCAGTTCATTATACACCGGCTGTCGGACCAGGTGAGCCGTTTCATCCATCCTGCCTTTTATTATCAGCAGCTCCGGAGAGCCGCTCATGCGGTTTTGAATTTCCACCGGTGTTTTTTCTTTTTCCATAATCGCTTTGCTATCAGAAATATCGGCTTTTCATTACAAATGGTTGCTTATGCAGCGAGCCGTTAATAAATAGAAACCTGTTTTAAAAAAAAGTTGGTTCAACAACCGTAAATTAAGAAAAGAAAAAGTTTTGGCTTAGAAGACGCAGGACTGTATTTTTGCACTCCCAAAAAATTAAGGTAACCGGTAGTGTGCCTGTTACTTTGGCGACCTCGTAGCTCAGCTGGTAGAGCACAACACTTTTAATGTTGGGGCCCTGGGTTCGAGTCCCAGCGGGGTCACAGATTGACGCACCAGGCCTCCTGAAACGGGAGGCTTTTTTTATTCCCTGTTTTTTAAAGTAGGTTTGTAATATCAAGTCACTTTTATGTCAACTTTTTTCGGGGATAAAACAGTACTGGTAACCGGCGGCACCGACGGAATCGGCAAGGCGCTGGTGGAAGA
>CAZDUO010000079.1:0-16963 GCA_964508655.1 uncultured Chitinophaga sp. | reverse complement strand
TACAATTGAATAGGCGGCCTCACCGCCGGTAAGCGATGAGGTGCGCCTCTCACATGTATCTGCCGAAGTTTTAACGAAGGCATGACCACTGTACGTTCGGGTCTCGAATACAGCGGTTCATTAAGTTGTGGAGATACTTTAAGATAATGGTCGAGCAGGGATTGATAGCCTCGCTTTCTTAGTCGTTCCACTGTAATTGTTGTTCCCAATATCGGGCTTTGCGCAATGGCCCATCCGCCTTTTCTTGTTCTGCTCCATACACAGGCATGATAATAGTCCACTCCTAATCACATAAGATTTTTCTTCTTTCGTTCTATTTTCTTCCACTGATGCCAGATGCAATAGCGCAGCCTGTTGCGCACCCAACTGTCGAGGTCTTTGAGTTTGCCGTGGATACTTGCCATACGGAAGTAATTCACCCATCCTCTGCCAACTTCTTTGAGTTGAGCGATGCGCTGTGCTACATTTAATGGAGTTGTTTTGCGGGTAATGTTCTTCAGGCTTTGTTTCAGATTTTTCCAACGCTTGTCGCTTACTACCAATTGATATTTGCTAAATGAGCTTCTTAGCTATGTAAACTATTTTAAGCCACTTTTCACAAGTGCGGAGACACAGTCCATTGCAAGTTATTTACTTAATTTGAATTGATAATAGTATTTGAAACAAAAGGGGTGACGACCGAGAAATATTACTGCTGCCAACAAAAGTATCCTAATTTATATAGAAATTCAGAGAGGGATCGTATCGTTTACCTATATTTTCTTTTGTGGCAAAGCCATCCCTTTGGGAAAAGCAGGTGATAATGGAGGGTTGCTCAATTACCTCCTGCATCAAACAATTCCCAGCACCCCTACTCCACAAACACTTCAAACGGCAGCCTTGCCTGCACCGTGTTGGTCATTTCTTTCACCCTGATCAGTTCTTTATAAATTTTGTATGGCTCCTCCCCAAGCTCCTTGCGCAGGGTTTCGGTTTTAAGGGTATTGTCAGATGCGCCGAATAGTTTGTCAAAAACAGATTTCACTTCCGGGTATTCACGCAGGCGGTAATCCGGCAGCCTGGCCATGCGTGCCGCACATTCCACTGCATCCTGCAATCCCCCCCATTTATCCACCAGCCCGATACCGGTGGCGCGGCTGCCGCTCCACACACGGCCCTGCGCAATGCTGTCAATATACTCCACTGATTTTTTTCTTCCCTCGGCCACACGCTGCTTGAAGCTGAGATAAATTTCATCAATGCTTTGCTGGATGATGTTTTTTTCGGCCTCCGTCATGGGTCTCGACAACGCACCAAGGTCGGCATAGGGTCCTGTCTTCACGCCATCGAACGTAATGCCTAATTTATTTTTATAAAATCCCTGCAGGTTGGGAATAATGCCAAACACACCAATGGAACCGGTGATGGTAAGCGGGCTGGCAAAAATGCTGTCGGCCGCACAGGAAATATAATACCCGCCGGAAGCAGCCACATCGCCAAAACTCACCACCACGGGTTTTTCTTTCCGTGCCAGCGAAAGCTCCCGCCAGATGGTTTCGCTGGCAAGGGCGCTGCCGCCACCGCTGTTTACCCGCAATACGATGGCTTTAATATTCCGGTCGAGCCTTGCCTTGCGGATGAGTTTGATGTAATCGGCGCTGGCAATGTAGTAATGATCATCGCGGCTGCCGTCAACAATGGCGCCCTGCGCATATATCAAAGCAATCCTGTTGGCAGAAGATTTGTTCAGGTTGCTTGCTTTGAAATACCGGTTGACAGTAATGAAATTTATGCGGTCGTATTTATCCAAACCCAGTTTCGTTTTTATTTCATCTCTCACTTCATCGTCGTACTTCACACCGTCAATCAGTTTATGCTCCACCGCATCCTGCGGCGTTTTTATCACGGCATCGTTGGCCATGCGGTGCAGCGTGGCTGTATCAATTTCTCTTGCTTCGGATGTTTTCAGCAGGAAATGCGCATACAGGTCGCCCAGCCATACGGATGTCTGCAGCCGGTTTTCCTCCGTCATCTTATCGGTGCGGAAAGGTTCGGTAGCGCTTTTAAATTTTCCTGCATAAAAAATCTGCGGCTCGATATCCAGTTTTTCCAGCGTGCCTTTCAGAAACAGCAGCGAGGAACGAAAACCCATGAAGTCGAAGTAGCCTTTGGGATTCATAAAAATTTTTTCGGCCACGTTGACCACATAGTATGATTTCTGATTCATGATTTCGCCATAAGCAAAAATGAATTTGCCTGATTTTTTAAAATCAAGCAATGCATTCCTGAATTCTTCGCAGGTGGCAAACCCGTTGGGATTAGCCCCGGCAGTAAGGTAGATGCCTTTTACCCGTGCATCGTTTTTTGCTTTGGCGATGAGCCGTACCACATCGTACACACCGGGTATGGTCAGGTCATCGTTGCTGCTGAATCCGGCAAGCGGGTTTTCCACATGCTGTTCAAAATAGGGCTGGCTCAGGTTCAGCAGCAGCACTGAATTTTTTTCCACTACAGGTTTTTCACTGCTTGCAATACCGGCCACAAAAGCAAACAACAGGAAAAAAACCAGCAATGAAAAAATAAGCAAAGCAAGCAGCGATGCAAAAAACATTTTGAAAAAACCACCCATAACCAAAAATATTTAAGAGGATAAAAATAAAGATATTTGCGCCTCCCGCGGGGAATGGTTTATGAAAACAGCCTATTTATTGACAGGTGGTAATTTGGGCAACAGGCAGGCAACGCTGCAAAAAGCGGCGGAGCTGATTAGTCAGTATTGCGGCGCCATTACCAATTTATCATCGGTATATGAAACAGCCGCATGGGGAAAAACCGATCAGCCTGCATTTCTGAACCAGGCAATTGAAATACACACAGCGCTGAATGCACGGCAACTCATCCGCCGGATTTTAAAAGTGGAAAAGCTGATGGGCCGTGTGCGGCGGGAAAAACTCGGCCCGCGGCTCATCGACATTGACATTCTTTTTTACGAAAACGAAATACATGACCTGCGTTTTTTGAAAGTGCCCCATCCTGAAATTCAGAACCGGCGTTTTGCATTAATCCCGTTAGCAGAAATCAATCCGGATATAGTGCATCCGCAACTGAATAAAACAGTTGCCCGGTTGCTTGAAGAATGCCCCGATAATCTTGATGTAAAAAAAATAACGGATTAAATGATGGCAGTGCATATATCGCGGATTTATCCACAAAATTCCCATTAGCCAAACATCCCACATCCATTTCATTTATTTTGCAATTCCTGATACTTTAACCATAAACTATAAACAACAAACCACAACCCTTTGACCATTCCCCCAATGAACTACCATTTCATCACCATAGAAGGCAATATCGGCGCCGGCAAAACCACGCTGGCTCACATGCTGGCACGACATTACAATGCAAGGCTGATACTGGAGGAGTTTGCCGACAATCCTTTTCTGCCCAAGTTTTATGAAAATCCAAAACAGTATGCTTTCCCGCTCGAGCTTTTTTTTATGGCCGAACGGTACAAGCAGCTGAAGGAACTCATCCAGCAAAAAGATCTTTTTCAAAACATCACCATCTCCGATTATCTTTTTACCAAATGCCTGTTGTTTGCAAAAGTGAACCTGCCCGAAGATGAGTTCCGTCTGTACCAGCGCCTGTTCGACATTATTCACCAGCAGCTCATCCAGCCCGACCTGCTCATTTACCTGCACAGCCCCGTGCACAAGCTGCAGCAAAACATCCGGAAAAGAAACCGGCCTTACGAACAGAAAATTCCCGACGAGTATCTGTTCAGCATACAGGAAACCTACACCAGCTACATCAAGCATCACAACCTGAAAACCCTTTTTGTGGATGCTTCCAATGCCGATTTTTTCGGAAAAGAAAAACACCTGCAGGTGGTTATTGATGCGCTGGATATGGATTACGAGGAGGGGCAGCATTATATTACGCTGCCATAGAACCTTGATTAACGGATTTTATTTCGATTATTTGGAAAATATAACCCGCACAATAATGAAATTTTCCAATATAACTGAAAAAATAATCGGATGTGCCATGAAAGTGCATCGTGAATTGGGTGCCGGATTTCAGGAATATATTTACCAAAGAGCATTGGAAATTGAATTAGCAAAAGCAGGTATGCTTTTTATAAGAGAATATGAAATGCCGGTTTATTACTGCGGAAAAAAGATTGGGACAAGGAAAGTTGACTTCTTTGTTGAAAATAAAATTATGGCAGAAATAAAAGCAATGGCAGAACTTGATGATACACATTTAGCACAAGCATTGAATTACCTGGAAGCATCCGGGGAAGAAATTGGTTTGTTAATTAATTTCGGAGCCAAATCATTACAGTTTAAAAAATTGCACAACAGAAAACCAAATTCCTGATTTCCTCAAAATCCATGATAAATCCAGTCAATCGAGGTTCTTTAATAAATAAAGAATTCACATCGTACATCACAGCCCGCTTTCTTTTCATTGCGGGCCTGCGTATGTCGCCGGTGCTGCTGGGCTGGAAACTGTATGAAGTTACCGGCAGCAAGCTGGCGCTTGGCATTCTTGGCTTAAGCGAAGTGATACCGGCTATTGCTTTTGCTTTGCCCGCCGGCGTACGTGTGGATAAAAGTAACAAACACCGGCTGATCAGCATCTGCATCGCCATGTACCTGTTGCTGATGATGGGTCTGCTTGTTGTCACATCCAGGTGGTTTACTCAAAACACATCAGCAAAAATTATTGAATGGAGCATTTACTTTTTGGTATTCGGCACCGGTGTGGTCAGGGCTTTCAGCGCTTCGGCATTCAATGCATTCATGGCGCAGCTTGTAAACAGTGAATCGCTGGTCAGGGCCGTATCGCTCAACAGCATGACCTGGCTTATTGCCGCCGTCACCGGCCCTGCCATTGCAGGTTTATTGCTCGGTTACACCAATATCACCGTTGCGTTTTCCATTACCTGCGCCGCTATTTTCATTTCGCTGCTTTTATTTCAACTGATAAAACCTAAACCAGTAAGCTGGCAACCCGGCAATGCCAAAACTTGGGACGGTATCAAAGAAGGTTTGCGGTATGTGTTTCATCAGAAAGCCTTACTGGGCGCTATGAGTCTTGATATGTTTGCCGTACTCTTTGGTGGCGCCACAGCGTTGCTCCCCGTTTTTGCCAAAGACATCCTGCACGTGGGCCCGCAGGGCCTCGGCTGGCTGATGGCCGCCACTTATCTTGGTAATTTCCTCGCCATTGCCTGGCTCACCTGGCATCCGATGAAAGGAAAACAGGGCAGCGTACTGCTTTATGTGGTTGCAGGCTTCGGCCTTTGTATTCTTTTATTCGCCATTTCAAAAAATTTCTGGCTCAGTTTTGCCGCCCTGTTTGCCAGCGGACTTTTCGATGGCGTCAGTGTAATCATCCGCGGCACCATCGTGCAGCTATTTGTGCCGGATGAAATGCGTGGCCGGGTTTCCTCGGTCAATTCCATTTTTATCAATTCATCCAACGAGCTTGGCCAGTTTGAAAGCGGCGTAGCCGCAACCGTCATGGGCACGGTGCCATCCGTCATTTTCGGCGGCTGCATGACGCTGCTGGTGACTGTCGTCACCTGGATAAAAGCGCCAACCTTGAGGAAATTTGAATATTGAACCGTCCGGCCCCCCTGCCCCCCAAAGGAGGAACTTAGATATATACATTCACTTTTATTTACTAATTTCATCTCTGTTGTAAGTTTTTTGATTAGGTAGCCAGCGCCGGTACTACTATGAAGCTCCCGTTGCGCCTGCCCGCCGTATCCGCCACAGGCGGAGCAGGCGGGTCGCACTTTTTTACTGCAATAATTCTATTGAGCAAACGTGAAACTTCACACCGGCACCAGAAACCAGCAACAAAAAACCACAAACCACAAACTACAAACTATAAACTATATGAACCGTCGTTCCTTTCTCCAAAACACTGCATTCACTATCGGTGCACTCAGCCTTACTCAGCAAAAAATATTTGCCTCCCTGTTTTCAAAAACCCCGTCATCCGCTCCGCCGCCGTGGATGTTTCATATGATGACGGATAAAATCGGCGTGTTTACCGAGCGGGGCGGCACCATCGGCTTCCTGCTGGAGAAAAAAGGAGTAGTGGTGGTGGATGCACAGTTTCCCGATACCGCCCCCCACCTGATTGGCGAAGTGCAGAAAAACAGCGATGCTCCAATAAAATACCTCATCAATACCCACCACCATGGCGATCATACAGCGGGCAATATCGCCTTTAAGGGATTGGTGAAAAATGTAGTGGCGCATGAAAACTCAAAGAAAAACCAGAAGCGGGTAGCCAAAGCGAATAAAACAGAAGACAGGCAGCTTTATCCCGACCGGACTTTTTCCGACTACTGGCAGAAGCATGTGGGAGATGAAAGCATCGCTATGTATTACTTCGGCCCCGCCCATACCAATGGCGACGCTATTATTCATTTTGAAAACACAAATATCGTTCACATGGGCGACCTGATGTTTAACCGCCGCCATCCCTTTGTTGACCGCAGCGCCGGTGCCAGCATCAAGGGCTGGATTAAAGTGCTGAACAAAACAATCAGGCGGTTTGATAATAAAACCACCTACATCTTTGGTCATGCCGCCGATGGCTACAACATTGTGGGCAATTCCGATGACCTGAAAAAATTTGCCGACTACCTTGACGGTATACTCAGGTTTACCGAAAGCGAAATAGCTGCAGGCAAAACCAGGGAAGGATTCCTGTTGACCAAAAACCTGCCATTTGCTACCGAATGGAAAGGCGACGGATTGGTGAGACCGCTTACAGCAGCCTGGGAAGAACTGACAGAGGAAAAATGAAATTCAGGATTGCGTTACAGATTGGCAGTTATGCGGGAATCAAAATTTATTCTCCTTTTATTCACCAGTTTAAGTTTCTTCATTTCCGGGTGCAGCGGGTTAATTACAAAATTCAGCTCTTCCCGTATTAATACGCTGGGTACGGCAAGCAGCACGCTGCTTTTGGCCTTTAAAAATTTATCGCCCAGCTTTTTTGTCAATGGCCGGGTATCCGGTGCATCCCAGCCGGCAGTAAGCATGCTCCTGTCAAGCACTTCGGGATACAAAGTATCAGGCACTGAAAACGTGATAAGCATATACACTTTTTCATTCAGCATTTTTGCAGGCGTATGCGCCAGTGTTTCCAGCAGTGCCAGCGAACGGGTGGAGGAAGTATAGACCGCAAACAATCCTTCACTGTTCCACCGCCCCCCATACAGCCTGGCACCGTTGCCCGAAAGATCTTCGGCATATTTTTCCTGCGAAATACGAAACAATTCCATATAGTATTTAAAAAAGTAAAAAAAGGCCCCGCTCACCTGCGGGGTCTGAAGTAATTAAGAATATACCCCATGCTCCAGCCGGCCCAGGATTTTTGTAACCAGGTGAATACCGAATGAAGTATCTAAAAAGTCAACCGGGGGTTTATTTCCCAGGGCTACCAGCGGACTATGCAACCACTCAATAAAGCCCTCGCGGCTGCCAATGACTTCAATACCGCGTTGCGCAAAAGCTGCCAGTTCCAGCACCTTCTCTGTTTTTAATGTATCCAGCATTTCATCCTCATCCTTTCGTTGAATATTCCGGTGCGAAGTATGCAGCAGCCCGCTCATAGTGTTCATGGAAATGCCCAGGTATGCCGCCAGTGATTTCAGGGTAGATTTTTTTATGCCCTCACGGGAAAGGGCAATCAAATCGAAATCGCCGGCAATGTTTTTTTTCATTGCCTTATTGCCGCCAAGTATTACACGAAGCGTTTCATACTGAACCGCTGCTTCTTCTACCATAGACAGGGGTGCGTCATCAGGAATTTTATACACCTTGGGTTTTTTCTTCTTTTCTTCCATACACCAAAAATACGACATTTTGGATAAATATTTCCCATTTTGTCGTTTTTTTTAAAAAAAATTATTTCCCCCCAAAGGATTCAGAACCGATGGAAATCTTATTTATCCCCCGCCAATAATTTTTCAAGTACGAAGTATGTAATCGGGCAAAACGTGGAGTTCTTAAGGGTTAGCTCCTGTCTTTTTAAAAAGACATCTTCATCGGTATAGGGAAAACGTACACAGTCCGATGGTCGGATTTCATAAATAGTGCAATAATTATCAGAGCCGAGGAAAGGACAGGGTCTTGAATTTACCACAAAATCGCCATCTTCATCCACTACAAGATATTTTTCGATGAATTCCGATTCACGCAATTTCAGATGCCGGCTGATGCGTTTGATGTCGGGTGTTTTAAAGCGGGGCGAGTAGTTCTTGCAGCAGTTGGCGCACTGCAGGCAGTCAATTTTTGAAAATGTTTCCTCATGCAGCCCGGGCAGTTGCCTCAGCACTTTGTTTTTATCGGCCCGGCGGAGAAAATTTTTATATGCTCTTTGCCGGTCAGCCGATTTCTTCACCCAGTTTTGAAGCAACTCTTCCTTCATACTACAAAGAAACTATATAACCGCCGAATTGACCTAATGACTGAACATTCTTTCGAAAAACCTGTAAAATTCATTGCTTTGATAAATGTAAACAGCCATTGTGCCAAGGGAAAGAAAAAACCAAAGCACAATAGCCAGAAAACTTACCAGAAATGATTTTGCCCTTTGCACAGCATGGTCAGGTTGCATAAACCCATTCAGGCACCAGCCCAGGTAAACAGCCTGCAATACAAGTGCCGCATACGTAAAGTAATGATTGAATTCCGTCCATTTAAACAACGACTGCAACGAGAAAACCAATACAGTAAAAACAATGTTTGCAAATGTGATAAACATCATGTTGGCTGCCAGGTGCCCGGCAAAATTGTATTTCCTTTTATGAAAAAACGACCATGAAAGCAATGAAATAAAAGGAATGGCAATCATTGCCACTACATTCCCATGCTTTTCCATAAAACCGGTGGCCCGGCTCATCCGATGCATCATGGCAATGTATTTTTGTTTACCTTCTTCAGTGGGAATTCGCTAAAGTACCTGCTGACTGGGTTCCACTTTTTGAGGCGCAGGTCTGAAATAAACATTGGAAACAACAAACAACCCGGCCATTATCAGGAAAAAAGGTAAAGGGATTGAAATATTTTTTTCTTTTCCCTTCTACATATTCTCTTGCCACGGTACCGGGTTGGGTAGCTAACCCTTTCAGCAAATGAAATATGCCCTTATCAGCATGCGTAAAAGCATGAAAAAATTCATGAAGAATATGAGTAAATGTCAGCCGGTGAATATCGGTTTTTTGTCCGCACTGCGGGCAATAATTCATTCCGGGCTGCCATGCAGCGCCACAGTTTAAGCAATCAGTTGGGTGCATACCCGCATTTGATTTGCCAATATAAGAAAAGCGATGAGAAAACTGTTGAAAGTTGTTTTCCACAGTTTCCCGGCCATTCAATATGCAGCGTTTTATTAATTCCTGCAGCCTTAACTTTGCCCCGCTTTTTAGTGCAATAGTTAATAGTTCACGGTCCAATGTCTCACTCACTACCCATGAACTATGAAACATGAACCCCTAAAAAAGAATTTAATTCTATGAACCTTTTCGAACAGCAACAAACTGAATTCTCTGCCCGCCACATCGGACCCGATGAAAACGAAACAAAGCAAATGCTGAAAACAATTGGCGAACCGGACCTGGCTGCCCTGATTGATAAAACAGTGCCGGCCACCATCCGCATGCAGCATGAGCTGCAGCTGCCTGATGCCATGAGTGAGTTTGAATTTCTGCAGCACATGAAAGACATTTCGCTACGCAACAAAGTTTTTAAAAACTATATCGGCCAGGGATATTATGACACCATCACTCCTTCCGTTATTCAACGGAATATTTTCGAAAACCCCGGATGGTACACGCAGTACACACCTTACCAGGCCGAAATTTCGCAGGGCCGGCTGGAAAGCCTGCTCAACTTTCAAACCATGGTCAGTGACCTGACAGCACTACCCATTGCCAATGCTTCGCTGCTGGATGAAGCCACCGCCGCTGCCGAAGCCATGACCATGTTTTTCAATACCCTCAACAAGCAGGACCATATCACGCATCCGAAATTTTTTGTTGATAAGGAAATTTTTCCCCAGGCAAAAGATGTTTTATACACCAGAGCCAGACCCATCGGCATTCAAATTGTAACCGGCGATTATAAAACAGCAGTTATTGACAATACCTATTGCGGCGCCCTTGTTCAGTATCCTAATGACAAAGGCGCCATAGAAGATTACCGTGAATTCATCAGCCGTGTGCATGCTGCCGGGGCATTTGTTGTTATGGCTACCGATTTGCTTGCACTTACCCTGCTCACACCACCCGGCGAACTTGGCGCCGACTGTGCGGTAGGTTCGGCACAGCGTTTTGGCGTGCCGCTTGGCTATGGCGGTCCGCATGCTGCTTTCTTTGCTGCCAAAGAAGAATTCAAACGAAGCATCCCTGGCCGCATAATCGGAGTAAGCATTGATGCCAACGGCAACCGGGCACTTCGCATGGCACTGCAAACACGGGAACAGCACATCAAAAGGGAAAAAGCCACTTCCAACATCTGCACAGCACAGGCATTGCTTGCCAATATGGCTGCGATGTACGCCGTGTATCACGGACCAGCGGGTTTAAAAAATATAGCCAAAAGAATTGCTGTGCTTGCACAAACGGTGGCGGATGCAATTGAAGAAAGAGGTTACGAGCTGGTAAGTCATAGTTTCTTCGACAGCATTACAGTCAAAACAAACGGGTACTCAGCTATCAAAGAAAAAGCACTCAGGCAGCATATCAACCTGCGCTATATGGAGAACAACCTCATTGGCATTTCACTGGATGAAACCACCCTGCCTGAAGATTTGTTCGACCTGATTAATTGTTTTGAAAACGACAAAGACCCGGTGGCATTCCAGATAAACCAGGATGCAGAACCGGAGCATATCCCTTCGCAGCTTTTAAGACGGTCTTCTTTCCTCACACATCCTGTTTTCAACACACACCGCAGCGAAAGCCAGATGATGCGCTATATAAAACAACTGGAGAACAAGGACCTTTCGCTGAACACTTCTATGATAACGCTCGGCAGCTGCACGATGAAACTGAATGCCGCCACCGAAATGATTCCGCTGAGCTGGAACCACTGGAGCAAGATGCACCCCTTTGCACCCGCTGACCAGGCAGAAGGTTACCAGTATATCATTGATGAATTATCAAAATACCTCTGCGAAATAACAGCGCTTGATGCCTGCAGCCTGCAGCCCAACAGCGGTGCCCAGGGTGAGTATGCAGGGTTACTTGCCATCAAAGCCTATCATGAAGCAAGGGGCGAACACCAGCGCAACGTGATGCTGATACCCATTTCGGCACATGGCACCAACCCCGCAAGCGCCGTGATGGCCGGAATGAAAGTAGTAGTGGTAAAAGCACTGGATAATGGCTACATTGATGTGGCAGATTTGAAATTAAAAGCTGAACAACATGCTGCCGACCTGGCCGGCATCATGATAACTTACCCCAGCACCTACGGTGTGTATGAAGAAACGGTGAAAGAGATAATTGAAATTGTTCACGGTCATGGCGGGCAGGTGTATATGGATGGCGCCAACATGAATGCACAGGTGGGATTAACGGCACCCGGATTAATCGGCGCAGATGTTTGTCATTTGAACCTGCATAAAACATTTGCCATCCCGCATGGCGGAGGCGGGCCGGGTGTGGGACCGATTTGTGTGAAGGAACATTTGAGAAAATATTTACCAGGTCATGAGTCGTTGAGCATTGAACATCGGGCATTGAACATTGATTATTCAACGCACAATGCTCAACACTCAATGTTCAATGCTGTTTCCGCAGCTCCATTTGGTTCAGCTTCCATTCTTCTCATCAGCTACGGCTATATCCGGATGCTGGGCGCTGGCGGTGCAAAGAAAGCAACAACATACGCCATTCTGAATGCAAACTACATGCGGGCAAGACTGCAAAAAGATTTTGAAATACTTTACCTCGATGAACAAGGCACCTGTGCTCATGAATTTATTGTTGATCTGCGGCCATTTAAAAAATCGGCGGAGATAGAAGCGGAAGATGTAGCCAAGCGGCTGATGGATTACGGTTTTCATGCTCCGACGATGAGTTTCCCCGTACCAGGCACTATCATGATCGAACCAACAGAAAGTGAAGATAAAGCTGAATTGGATCGCTTCTGCGATGCCATGCTCAGCATCCGGCAGGAAATAAGAGACATTGAAGAAGGCCGTATGGATAAAAAGAACAATCCGCTGAAAAATGCGCCGCACACGCAGGTATCAGTGATAAGTGATGAGTGGACAAAACCTTACTCCAGAGAACAGGCTGCTTTCCCGATTCATTATGTTACTCAAAATAAATTCTGGCCATCGGTGGCAAGAGTTAATAATACACATGGTGACAGAAATCTTATCTGCACTTGTGAGCCGGTAGAAAGTTATATGGAAGCGGAGGCTTGATATGATGAAACTGATATTTGATAGCTGATAGCTTGTCCACCGTAGCTTTTGCGCAGGCAGGTCAGGTCCCTTTTATGCGGGACTTTTTTATTAACTTTCTATACCAAATCAATGCAATGTCCTCTACCCGCCAGCTCGCTGCTATTCTATTCACCGATATTGCCGGTTATACAGCCATGATGCAGCGGGATGAGCAATCTGCCATCAAAATGGTAAAACATCACCGGGCTGTATTGGAAAAAACAGTAACAGACTGTGAAGGTGATATAATTGAATTTTACGGCGACGGCAGTCTATGCATATTTACTAGTATTACAGAAGCCATGCGTTGTGCTTTAAGCATTCAGCAGCAGATGCAGGCCAACCCACCGGTTCCTCTTCGCCTCGGACTTCATATCGGCGAAGTGATTTATGAAGATGGGAAAATCATGGGTGATGGTGTGAACCTGGCAGCCCGGATTCAATCGCTGGGACAGCCTGGAAGCATCCTGTTTTCAAAAGAAGTGTTTGACAAAATCAGAAATCACCAGGAATTTAAAACCGTTTATCTCGGAAGATACCGGCTGAAGAATGTGTCCGAACCGATGGAAGTATATGCCCTGGCTAATGAAGGAATAACTGTACCCGCCAGAGAAAAAATTGAAGGAAGGGTTGTTGATATTACAGGCAGGAGAAGCCTGAAAGCTTTACGGAAATGGATATTGTTATCAACAGCTGTCATTGTCACCACGTTGATAGCCCTGTTGCTGCCGGGTTTGTTGAGTAAGAAAACCGGGTTTACCGGCAGTGAAAAATCCATCGCGGTACTGCCTTTTGAAAATATCAGTAATGATAGCCTCCAGCAATATTTCAGCGATGGCATAACGGAAGACATCATCACCCAGCTTTCCAAAATTGCCGGGCTGAAAGTGATTTCCCGCACTTCGGTGATGCAGTATAAAGACAACCGCAAGAACATAAAAGAAATTGCTGATGAGCTGGGTGTGGCAACCATACTGGAAGGCAGTGTAAGAAAAGAAGGAGCCAAAGTAAGAATCACGGCACAGCTTATTGATGCAAAAACAGACAAACACCTCTGGGCCGAAACGTTTGACCGCAATGCAGCTGAAGTTTTTGCTATACAAAGTGAAGTGGCACAGCGTATCGCCACAGCGCTGAATGTGAAGCTTACAACAGAAGAAGGAAAGCGCATCATTGAAAAAGCAACGGATAACCTGGAAGCCTATGATGAATACCTGCGGGCAAAACAGTTGCCATGGCCGCAAAGAGTGGAGCCATTGTTAGCTGCATTAAAAAAAGATTCTACATTTTCACTTGCCTGGGCTGAGTTGGCTAATGCTTACTCTAAGATTCCGTTTAGAAGCCTGAGTGAAAAACCATACTATGTAAGAAAGTCGCTGGATGCAGCGCTAACAGCAGTGACCTATGGACCAGAAAGATCGGAAACACATATGATACTTGGTGATGTACTTAAAATCAGCACACTTTCTCCGGCCATTGCTATTAAGGAATTAAATAAATCCATCGCACTGAATCCAAACAATGCTGAAGGATATGTTTACCTCGCTTTTGCTCAAATGGAAATGGGAAATTTTGCAGAAGCAGAAAATAATTTACAAAAAGCAAAACTACTGGACCCGCTTTCCGGAATTATGCTTGCTGGCTGGTCAAATTTTTATCGCTATACCCGCAACCCTGAAAAATTAATAACATTAAGAAATGAGCTGAGACCTGACAGCCGGCCAGATACGACTACCGGCACCAAACTCATGTATCATTTCTTAAAAGATGAATTTGACAGTATCTTAATTTACAGGCGCCCTGGTTCCGGTTTCACAATGGCTGGAATAGCTTATACCCGTACCGGTCAGATGGATAAAACAAAAAAAATGGTGGACTCACTTGAATCTGCATCACCTTACGACAATGCATTTACCGCCGGCATCCTTTATGCCTGGATGGGTGAAAAACAAAAAGCCATGGAGAAACTAAATCTTGCCTACCGCCTTTATGACTACGGAATGATAAGTATTAAAGTGGATAAACTTTTTGACCCGTTGCGAAATGAAGAAGGGTTCAAGGAATTACAAAAGAAAATGGGGCTTGAATAAGAACTTTAACTATTTACTGATTCAGCAAATGCTTTTTCAACATCTCCACACCTTTCTTAATTGCCTCTCTCCCGCTGCTTTCAATTCCATACCAGCCTTTGTATCCGCCTTTTTTGCATAGTTCAATCATTTTTATCGTCAGCGCATCATCGGGCTGATTGCGATAAGACATTCCTTTTGCATAAGGCAATGTTTTTTCCAGGTATGTATAGTTATCAAAGTCTGTTGAGGGCTGGCGCCAGTCGGGATAAGTACCAAATAAGGGATTGTTTACTTTTTTCATCAGCTCCACCATCCAGTCAGCATCGTTCGATACGCCACCATGATTTTCGATTACGATGCTGATGCCGGCAGGTTTTGAGTATTCGAGCAGCTGGTTATAGGCATCACTTGCCCATTTCAGTGCTTCCTTTTTATCCGCATTCTGCGGGCCGCGGCAATTGGTGCGTACAGCATGGCAGCCAAGATAATAAGCTATGTCCACCCACTTGCGGTGATTGATGGCAAACTGCTTTTGCCCTTCTTTGGTATCGGCAGCACCATCGCCTTCGGCATCGCACATAATCAAGACCATTGTGATTCCATGATCTTTTGCATTTTGCCTTAATTGCTTTAGATAATTTTCTGTCGGCACTTCAAATAAAGTATTTACAAACTCAATTCCATTTACCCCAAAATCCTCTCTTGCAATTTTTGGAAAATCAAGATTTTTCCATTTACCTGCTCTTATTTCTTCTACTAAGGCCCATTGAGCGATGGAGATATCATCTTTCTTTTCCGAATTCATACCTGTATTTTTTTCATTTAATAAAGAGGGCACTATTAAACCTCCTGCACCTATCGCAATTGAATTTTCTAAAAAATCTCTTCGGTTCATAGTTAAAAAAAAATTTAATAGTTAGTACTATGTGTTTACTATGTGCCTATGATCCTATGTGGTTAAAAAAACCTTACCACATAGACACAATAGAAACATAGGTCACACATAGAAATAAATTCAGTTACATTTCCCATCCTGGTCTATACTCCCGATAAAAATATTTATTCGCTGCTTCATCATTCGTGATCTTCATATTGGCAGAATCGTACTGCAGTTTCTTTTTGGCACGAAGCGCTACCGCACCAAGTAAAATGGTTTCCGTCACAGGTCCTGCATACAAAAAGCTGCCCGGTGATTGAGTTTTATTTTTAAAAGCATTTATCCAGTGCGGCTCGCCGCTTTCTGTTTCATCTTTATATGGCTCCTTACCCTGCATGTAAGCAGTCATTTTTTCCAGCGGCAACAGTTTAGGATTTTCGCAGCGGAAACCGCCGATGATTTTTCCTTTATCGCCAACAAACATCATACCTTCCGGGTCAAGGGATGTACTGCCCAGTTCTTCCGGCACCTGCGGTTTCATGCCGCCATCGTACCAGAATAAATCGAAGGCAGGAAGCGTTTCCTGCTTTGGAAATTTAAACCGTACAATGCAGGAATAAGGAAAAGCCACATCATTATTATAAGGACGGCACACCTGGTTCTCTATAACACGAGTGGTAGTGCCATAGGCTTCTGCCGAAAGCGGCGCGGTGTTTACACCAATTGTCAAAAACAAGGGCCATAAACTGTAATGACCCATATCGGCAATGGCGCCGCCGCCGAAATCGTACCAGCCGCGGAAAACATTATGCGTATAATTGGGATGGTAGGGCCGGTCGGGCACCACGCCAAGCCAAAGCTTCCAGTCAAAATCTTTCGGTACCGGCATTTCATCTTTCGGGTTGGCCACCCACTGCGGCCACACTGGCCGGTTGCTCCAGTTATGTATTTCTTTCAGTGTACCGATTTGCCCTTCCTCAATCCATTTTTTTACCAGCGCCATGCCGCTCCGCTTGCTCCATGCCAGCAAGTGTGTGCTTACTCCTGTTTCCTTTGCTGTTTTAATCACCAGCTTTGCTTCATGCATACGGTTGGCAAGGGGCTTATGAATCACCACATGTTTTCCTTTTTTCATGGCAGCAACTGAAATATATCCATGCAAATGATCCGGCGTCATAATTTTTACGGCATCATAATTTTTTTCTTTTTCAAAAAGTTCACGAAAGTCGGCATACGAGGCGCAACCTTTTTTATAACCGGGTATTTTTTTGCTGTAATAAGTATCTACCAGCTCTTGCCCAATGTCTCGTCCGCCGGGGATACCTGTATAGTTGGCACCCCAGCCTGGATTTTCCAGCACCTTGCGTATGCCGTCGCGGATGCCGTTAGGCGACCAGTCGAGGTAGTCGGTGCTCAGCCTGTTCGGATCACAAACCGAAGTGATTTGAATTTCTGGATTGACAATGAGCTCACACATTTCCCTTAAACCCTGTGTGCCGCAGCCGATGTAAGCAATATTGATTTTATCGCTGGGTGCAAT
>CAZDUO010000078.1:0-17751 GCA_964508655.1 uncultured Chitinophaga sp. | reverse complement strand
GGCGGCGGGAAAATCATTTTTGTAAAATGCCTTGCGGGCATCGTTGTATTTTTTCATGGCTTCCATATCGGTGGTGTAAAGATTTTCTTTTACTACATTCTGAAAAGTGGCGCCAAAACTTTTCAGCGACCGCTCCAGCGCCTGGTACACCCGGGTGATACCATCGGGCGTTACCTCCCGTGCCACCGCTCCGGAAATGTAGAGTACATTATCCACCTTCACTACCTGCACATAGCCGGCCGAAGTGTCCTGCTTCAGCGGGCTGTCCCAGTGCCATTTTTCTTTTTTAATGCTGTTGTCCTGCGCCGGTAGATAAATTGAACCGAAAAGGGATAAAAGGGTGAAGATGGAATTTTTCATAAAAAAATATTTCAATGAATGTAGCCCATTTGTTTTTACATAAAATAAAAAATCCACCAGTGGATGTTGATGGATTTTTCAAAACGGGTAAACCGTTGCCTACAAATACTTCCTTATTTCTTCCACCAGTTCTGTCTTGGTAATGGGTATGCCCATAATCTTGTTATATCCTTTAGCATCTACAAAATAAACGTCACGGATAATTCTGATTAATTGCCCGTTGTTGATTTCGGGTATCAGCACCATTTCATAATTTTTCAGAATATCGCCCAGGTTTTTCGGGAAGGGACGCAGGTAGCGCAGGTGTGTATGAGCCACTGATTTTCCTTCGGCCAGCAATTCGGCCACGGCGGTTTTTATGGCGCCATAAGTGGAGCCCCAGCCCAATACCAGCACTTTTCCCTTCAATGGACCGTTATCAATTTTTTGCAGCGGAATATAATCTGCGATCCTGTCCACTTTGTCCTGTCTTGTTTTCACCATGTGCTGGTGATTGTCGGGATCGTAGCTCACATTGCCTGTCACATCTTCTTTTTCCAGGCCACCGATGCGGTGCTCAAGACCTGCTGTGCCGGGTATAGCCCAGGGGCGAACCAGTTTTTCATCCCGCCTGTAAGGCATAAATGGTTCATCATGTTGTTGTAGAGTCGCAATATTTTGCGTCTCTACAACAATCGGCTGCAGGTTGGCGCTTTTTGGAAATCGCCAGGGCTCTGCGCCATTGGCAATATATCCGTCGCTCAGCAGCATCACGGGTGTCATGTGCTGTACTGCTATCCGCACTGCTTCATACACGGCATCAAAACAATCAGCCGGGGTGGATGCGGCAATCACCGGCATGGGGCATTCACCGTTTCTGCCGTAATAAGCCTGCATTAAATCTGATTGTTCTGTTTTTGTAGGTAAGCCCGTGGATGGCCCGCCCCGCTGGATATTAATAATAAGTAACGGAATTTCGAGCATGACGGCAAGGCCCATGGCTTCGCCTTTCAGTGCAACGCCCGGCCCGCTGGATGTGGTAATACCCAGGGCGCCCCCGTAGCTGGCTCCAATGGCCGATGTGATGGCGGCAATTTCATCTTCGGCCTGGAAAGTTTTCACGCCGAAATTTTTATGCCTTGCCAGCTCGTGCAGAATATCCGAAGCTGGTGTGATGGGATAAGAACCGAGGAAAAGCTGCAGCCCGCTTTTTTGCGAAGCGGCAATCAGCCCGTAAGCCAGCGCCTGGTTGCCCATGATAGATCGGTACTCACCCGGTTCCATCTTAGCTTTTTCCACTTTATATGTGGTAGTGAAAGTTTCGGTGGTGTCGCCATAATTATACCCGGCCTGCAGGGCTTTGATATTGCTGTTGAGAATTTCATCTTTCTTTCCAAACTTATCACGCAGGAAACTGATGGTGCTGTCCATTCCGCGGTTGTACATCCAGTACAAAAAACCGAGCACAAACATATTTTTTGCCCGGTCCTTTTCCTTCATACCCATGCTGAATTCTTTCAGCGCTTCACGGGTCATCTTGGTCACGTCAATTTTTATCAACTCATAGTTATCGAGACTGCCGTCATCCAGGGGGTTCACGCCTTCGGGGTAGTTGGCCAGGCGAAGATTTTTTGCATCGAAACCATCAGTGTTGGCTATTATTTTCCCGCCTTTCTTCAGTTGCTTCAGGTTTGTTTTCAGCGCTGCGGCATTCATGGCTACCAGCACATCGCACAGGTCGCCGGGGGTGAAAACCGGGTTGCTGGAAAAGCGAAGCTGAAAACCGCTCACACCGGGTAAGGAGCCCTGCGGTGCCCTGATCTCGGCCGGAAAATCAGGAAAGGTGGCAAGGTCAATTCCAAGCAAGGCGGTGTTGTTTGAAAACTGGGTGCCGGTAAGTTGCATGCCATCGCCACTATCGCCGGCAAATTTTATCACTACATCCGAAAGGACTTCTTGTTTGCGGGTCATTGAAAGAAAAATTTGGACTTCAAAAATGGTCTGCGAAGTTAAGACAGTTTCAGGTTTTGGATTTAGTTTTACAATCTTCGGAGGTATGATTTAATAAAATAAATCACAAGTGTTGATGAGAAGTCATAAAAAAGACCAGCCGTAGCGGGTCTTTTTTACTTTTTTATTTTGCATTTTGACTTATTATCTCCCATCACCATCCAGCAGGTTGCCCAGTCCGCCAAGCAGGCTGCCTTCCTCTTTTCGTTTATAAGTTCCGTAAGCAAGAATTCTTCCGGCCAGCCGGCTGATAGGCAATGATTGAATCCACACTTTGCCTGGCCCGCGCAGCGTGGCAAAAAATAAACCTTCGCCTCCAAACAACGTATTCTTTATTCCGCCGACAAACTGAATATCGTAATCAACCGATGGAGTAAAGGCAACGATGCAACCCGTGTCCACTTTCAGCAGCTCGCCGGGTTGCAAATCTTTTTCCAGTACAAAACCGCCGGCATGCACAAAGGCCATGCCGTCGCCTTCCAGTTTTTGCATTATGAATCCCTCGCCGCCAAACAGACCCGTACCGATTCGTTTCTGAAACTCAATACCCACACTCACTCCTTTGGCAGCGCAAAGAAAGGCATCTTTCTGGCAGATCATTTTACCACCCAGCACCTGTAGATCTATCGGTATTATTTTCCCGGGATAAGGCGAAGCAAAAGTCACTTTCTTCTTTCCCTGCCCGGCGTTGGTAAAAGCTGTCATAAAAAGACTTTCACCGGTGAGTACACGTTTTCCCGCACTCATTAGTTTTCCGAAAAAACCTTTGTCCTGCCCGGTGCCGTCGCCAAAAATGGTTTGCATCTGTATGCCTTCATCCATCATCATAAAGCTGCCGGCCTCGGCAATGGCGGTTTCGGTGGGGTCGAGCTCAATCTCCACGCATTGCATTTCTTCGCCGCGGATGTGGTAATCTATTTCGTGGTTGGTTCTTGTTGTTGTGTTCATGTAAAAAAAATTTCTGTAAAGGTAAGTTCTATTACTAACCTGCTGTTCAAATAAAATGATAAACCTGTTTGCAGCTGTGTGTTTACACGGTAACCAAAATCACATTGCCAAACCGGCAATTAAGTTTACCTTAGTTGCGCTGCCTGCTATGCACGGAAAGGACGATATTGCCTGCCTGGGTAAAAGAATTGCTGCCAATGACCAGCTTGCTTACCGGCAACTGTTCATTTTATTTTACAATAAACTGTTCCGGTTTGTCATGGGTTTTACCCGCAACAGAGAACTGGCCGAAGAAATAGTGTCGGATGTTTTTATCAACTTGTGGCGTCGCAGAAGCAACATTGATGAAATCAATAACCTAAAACTCTATCTCTACATTTCGGCCCGCAACATCACTTTCAATTACCTGAAAAAACTGCACCGTGAAAAATTTGCCGACCTGGATTCGGTGGAAACTGAACCCGAAGACCCTTTTGCCGATCCCGGCCAGGCCCTTGTCACCCGTGAGATGAACATGAAGCTGAAGGCTGCTATCAACGAACTGCCGCCCCGCTGCAAACTCATTTTTACCCTTGTAAAAGAACATGGCCTCAGCTACAGGCAGACGGCACAACTGCTGAATATTTCTGAAAGCACCGTAGACAATCAACTGGCCATTGCCGTCAAAAGAATTGCCCGGGCCATTCAATACACCCTGCGACACAACTGAAAAGGAGAATCCTGTATGCGCTTTGGCTTCGGCGGGAAGGGGTGAACAGTGAAAGCTGTCGGCCCCTGTTATATTTATTTATTTTAATGCTGCAGGCTGTCAATTAAATTCTTTTAAAAAAAATCTTGTTGCCCTTGGGGGATTGCCCCGAAAATATTGTCCATAATAAAACAATGGACAACCAACTAACCCCATCCCAACAACAATTCTGGAGTCTTTTAACCAAAAAGCTTGCAAATGAAGCTTCTGAAAAAGAGCTGACTGAATTATCGGCTCTTTTATTAAACAATCCTGATTGGCAACACCAGGCCGACCTGCTGACAGAAATGTGGCGGCAAGAATCCAAAAAAAACTACGCAGAAAGTGAAGCTGCTTACATCCGCCACCTGGTTAAATACAAGGATGATTTTTTCCATGAAGAATCACATCCTGAAGTGCATCCTGATATAACTGTGGCTGAAGAAAAACCTTCAATTTTACGAAGACTCATTACTCACAAAACCCGGCTTGCTCTTTCCCTGGCAGCTATGCTGGTAATAGTGGCAGGGGGTTATTTTTTATTTATTGAAAAAAATAATACCGGTACCGTTTCGCCGCAGGCCATCAGTTCGGTGGTAACCAAAAACGGAAACCGCACCAAAGTGGTATTACCCGATGGCTCGCAGGTGTGGCTGAATGCAGGCTCCAATCTTGAATACAACAATCTTGTATTTAACGGAGAGCTGCGTGAGGTTTCGCTCAATGGCGAAGCTTACTTTGATGTGGTAAAAAATACCGACAAGCCTTTTATTATTCATACCAGGAAAATGGACATCAAAGTGCTGGGTACAGCCTTCAATGTCCGTTCGTACAACAACGAAAAAATAGCCGAAGCTTCACTCATCCGGGGTTTGATTGAGGTTACCCTCAAAGACCGGAAAGACCAGAAAATTATTTTGAAGCCCAACGAAAAAATCAGCATTTCTACCGAAGAGAAGGCAACTGTTCCGGAAAAATCACCGGTAATAAAGCCTAAGACTTCGCCTGCTCCGCAAATAGTGATAAAAGAATTGCAGCCCAACCCGCTTAATAATATTATCGGCGAAATAGCCTGGACACAAAACAAACTCTTCTTCGATGCCGAAAGCCTGGAAGAAATCGGCCTGCTGCTGGAAAGATGGTTTGGAAAAAAAGTGCTGATACAAAATGAAGCGCTGAAAACCGTACGATACACCGGAAATTTTGAAAACGAATCGCTGGAAGAAGTACTGGCGTACCTGAAATTGTCGAATCCCTTCAATTTCAGAATGGAGAACGATACAGTGATTATTTATTAAATAAAAAAAAACGGGAAATGTTGCAGCATTTCCCGTTGAAAATAATGAGTCAAGACTAACATAAAAACTCTTTGCTGACTGAGTTTATTTATTGCTTAACCCAAAAACCGAAATTATGCTAAAAAAGGAAATTCCGGGAGGCTTTTTAATAAGGCCTCTGGAAAGGGGAAAAATCCTGAAGATTATGAGAGTAACCACTTTAGCCCTGCTTGTCATCTGTATTCACCTTTCCGTGTTTGCCAAAGGCCAGGACAGAATTACAGTGGTAGTAAGAAATGCCGAATGGCCAAAGGCTCTGGTAGCTGTGGAAAAAGCTTCTGAATACAGGTTTGTTTACAGCAACGATGTGGTGCCTGTAAACCGGAAAATTGACCTGGTAGTACGTGATGCCGATTTGCCGGAAGTGATGGACAAGCTGCTGGCAAGCACTACTCTTTCGTATAAAGTAATGCCGGACAAGCTGGTGGTATTGTATTCAAAACTTAACAATACACCGGAAATTAAAGTAAGCGGCCGTATTACTGATGAAAACGGAGTTCCGCTGCCAGGCGCCAGTGTGCGGGTGAAAGGTACCAGCCAGGGAGTATCAGCCAACACAAATGGCGAATACTCCATTACAGTACCCGATGATGCCGTGCTGATATTCTCTTTCGTTGGGTACGAGGAAAGACAGGTTTCTGTAAGCGGGCAGGCTACCATCAATGTTTCATTGAAACCCTCAGTGAAAGTTCAGGACCAGGTGGTGGTGATTGGTTATGGTACTGCTGTTAAAAGAGACTTGACCGGCTCCATCGTAAAAATTTCGGGAAAAGAAGTTGCCGACAGGCCCAATATCAATCCTATAGCTTCCCTGCAGGGAAAAGTAGCCGGGTTAAGTGTGGTAAATTCCGGAACACCCGGGCAGGAACCTGACATCCGAATCAGGGGAACAAACAGCTTATCGCCGGGAGGTACCAAACCGCTTTACCTGGTAGATGGCATTTTCAATGACAATATCAATTTTCTTAACCCCAACGATATTGAGACCCTGGAAATATTAAAAGACCCATCTTCTCTCGCCATATTTGGTGTTCGCGGTGCCAATGGAGTTATTGCCATCACTACCAAAAAGGCAAAATCAGGCCAGGTGAATATCAATTTCAATTCCACTTTCAGCGCCAAAAAACTGGTTGATAAAATAGAAGTGGTGAATGCGGAAGAGTTCAAGATGCTGTTTGAAGAAGAACAGGATAACCTGGGCATTACCGGCGCCAACCGCTTTGACTTTAGTCCCTGGACCGGCAATACCGACTGGATTGATGAAATGATAAGAACAGGCAAGGTGACTACCAATAACCTTAGTTTATCGTCGGCCACGGACAAGAATAGATTTTATTTCGGTATAGGATATACATATGAGGAAGGTATCATCCGGCACGAGCAACTGCGCCGCCTGACCCTCAACCTGAATGATGAGGTGAGGGTGGGAAAAGGTATCAAGTTGGGATTTACCCTGAGTGGCGTCAGACAAAAAAATCCTTACCGCGCTGCCAACGGGCTATTGTTTAATGCCCGCCGTATCTGGCCGGTAACCCCGGTGTTTAATAACAACTACAAAGCTTATTACAACCTTGCTTTCCAGGCCGGGCAAATAGCCAACCCTGTATGGGAACTCAACGATAACTGGGATAAAGAACTGGTAAATGAAAACAGGATGGTGGGTAGTATTTATGCTGATATTTCATTTTTGAAATATTTCAACTTCCGCACCACCTTTTATGCCGATATGTCGAATGTGGACGGAAGATCTTACCGGCCTATTGACAGCCTGTACGATCCCATCAGCAATAGCGTATTTGTTCATCCCAGCTACAACCGCACTTCAGTAAGCCAGTCCAATGAACGATATAATAAATTTCAGCAGGACCATATTCTTACTTTCAAGAAAAACTTCAATGAGCATGGCCTGACGGTAATGAGTGGTTTTACTACTTATTATAATGAATACCGCGGGTTGTTCGGCTCCATCAAGCAATCATTGACAGGCGACCCAATTCCCAATGACCAGCGTTTCTGGTACCTTGATAACGGATTTGGCGATAATGCCACCCGTGTTTCATCTTCCTCGCAAAATGAAAGAGCTACGGTTTCCGGCCTGGTACGGCTGCTCTACAATTTCAGGGGTAAGTATTTAATAAACGGTTCTTTCCGCCGCGACTGGTCTTCTGCCTTCCGCCAGGATTATGGCAACCAGGGACAGAATTTCTACTCCGTTGGCGCTGCCTGGGAAATCAGCAAAGAAGATTTTTTCCATAACCAGAACGTATTTGATTATTTGAAGCTGAAAGGAAGCTGGGGCGTGTTGGGTGTACAGAATACTTATGGCTTTGCTTATCCCGCTTACCCTGCATTACGAACCAGCGGAAGCGCAGTGTTTGGCGACCTGATAGTGCCGGTGTTTGTAGAAAGCTATCTTGCTGACCCCAACCTGCATTGGGAAACCGTTCATGGTAAAGAGGTAGGTATTGAGTTTGATGTTTTGCAAAAAAGATTTCATGGCGAAGTAGTTTACTATCACAAGACAACCAAGGATCTTTTAGCCCTGATTTCTTCCGGCGCCGGCCAGCAAACGCTTACCAATATCGGGAACATGAGAAATAAAGGATTTGAACTGTTTGCCAGTTTTAACCAGGATCTGACAAAAGAACTTTACCTGTCTGTATCAGGAAATCTGACAACCTTTGATAATAAGTTTCTCAATTCTCCTTTTACGTCCAACCCTGATGAGCAATTTCCCAGCCGGACTGTTGCCGGATTTCCTATCGGCTATTTTTACGGATATGTGGTAGAAGGAGTTTACCAGACGTATGCTGATAAACTGGGCTCGCCTGTCATGAATCTTGGAAGCAGCTATGGCCCCGGCGATCTGAAATACAAAGACCTTGACGGGGATGGCGATGTGGATACCGACGACAGAACCATAATAGGCAATCCTACCCCGGATTTCAGTTATGGAGGCAATGTAACTCTGAAGTTCAAAGGGTTTGACTTTGCCGTAGACATGCAGGGTGTATATGGCAATGAAGTGTACAGGTACTGGGGAAGCTCGGAGTTACCCTTTACAAAGTTTAACTATCCCAAATTCAAACTGAACCGCTGGCATGGCGGAGGTACCAGCAACTGGGACCCGATTTTGGGCGATAATCATACTACCAACCGCCTGCCTTCCACTTACGGCATTGAAGATGGCAGTTATTTCAGACTTCGCAACATACAGTTGGGTTACAATTTCAACCCGGCTATGCTGAGCAAAGCGCATATAAAAAGCCTGAGAGTATTTGTCAATGTTCAAAATCTGAAAACCTGGAAGAATAATTCCGGCTATTCACCTGAATTCGGTGGCTCGCCCACTTCATTCGGAGTGGATGTGGGTACCAACCCTGTTCCTTTGATTTACTCAGGTGGTATTAATGTCAATTTTTAAAACCAAAAAAAGATTTTATATGAGAAATAGATTTCAAAACCTGTTGGCAATAATTACCATTTCGGTTACAGTAGTGGTAATAGCAGGCTGCAACAAGTTCCTGGATCGTCCGCCTTTGCAGGCCTCACTCGAAGACCTGAACCAGGGCGGACTGGAAGGCCAGGTATTTGGCCTTTATGGAAATTTTCTTGACAGAAACGGTTCCTATCATGGTTTCAGCAGCATTCCCTGGTTTGCACTCAACTCGTTCCGTGGCGATGACGCTATGAAAGGCAGCAGCGCCGCTGATGGAGCCGACTGGGAAACAGTGTATGACAATTTCCAGTATCAGAAAGCCCACTGGTCTGCTTCCATTTACTGGGATCAGCATTACAATATGATAAATAAAGCCAATACGGTATTGCATATTGCCGACTCACTCGGTTTGTCCGACCCGGCATCACTCATCAATGTGGGTGAAGCAAAATTTTTCCGGGCTCTTACTTATTTTAACCTGGTGCGGGTTTTTGGCGAAGTGCCGAAAATTGATTTCAAAATCAACAACCCCAATGACGCCAAGAAACCAAAAGCAACTGTAGCGCAAATCTGGGCTTTGATAGATGCTGATTTAGCAGCTGCCATCGCCAATCTTCCGCCCGACTGGAATAATGCAGCAGGCAATAGCCGTTTTCCCGGCCGCCTGACAAGATACGCCGCTTTGGCACTGGTAGGCAAAACAAAAATGTACAGGAACGATTGGGCCGGCGCTTTGGGATTGCTGCAGCAGGTAATCAACTCCGGCAAATATGAATTGCTGAATGATTACAGCAACTTGTTTAAAGTGGCCGGAGAAAATTCAAAAGAATCGTTATTTGAAATACAAGCTTATGTTGGTCCGAATGGAGTTCCTAATTCAGGCCACGAGTTTGGTGTGGAGCAGGGTGTACGGGGATCAGGTGTGTGGGACCTGGGCTGGGGCTGGAATGTACCTGAACCGGGACAGGAAGCTTCTTATGCATCAGGAGACAAGAGAAAAACTGCTACCATTTTATATTCCGGGCAGGATGACGGTTATGGTAAAACAGTACCTTCTTTCCCCACGGTGCCGAGGCTTTACTGGAATAAAAAAGTTTACCCGGAACCTTCCATGCAAACTCTTACAGGCCGTCGTCAGAACAACTGGCTCAACCATATTCTGCTCCGCTATGCCGATGTGTTGTTATTGGCTGCAGAAGCCGCTAACGAATCAGGCGGAACAGCCAATGAAAACAATGCAGTAACGTGGGTGAATATGGTTCGCAGCAGGGCGGGGCTTCCCAATATTTCTTTTACCACAAAAGCCGCAATGAGGGATATCATAAAACAAGAAAGAAGGTCGGAACTGGCTATGGAAGGAGAAAGATTTTTCGACCTGGTGCGCTGGGGCGACGCCGAAACAGTTTTGGGAAGCCGCGGATATACGCCCTGTCACAAATATTACCCCCTTCCGCAATCTGCCATTGATTTTGCAGGTGGGGTATTGGTTCAAAATCCTTGTTGGTAATTTACTTAACAAAAAAAATTATCTGATATGAAAAAGGCAATAAACTATTTTATCACGATATGCACTTCTGCTGCCATCCTGGTTTCATGCCAGAAAAAAGACAGGCCGGTCTTGGGCGATTACCCAAAAGATGCAAACCCGCCCGGCGGTCCATTAAAATTCTACGCAGCTTTTGACGGCACATCAAGCGACCCGCTACGGAATGCTGTGGACAGTATCCGGGCCAATTTTGCCTCCAGCAATCCTTTGTCATCTATAACTGGCATTTCAGGAAAAGCCGTGCAAGGCCTGCTGGATAAAGCAATAAAATATAGCAGTGCAAACGACTGGACCAATTCCACCAGCATGACAATTGCTTTCTGGCTGAAAAACATTCCCTGGAGCGGTGGACCAGGATTTGTTTTCAACCTGACCGACAAAGACCATTGGGCCAATGGCAAAACATGGCTTTTGTTCGAAGACCAGGGACAAAGCAGTACAACTTCGGCTACTATGAAATTTGTATTGCAGGATCAGTGGTTTGAGTTTGTTGGTGCCAATAAATTCAACAAGCCGATACTCGACGGCAACTGGCATCATCTTGCCATTACTTATGATGAAACCACATCTAAGCTCACCTATTACTTCGATGGACAGGCATTGACCGGGTTGCCGGCCAACCTTACCGATGTAAAAAACGGAGGCAATCCCAGGGGTAAACTGAACCTGAAATCAAACGATGGCACTGCCGGCCAGTTTGTTTTTGGAGGCTGGAATAAACAAGCCGGAATTTCAGGCCCCACCGACGGATGGATTCAGGGCTTTAATGGCGGATTAGACCAGTTGCGGCTTTACAGCAAAGCCCTTTCAGCAGCCGAAGTACAGGCTCTTTATAACAGCAAATTGTAACTCTTTTTTCATATAGCAAGCAGTACATAAGCAGTAAGGGCTGACATTGTTCAGCCCTTCTTAATATTTACGGGTGTAAATTGTAACTCATGTCTGGAAGAAATAAGTTTATCCGCTTCAGTCCCGTTCCGGCCTGGCTTGTTTTTTTGTTTTGCAGCTGCCAGTCACGTCAAACTCTTTTTTCCGAAGTTTCTGCTGAAAAAACAAATATCCGGTTTGAAAACAACCTGGAAAAAAAGCCGCTTTTCAACATTCTTTATTATCTCTATTACTACAATGGCGGCGGTGTTTCCATCGGTGATATTAACAATGACGGGCTGCCTGATATCTTTTTTACAGCCAACAGTAAAGGAAATAACAAGCTCTACCTTAATAAAGGAAATTTTGTTTTTGAAGATATAACCGGCATGGCCGCAGTGGCCGGCATGGCCGACTGGTGCAGCGGTGTAACCATGGCTGATATAAACGGCGATGGCCTGCTGGATATTTACGTATCGGCTGTCAGCGGTTCATGGGGTTTGCAGGGCCAAAATGAATTATATATCAATAACGGCAACAGCACCTTTACCGAAAGCGCCGGCAGGTATGGATTGAATATAAAAGGCCTTTCAACACAGGCCGCCTTCTTCGATTATGACCACGATGGCGACCTCGATTGTTATATCCTGCGTCATTCCAGGCAGCCGCATGCCAATATTGTGGATACCAGTAACAGGAAACGAACAGACTCACTGGCCGGCGACAAACTTTTCAGGAATGATATTGCCACTACAGGCCGCTTCACCGATGTAACTGCTGCGGCCGGCATTTACCAGAGCTATCTTGGCTATGGCCTGGGTGTGGCCATTGCAGATTTGAATAACGACGGATGGGAAGATATCTATGTGGGAAACGATTTTCATGAAAATGATTATTACTATATCAACAACGGTAATGGCACATTTAGTGAAAGCGGCGCACAGCACTTCCGGCACTACAGCCGCTTCAGCATGGGCAATGATGCCGCAGATTATAACAACGACGGGCAACTGGACATCATTACCGTTGATATGCTGCCGCCCGATGAAAAAACTTTAAAGACCTATGGCAGCGATGAAAACCCTGATATCTACAAGGTGAAACTCGAAATTCAGGGTTATCAAAACCAGTATTCAAAAAACTGCCTGCAGCGCAATAACGGCAACGGCATCAACTTCAGCGAACAGGCACTGATGATGGGTGTAGCCGCCACCGACTGGAGCTGGGCTCCGCTCTTTGCCGATTTTGATAATGATGGTTTCAAAGATCTTTTCATTTCCAGCGGTATTATAAAACGCCCCGTTGACCTGGACTACATCCGGTTTGCTTCAGATATGGAAATGAAAAAAGGGCTCAGCCGCACAGATAAATTTGATGACACCACCATCCATGCCATGCCTGACGGCAGTTCCCACCCGTTTTTGTTTAAAGGAAATGGCAATAAGCCTTTCACTGATGCCAGCAGGCAATGGGGCACGGCCCGGTTGAAAGGCTATTTCAACGGCTCCGCTTATGCCGACCTCGACAATGACGGCGACCTTGACCTGGTGATTAATGCCTTAAACTCGAAGGCGGTAGTTTTAAAAAACAATTCGGCAAAAAAAAATTCAATAACTGTTACTTTCAAAGGCAACAACATGAACCGCTTTGGTATCGGCGCCAAAGCCTGGCTCTTCAGCGGGAACCAAATGCAATACCAGCAGCTGGCGCTAACACGGGGTTTTCAATCTTCAGTGGATACCCGGTTGCATTTTGGACTGGATACAATCACTGCGGCTGACAGTATGCTGATTGTATGGCCCGACCAGCGCTACCAGGTTTTAAAAAATATTCCGGCCAATAAGCCCCTGACAGTATATTCAAAAGATGCATCGGGCGTTTTTCAGCAGGCGGCTTTTTTTCCTGCACCACAGCCTGAATTTATTCCTGCCGGCGAACGCATTTCATGGAGGCATAAGGAAAATGAATTTTTTGATTATAACGTGCAGTACCTGATACCCCATGCCTTGTCAACCCGCGGACCCAAAATAGCAGTGGCCGACGTAAACGGCGACGGCCTGGATGACATGTATGTGTGCGCCGCCCGCTACCAGCCGGGAGCGCTGATGATTCAACAGACAGGCGGAAATTTTGTATCCAGTGACACAGCATTATTTAATGCCGCTGCATCAGCCGAAGATGTGGATGCTGTTTTCTTTGATGCCAACGGGGATAAAAAGCCCGACCTGCTGGTGATAAGCGGCGGCAATGAAATACTCAAAAGCAGCAAGGAGGGTGAAGACAGGCTTTACATTAATGACGGCGCCGGACATTTCACCAAAGCCGTACTCCCTTTTCCCAACCAATATGAAAACAAATCCTGTGTAGCCGTAGCCGACATTGATAAGGATGGCGACCAGGATTTTTTTATTGGCAACCTGGCTAATCCAACTTCTTACGGACAACCGGTTCATTCCTTTATGTACCTGAACCGGGGTAATGGAATATTTGATATGGCAACCGGCAGTACCATTTTTCTTCAATCGCTGGGTATGATTACAGCCGCAGTCTTTGCTGATGTGAATAATGATACATGGCCCGACCTGCTGGTTACCGGTGAGTGGATGGGTGTAAAAATTTTTATCAATAAAAAAGGACAATTTACTGCTTCAGAAATTCCCGGCTCCACCGGTTTATGGCAAACTCTTTATGCCACGGATGTAAACGGCGACGGGTTCACCGATGTGCTGGCCGGCAACTGGGGCCGCAATACAAAACTCTTTGCAGGTAAAAATGGCCCTTGCAAGCTTTATGTAAAAGATTTCGACAAAAACGGCGCTGTTGAACAGGTGATGTGCTATACTATTGACGGGAAAGAATATACCTTCCTGGCCAAAGATGAGCTGGAAAGAAGAATGCCGGTGCTGAAAAAAGCCTATCTCACCTACAGCGAAGTGGCCGGCAAAACCGTGCAGTATATTTTTTATGATTTGTTCAAAGATTATCTTGAGCTGAAAGCCGAAGTGCTGGCTTCATCCTGCTTTATCAACGACGGAAACGGGCACTTTACACGAATGGATTTACCCGACGAACTGCAGCTGGCTCCCGTGATGTCGTTTACAACAAACAATAAACCCGGAACATTTATTGCTGCTGGAAATTTTTACGGCGTGATTCCTTACGAGGGAAGATATGATGCACTGCAACCGGCGGTGTTTTCATTTGACAACAACTCAAAATCATTTGTCCTGGATTTTACCATCAAAAGCTTCAGCGGCGAAACCCGGGATATGAAATGGATAACCGCCGCAGGTAACAAAAAAAATCTTGTGCTGGCACGAAACAATCAATCCTTACTGTTTTTTAAAAATAAAAATGATTAATAAACTTTCTTTCGCAGCCCTGCTGCTGACTGCATTGGTTTCTGCCGGTTCTAATTGCTCAAAGAATAAAAAACAAGAATCCGGGCAACAGGGAAATGAAATCAGCTGGTGGCTTACCAAAGCTGACCAGTCGGCACTGTTGCAGAAACAAACAGCGAATCTTTCATTCGGTGAATCGACAAATGCAAGCCCGGTGATTGAAATTGATTCCACCCAGGCTATGCAATCAGTGGATGGTTTTGGCTACACACTCACCGGCGGCAGTGCTTATTTGATTAATCGCCTGCCCGCTGCGCAAAAAACTGCCTTGCTGCAGGAACTGTTTGGTAAAAATGAAAATTCTATCTGCATCAGCTATCTGCGCCTCAGCATCGGGGCATCAGATTTAAGCGCCGAAGTTTTCAGCTATGATGATATGCCCGCCGGGCAAACGGATACGGAATTGGCCAATTTCAGCCTTTCAAAAGATACTGTGGACCTTATTCCACTGCTGAAAGAAATCCTTGCCATCAGTCCAAACATTAAACTCATGGGTTCACCATGGAGTGCGCCGCTGTGGATGAAAGATAACGGCAGCTCCATCGGCGGAAATTTGCAGCCGCTGTATTACAGTGTATATGCCCTGTATTTTGTAAAATACATTCAGGCTATGAAGGCACATGGCATTACTATTGATGCCATCACGCCGCAAAACGAACCGCAGCACGGCGGCAATAACCCCAGCATGATGATGAGTGCAGCCCGGCAGGCCGATTTTATTAAAAATCATTTAGGCCCTGCATTCCAGGCGGCAGGCATTAGCACAAAAATTATTATTTGGGACCACAACTGTGACAATCCCAATTACCCCATCAGCATTTTGAATGATGCAGCTGCCAAACCCTTTATTGACGGCACGGCATTTCATTTATATGCAGGCGACATCAGTGCGCTGTCAGCCGTGTATAGCCTTCACCCCGATAAAAACCTTTATTTCACCGAGCAATGGACAGGCGCCAACGGAACATTTGACGGCGATTTAAAATGGCACACCCGCCATGTGATTATCGGTTCCCTGCGCAACCGGAGCCGTATAGCGCTGGAATGGAACCTGGCAAATGACGGCGGGTATAACCCCCACACTCCCGGCGGTTGCTCGCAATGCAAAGGAGCCTTGACACTTGATGGCGTCATCAACCGAAATGTTTCTTATTACATCATTGCTCATGTTTCCAAATTTGTGCCCCCGGGTTCGGTAGTGATGGCCAGCAGCATACCGGGCAACAATTTGCCCAACGTGGCATTCAAAACACCGGGAGGAAAGAAAGTATTGCTGGTGCTGAATGACGGAGCTGCTGATGCAGCTTTTAATATAAAATTTGGGGGGAAAACAGCTTCAGCTACTCTACCTGCAGCAAGCGTGGGTACCTTTAGCTGGGATTAATGAATAAAATAACTTTATTGTGAAAAAGATTTTTTCAAATATGCTTTGGACTCTTCCTGTACTATTACTCACCGTTTTTTGTAACAAGCAAAAAACACCGGATGTGTCGCCTGCACCGAAGCAGGTAGCCGTTAAAAATATTTATTTCAACAACACAGCATTTGACAATACCCTGTACGGCACAACGCTGCAGCCACTGATAAAAATTGAATTTACCGAACCGGTGAAAACTTCAACCGCCGGCACAGCCGTTAAATTGACCGATGCTGCCGGCGCTGAGATAGCTTTAGGCATCACATGGCAAAACAAAGATTCCGTGTTGCTGCTGCAACCATCATCGCCTTTGGCTTTTTTATCAAAATACAATTTCCGCATTACTGCTGACCTGAAATCTTCCAGCGGCGGCGGGTTTATTTCCGATGTCAACAAATACTTTATCACCAAAATTGATTCATCAAGAAAATTTCCGGCTATCGCCGACGAAGCCCTGCTCGACCTGGTGCAGCAGCAAACCTTTCGTTACTTCTGGGATTTTGCCCACCCCATAAGCGGGCTGGCAAGAGAAAGAAGCAATGCCACACCTGAAACTGTTACTTCCGGCGGTTCGGGTTTTGGCATCATGGCCCTCATCACCGGCATTCACCGCGGTTTTATTACAAGAGCGCAGGGCCTGGCAAGAATGCAGACCATCGTTTCATTTTTAAAAAATACGGCGCAGAAATTTCATGGTGCCTTTCCGCACTGGCTCAATGGCAGCACGGGTGTGGTCATTCCCTTCAGCCAGTATGATAACGGCGCCGACCTGGTGGAAACTTCGTACCTCATAATGGGATTACTTACCGCCCGGCAATATTTCAATGGCGCCGATGTTGCAGAAACAAATTTGCGAAGCGATATAAACAGTATTTGGAATGCGGTGGAGTGGAACTGGTTTCGCCAAAACAACCAGAATGTGCTGTACTGGCACTGGAGCCCTAATTACGGTTGGCAAATGAATCACCAGGTTCGTGGCTGGAATGAATGTTTGATTACTTATGTGCTGGCCGCATCATCCGCTGCTTATTCCATTCCCCCGGTTGTTTATTCTATGGGCTGGACAGCCAACGGCAACAACGGATTCTTCAACGGTAATAATTATTACGGGTACACTCTTCCATTGGGCCCTGCTTACGGCGGACCTTTGTTTTTTGCTCATTATTCTTTTTTGGGAATCAATCCCACGGGCCTGGCGGATGCGTATGCTCCTTATATTACCCAGAATAAAAATCATTCACTCATCAACTACAATTACTGCGTGGCCAATCCGCTTGCACGCTTTGGCTACAGCGACAGTTGCTGGGGACTTACGGCCAGCGACATACCCAATGGCTATACGGCCAGTTCCCCCACCAACGATGTGGGAGTGGTTGCTCCAACGGCTGCCATTTCATCGCTGCCTTATACGCCGGCTGAAAGCATGAAGGCATTGAAATTTTTTTATTATGTGCTCGGCGACAGGCTCTGGGGGCAATATGGTTTTAAAGATGCTTTCAGCCTGAAAGATGTTTGGTTTGCCGATTCATACCTTGCTATTGACCAGGGCCCGGTAATCGTGATGATTGAAAACTACCGCAGCGGGCTCTTGTGGAATTTATTTACCAGTTGCCCGGAAGTGAAAACAGGAATGCTGGCTCTTGGATTTACTGCGCCTTATTTATAAAACGAGATATGATTTTAATATCACCAGTTCCGATAGCTATCAGGACAACTCCGG
>CAZDUO010000077.1:1811-17764 GCA_964508655.1 uncultured Chitinophaga sp. | reverse complement strand
ATGGCAACGGCATTGTTGAAATCAGTGATGAAACAGTGCCGCTCTAAATTTTAATTTCTAAATATACCGGGCAATGATCAGAATGTTTTACATCGGGGAAAATTTCAGCATCCTTTAACTGTTTTTTCAATGGCTCAGTAACATTTATATAGTCAATGCGCCAGCCTTTGTTTTGCAAACGTACACCCGGGAAGCGCTGGCTCCACCAGCTGTAGCGGTGCGGTTCGGGGTGAAATTCGCGGAACGCATCGATCCAGCCGCTGGCAAAAAATTTATCCATCCATTTTCTTTCATCGGGCAAAAAACCGGAAGAGTTTTTATTGCCTTTCGGGTCATGAATATCAATTTCCCTGTGTGCAATATTGTAATCACCGGCAAGAATCAGTTTCGGATGTTTCTTTTTCAGCTTATTCAGCCACACCAAAAAATCATCCAGCCATTTGTATTTAAACGCCTGCCTTTCTTCGCCACTGGTGCCGCTGGGAAAATAGGCATTGATGAGCCGCACATCTTTAAAGTCAAGTTGCAGAATTCTTCCTTCATCATCGCTGGGGCCGTGGTCGTTGCCATACTCCACTTTATCGGGTATTATTTTTGTAAATACCGCCACGCCGCTGTATCCTTTTTTCTGCGCACTGAACCAGTAATCGTGATACCCGAGCCCGTTGAACAGTTTATGATCCACATTATCTTTCTGTGCCTTGGTTTCCTGCACGCAGATAACATCGGCAGGATTTGTTTTCAGCCAGTCGGGAAATCCCTTGTTGATGGCCGCCCGAATGCCGTTTACATTGTATGAAATAATACGCATAATTAATTTTTGCGGGCTGACAAGTTACATGTTTTACAGAAACGGTCGTTGGCGGAATTATTCTATTTTTAGTGTTCGGCATAATTTGAAAAATATGAAACCACATGAACACCTGATTCCGCCTAAAGCCCATGTGTACCTGGATGGTCCCAAAAGCAGGGGCTTTGAATTATTGTTTGCGATGCGTGTATTCTGGCAGTTCATCCACGGGTTCAGGCGGCTGCACTTTATCGGTCCGTGTATTACAATATTTGGATCAGCAAGGTTTGGAGAGGAACATGAATATTACAGAGCGGCCAGGGAATTCGGAAAGCGGATTGCACAAATGGGTTTTGTGACGATAACCGGCGGCGGCCCCGGCATTATGGAAGCGGCCAACCGCGGCGCTTTTGAAACAGGCGGTGTAACGGTAGGCTGCAATATCCAGTTGCCATTTGAACAAAAACCCAACCCCTTTACAAACTATACCATAACCTTTGAACATTTTTTTGTCCGCAAGGTTTTGCTCACAAAATATTCTTACGCTTTTATCATCATGCCCGGCGGCTTCGGTACCATGGATGAATTTTTTGAAACACTGACCCTGGTGCAGACAACAACCATTACACAATTCCCGCTTGTGCTGTTTGGAAAAGAATATTACAAAGACCTGTGGGAAATGCTGGAGCACATGGCGCAGAAAGGAACCATTGCCAGAAAGGATCTTTCGCTGGTGCTGCTTACTGATGATGTGGATGAAGCCATGCATCATATACGAACCTATATCAAACAGAATTATAAAATTGTGCCCCGCCGCCGGTCGTGGTGGCTGTTTGAAAAAAGATGAGTTAATATTGCAACCTGAAATTTTTCCCGATGAATACTTTTAATACGGTGATATTTGACCTGGGCGGTGTGCTTATTGACTGGAATCCCCGCTATGTGTACCGCACTATCTTTAAAACGGAAGAAGAAATAGACTGGTTTTTTGAAAACATAGCCACACATGAATGGAACGAAAACCAGGATGCCGGCTACCCGCTGGATGCCGGCACAGAAGACCTGATAAAAAAACACCCCGATTGGGAAGATGAAATACGGGCCTATTACGGACGCTGGGAAGAAATGCTCGGCGGGCCGATACCGGAAACAGTGGAAATTTTCAGGCAACTGAAACAGAAACCCGAAATAAAAACTTATGCGCTTACCAACTGGAGCGCCGAAACTTTTCCTATTGCGCTGGAGCGCTACGATTTTCTGCACTGGTTCGACGGCCGCGTGGTAAGCGGCGAAGAAAAAACCCGGAAGCCTTTTATTGAATTTTACCAGCGGTTGCTGAACAGGTATAATGTAACCCCCGGTGAAGCTTTGTTTATTGATGATAACTTGAGAAATGTAAAGGCAGCGGAAGAACTGGGAATATCCGGCATTCATTTTCACAACCCGCAGCAATTGAAAGACGAGATGAAAAACTTCGGGTTTAATTTCTTACGATAAGACTTTTCAATGGAAGAAAATACGATTAACCAACCCCCGGAAATGAGTCTTGCCGACGAATTAAGCCCTCATCTGCAATACCAGCCGGCATCAAGGGGTCAGCGTTTTTTGAATTGGCTGATTGATAACCTGCTGCTGCGCTACGGGCTGAGTTATGTAACCGGCACCATGGTGGGTTACCTGCTGGGAACTTTTTTTCCTGAATTTATAATGAGAATAATTGAAGAAGAAAACCGGCTCAATTTGTGGGTGCTTGGCTACATCATTGTTATTTTTAATTACCTCATTTATTATACTATTTGTGAAAAAGGGTTTCGTGGTTATACAATGGGCAAATTGATAACCGGCACACGGGTCATCAGGGAAGACGGGGAAGAGCTCACATTCAGGGATGCACTGCTGCGGACGCTGAGCCGGTTGGTGCCATTTGAAGTGTTAAGCGGTTTTGGCATACGGCCATGGCACGACAGCTGGACGAAGACGAGAGTGATAAAGAGCCGCTAACCTCTTCTGCCGCCCAGGTAAGAAATTTTAGATTTGAAATTCAAAACGGTTTTCAAATTACAACTGAAAGACCGCCTGTGCACCGGGAAATTGTTTTGGCAATCTATAAGGAATTTTTCCTGAATCTTTTCTTATCAAAAATGCCGATAATATAAGCCACCAGGAAAGGAAGCAGCAAAATGACTGAAACCGCGGTCAGAATAATTAAAATATCATACGCCTTATAAGCTGCATTTGTATGCCTGATTCCGCCCATGATATTAAAAACAACTTTTTCAAGATTCAGGAGTGAAAGTGAAGAAACGATGATAACCAATGGCATGAAAGTGAGTACAGCAACATAACCTTTCAGTTCTTCAAATCTTTTAAGAAACTGAAACAATAAAATCACCCGCCAGGAAGCTACCGTTAAAAGAAACCAGGCATTGACAGTTGCGGCTGTTTCTATCTGAAGGAATTTTTCAACCGGAATGGCATACAACAATGCGGGAAAGGAAGTCAGCGAAATAAAGGTAAGAACCATTTTATAGTTCCATCTAGCCGGATTGTAAGGTAAAACAATGAGCCAGATAAAAGCAGCAAGAATAAAAATATAAATCACGGAACCCACTCCTGCATACTGAAGCGTTTTGGCATTGGGATGATCCCAATAGCGGCCAATACCCACCAGCCAGGTACCGGCAATTCCTAAAAAAAGATGTTTGTTATTAAATGAAGAAATGTCCTCAGCAGAAATGCGGAAGGTTAAAAGACGAATCGCTGTTTTTAAAATATTGATCAAACAAATCCGGTTATTCAAGAATTGGCCGCAACCACTTCTCCGCTTCCTCCATACTCATCTCTTTTCTTTTTGCATAATCTTCCAGCTGGTCACGCATAATTTTTCCCACACCAAAATAATGGCTTTGCGGATGGGCAATATACCAGCCGCAAACAGATGCCGGCGGGTTCATGGCAAGGCTTTCAGTAAGTTCGATGCCGATATTTTCCTTCACATTCAGCAATGAAAATAATTTCAGCTTTTCGGTATGGTCGGGGCAGGCAGGATAGCCCGGTGCGGGGCGGATGCCTTTGTACTCTTCTCTTATCAGTTGCTGGTTGTCCAGGTTTTCGTCTTTGGCATAGCCCCAGTATTCTTTTCTCACTTTTTCGTGCAGGCATTCGGCAAAGGCTTCTACAAAGCGGTCGGCAAGAATTTGCACCATGATTTTGTTGTACTCGTCGTGTTCGTTGGCAAATTTTGTAGTCCACTTACCAGCACCTTGTATTGTGACAGCGAAAGCTCCCATGTAGTCGGAGCCCAACTCCCGGGGACAAACAAAATCACTTAATGAGAAGTTGGGTTGTCCCACCGCTTTCTTCAACTGTTGACGCAGCATTTCCAGTTTTACTTCGCCGCTTTCGGTTTGTAAGGTAATTGTATCGGCATTGTTACTAACTGCAGGCCAGAAACCAATTACACCGTTTGCTGTAAACCATTTTTCGGTTACAATTTTTTCCACCAGCTTTTTTGCGTCGTTGTAAAGCCGGGTGGCTTCAGCGCCGAAAATTTTATCGGATAAAACATCGGGAAATTTTCCGGGCATTTCCCATGCAATAAAGAACGGGCCCCAGTCGATGTATTTTGCCAGGGTGGCAAGGTCAAAATCTTGCAGCACTTTCACTGCATCCACAGCGGGTTTGACTGGCTTGTAATGTTTCCAGTCGAAATATTCTTTGGTAATAACGGCTTCGGAGTACGGGATAAGTGTTTTTGATTTTTTATTTAAAAACTGGTGGCGCAGCGTTTCGTATTCTTTTTGGGTTTCTTTCAGAAAGGGTTCCCGCTGTTCATTGCTCAGCAGGCTGCTCACTACGGTCACACTGCGGCTGGCATCCAGCACATGAATGACGCCGTTGTCGTACTGCGGTGCAATTTTTACGGCTGTATGCGTACGTGACGTAGTAGCGCCGCCGATAAGCAACGGCTGTTTCATTCCGCGACGTTTCATTTCATGCGCCACATGCACCATTTCATCGAGAGATGGAGTGATCAAACCGCTCAACCCTATAATATCTGCTTTTTCTTTTTCTGCCGTATCCAGAATTTTATCGGCAGGTACCATTACGCCAAGGTCTTTTATTTCATAGCCGTTGCAGCCAAGCACTACGCCAACAATATTTTTCCCGATGTCGTGTACATCGCCTTTTACGGTTGCCAAAAGAATACGGGCCGCACCGGCTTCTTCTTTGTTTACCGTTCCGGTTGCCAGATGTGCCAGGCGTCGCTCCTCTTTTTCTGCTTCAATGTAGGGTGTTAATACAGCAACCGCTTTTTTCATCACTCTTGCACTCTTCACCACCTGCGGTAAAAACATTTTACCGCTGCCGAATAAATCACCCACCACATTCATACCGTCCATCAAAGGACCTTCAATTACATCAAGCGGCCTGGGATATTTCAGTCTTGCTTCTTCGGTATCGGCGTCAATGAAATCCGTAATGCCATTAATCAAAGCATGCTTCAATCTTTCCTCCACCGGGGTATTTCTCCATGCCTCATCCTTAACTTCAGTTTTACCTTTTGCCTTTACAGTTTCAGCAAAGGCAATCAGTTTTTCGGTGGCTTCATTGTTTTCGTTATTATGGTTCAGGATCACATTTTCGCAGAGCTTTCGCAGCTCAGGTTCTATTTCATCGTACACCACCAGCTGCCCGGCATTCACTATACCCATATCCATGCCGGCTTTGATGGCATGGTAAAGGAAAACAGAATGCATGGCTTCCCGCACATGCTCATTGCCGCGGAAGGAGAAAGAAAGATTGCTCACACCGCCGCTTACTTTTGTCAGCGGCATCAGTTTTTTTATTTCCCTTGTGGCTTCGATAAAATCAACTGCATAGTTGTTGTGTTCTTCAAGACCAGTGGCTACGGCAAAAATGTTGGGGTCGAAAATAATATCCTGCGGAGTGTACCCCACCTGTTTGGTGAGAATAGTATAAGCCCGGTGACATATTTCCACTTTACGGTTTTTTGTATCGGCCTGGCCTCTTTCATCAAAAGCCATCACGATAACAGCGGCGCCGTACATCAGGCAGGTTTCGGCCTGCTGAATAAATTTTTCTTCGCCTTCTTTCAATGAAATGGAATTGACAATGCATTTGCCCTGCACGCATTTAAGCCCTGCTTCGATAATCTCAAACTTCGAGCTGTCAATCATGACAGGAATCTTTGCTATGTCGGGTTCGCTTTGCAGCAGGTTCAGGAAAGTTGTCATAGCCTGTACGCCATCGAGCAGCGCATCGTCCATATTTACATCCAGCACCTGGGCGCCGTTTTCCACCTGCTGGCGGGCTACACTCAGCGCTTCTTCATATTTGTTTTCTTTAATAAGGCGTGCAAATTTTTTAGAACCGGTCACATTGGTTCGTTCGCCGATATTTACAAAATTGGTTTCGGGGCGAATGACCAGTGGTTCTAAACCAGAAAGCCGTAAGTAAGGATGAATGATAACCTGTTCCGACATTTATGGATTCCTCCTGGCCAGAAGATTCCGGATAGAAGAAAAGTTGTTGACGATAAGAATGAGTACGGACAGTATCAGCAGAATTTTTTCCATCAGTTTTCAATACGATTCGCTAAGATAATCAAATCGCCAGTTCTTTTATAGTCTCCGGTAATTTTCTGGGTGATAAATTTTTTACATGATTGGCAATATGCCGTATATGTTCGGGTGTGGTGCCGCAGCAACCGCCTGCAATATTTACAAAGCCTTCGCGGGCCCATTCTTCAATAAAGTGAGCCGTGTCTTCGGGTTTTTCGTCGTATTCTCCCATGGCATTGGGTAAACCTGCGTTAGGATAAGCCGAAACATAACAGGAGGCAAGCTGGCTCAGCTCCCCGATATGCGGCCGCATTTCTTTTGCGCCCAGTGCACAGTTGAGCCCGATGCTCAGCGGCTTTGCATGCATCATGGATGTATAAAATGCTCCGAGTGTTTGCCCGCTAAGTGTTCTTCCTGATGCATCGGTAATAGTTCCGCTGATCATTATTTCTATTCGCTGAGCAGCCGGATGTTCTTTGAAATATTTTTTAATGGCAAAAATGGCTGCTTTTGCATTTAAGGTATCGAAGATGGTTTCAATTAATAACAGGTCAACAGCTCCGTCAACCAGGCCACTTACCTGTTCATAGTAAGCTTCAACAGCTTCATCAAACGTCAAGGCACGGTAACCGGGATTGTTGACATCGGGGGAGAGAGATAAGGTTTTGTTCATGGGCCCGATGGCGCCAGCGGCCCACCCCAACCCCTCACGAAGGGAGGGGTTTTGGGCTCTCCATTCGTTGATACTTTCCTTTGCAATTTTTGCGGCGGCAAAATTAATTTCATACGCCAGCGACTGCATGCCGTAATCGGCCAGCGACACACGCTGTGCATTGAAGGTGTTGGTTTCAATGATGTCCGCGCCGGCTTCCAGATATTGCTTGTGTATTTCTTTTATGATATGTGGTTGGGTAAGGCACAGCAGGTCGTTGTTGCCTTTGAGGTCTGTGGGCCAGTCTTTGAACCTTTCGCCGCGGTAATCGGCTTCGGTGAGCCGGTACCGCTGAATCATGGTGCCCATGGCCCCGTCAATGATGAGAATGCGTTTTTCGAGTTCGTTTCTGATGTTCATAAAAAAAGCTTTAAATTTTTAGCTATGCGCTGTTAGTTTTGTTGAACAGAATTACCGAATCCTGAACGGAGCGTCCCTCCTGCGCTGAAGCTTCGGAGGACAGGCGCAACAAAAGCTTAATAGCAGTAGTCAAGCTGACTACATAATCAATATCCTCGAACTAAATAAACGGTTGGAAACAGTAAGTGAAGTTTCTTGTCGTTTATTAGTTCAGTTTTTTGTACAGGCCGAACAATAAACAAATCCGCCTGCGGCGCAAAGATAAAAGTCAAAACTTAAAAGTCAAAAGTTATTTATGGCCAACATAACTTTCCACCGGAAGGCGGTTTTGCAGGCTTCTTGCCAGCGTCATTTCATCGGCATACTCCAGTTCGCCGCCGAAGGCTATGCCGCGGGCAATAGTGGTGATGCGGACATCCAGGTGTTGAAGTTTCTTTTGTATATAATAAATAGTAGTGTCGCCCTGGATATTGGGGTTAAGGGCAAAAATGATTTCCCCGGTTTTTTCTTTCTGCACGCGGCTGATGAGTGATTCGATAGTGAGCTGGTCGGGCCCGATGCCATCGAGGGGGGAAATGACGCCGCCCAGCACGTGATATGTACCGCTGTACTGCTGTGTGCTTTCAATGGCAATTACGTCGCGGATGTTTTCTACCACGCAAATCATATCCTGCCGGCGCAGGCTGTTGGCGCAGATGGAGCAGATGTCGCCATCGGCCACATTGAAACAGCGCTGGCAGAATTTTATTTCGCTGCGCATTTTAGCAATCACTTCGGCAAATTGCGCCACATCTTTTTCGTCCTGCTTTAATAAATGCAACACCAGGCGCAGAGCAGTTTTTTTACCGATTCCGGGCAGCCTGGCAAATTCGTTCACTGCGTTTTCAAGAAGCTGGGAGGAGAATTGCATGAAGCAAAGATAATGAGTGATGAATGATGAGTGATGAGTAATTGTGTTCCCGGTTACAAAAATCAACCCTCATTACTCATTACTCATCATTGGATTTCATATTCATTTTCCCAGTCTGCTTTCACGGAAATTTTTTTGCTGAGGGGTTTGACGATTTCGGGCTGTTTTCTTTTTCCGAAAAATTCACCCGGGTCCCAGCGGCCGTTTTTGTTGTTGTCAAAGAGAATGCTCAGGTCGTATTCGCCGGGGAGAAAGAGCGGCTGGAAAAATTCAGGCGCTGCCAGCGGGAATGACCTTATTACCTGGTTGCCCTGGATGAACTGCAGCACGGGATTTTTTGAAACATCAAGATTGATGAAATTCAGTTTTACCGAGCCATAATCCGCTTTTTTGCGGGTAGTAAAACTCAGGGTATCTGTTTTCAGCAGCTTGCGGCCGGCGCTGTCTTCGGCAAAATCCTTATCGAGAATGAGATGGTAAAGCGTATTTTCTTTCCAGGCAACCTGCAGGATAAGTTTTTTCTTCAGGCTGTCAAGTGTCCAGTAATAATTCGTTTCGGGTTTGAAAGATGAATCGGTACTAAGCTGCAGCTTCAGTGTATCGAGGCTGCGCAGCGGCTGTTCGAAGTTGAGAGAAAAACCGGTGAGCAGGTCCTGCACGCCGGCGCTGAGGCTGGTGCCGAATTTTAATCTTTTGTCATCGGCTTTGGCACCCGGGCTGCGGCCGCTGGTGAAGCTGATGAGTGGCGCAGTTGTCGTTTCTTTTTTATCGGCATAAGCGTACAAGGTAACAGGAGGCGCTTCGGGTTTTACTTCCACTGCGCTGTCGGCAAAGGCAATAAGCTGGGCGCCTCCAAAATACCGGCGGCTGCCGCCTTCGTCTTTCAAGGCATATATATAATAGGTGCCGGCCGGAAGAAACCGGAAACGAAAATTACCGCTGCCATCAAGACGGGTAATATAGCGTGGCCGTTCTTTTACAAGTGCGGAATCGTCGCTGCGGCGATGCAGCATCACGATGAGTGTGCTGTCGGTGCCGCCGGTTTCGGCAAGCCTTACATTGCCGGTGAGTTCAAGTGAGTCAATAGCCGTGCCGGTTGTAAAAATGTAGGAAAGATTTGGCAGCACATTGCCTTCGTTCACATCTTTAATGGCTTTGCCAAAATTGTAGAAGTAAGTAGTGTTGGGTTCAAGGGTGTCTTTAATTTTTACGATGAGTGATTTAAGTTTTACTTCCACGGCCGGTTGTTTTTCGGGAGTGGGAGAAATGAGCAGGTTCTGCACCAGGTCCAGCTGCGGGTCAATGTATTCGTCAAAAGTAATTGTGATGGTTCTGCTTTTGAAACCGGCGCTTGAGTCAGGCGGTTCCGCTTTCACAACCCGTGGCGGCAACGAATCCCTTGGCCCGCCGGTGGGAGGAATCATATTGGCGCAGCCTGAAGTGACCAGGATTTTCGGGATGAGAAGGATGGCGAAAAAAAACGGAAGAAGTCTTTTTATGTAGATTAAAATGTTCAATGCTCAATTTTCAATGTTTTATACCAGGGAAGCGAATGAAGCGAATATTGATACCGTGCAAACATAAAGGCTTTATCGTTATGGTCTGTTAAAGCTTTCTTCATATTAATAGAAAGCTGCGTTAATCATTGCTCTGTTTCTTCCTCTGTTTGCAGTTCGTGCAGTGCAATAGCCAGGTTATTTGTTTTTACAAAATTGCACCAGTGACATTCGGGTTTGCCGCAACCGATATAGAATTCACGGTTCTGAATTTTTGCCCAAACAGTAACAACCTGCTGTATCACTGTTTCCAGGTCGGCGGGTGAAATGATGAGCTTTTCTTTACGGAAGTTTTTCTTTTTATCCGGTTCTATAAAATCAAACTCGGTGCTTACCACCTTCCAGTTCTTCTGTTCATAATTATCCACTAAAATTTTGTAAAAAACTCCTTGCCGCCAGTAATCGCCGCCATTGGGTTCTTTTTCTGACGGTCCTTTCAGTTTGGGCAGCGCTTTATCGGGATCACCAGTTTTGTAATCAACCACGTTTACCGATTTTCCGTCAAATTCAAGTTTATCGAGTTTACCTTTAAGCGGAACTCCTTTTACCACTACATTCCTGATATTTCTTTCAATTGCCACAATTTTGTTGAAGCCACCGGTACGCCGGTCATAATAATTGCTTAGAACCTCACAGCCATATTCCAGGCGGCGGTCAAACTGTTCTTTGGTAAAACTTTCACGGTGGCGGTGCATGTACCACTCAAAGTCGGCGATGAAAATTTCTTTTGACGGAAACTGTCCTGTGCTGCCACCCATGCCATCGGGGCCCAGCATTTTGCGAAACAATTGCTCCAGCGCATGATGCACGGCCGAGCCAAATTCGGTGGCTTCATTTTTAGGTGAAGGAATTCGTATGAGATTATTGAAATAAAATTCAAGCGGGCAGTTGAGGTAATTGTTCAATGCTGTCACGTTCATTACAAATTTTTCCAGCAGGCGGCCGATCACTTCTTCTTCCATTTTTTCTATTTCCGGTGCATCGGCTTCGCCAAACTGGAGGGCATTGAATTCAGCCAGCGCCTCTTCGCTGATGATTATTTTCTCAACCGGTAACCTGTGCTGATCCATGATTTCGGCGATGAACATGGTCGGTTCCAGTTCTTTGCCGTCATTTTTAAACCGGTTGTATGAAATAGCCAGGTGAGTTTCAGTTCTTGTGAGTGCCACGTAAAAGAGGCGTCGCAATTCCTCAGCCTCCCCCCGGCTTCCTCCTGTGGAGGGAGAAGTGGAAGATAAAATTGTATCCGGTAATTTATATCCTCTGCCGGGTTTGCGTTTTTTTTCCCAAAACGAAGCATTACAGCCGGCAAAGAAAATATATTCAAACTCCAATCCTTTTGAGCCGTGCACGGTGAGCAGGTTTACTCCTTTTTCACTGCCGCTTACCTGCACCAGCGGCAAAGCTATTTCCTCTTTTTCCATCAGCTCTATTATATTGATGAGCTGTTGCAAACGGAGTGATGCATTGCGGCGGGTTTCTTCTTTTACAAAATCAAACAGACCGGTCAGTATTTGCAGTTGCCAGTGCTTGTCGGGGCTTTGCATCATGTGACTGAGCAGCCCGGTTTCACGAACGATGTTTTCAAACAGTTGCTGCAGCGTGATGTTTGGCACATCGGCAACCAGTTTTTCAAGAACAGCCGATGCTTTTTTAAATCCTTCATGAACCCCGCTGCTGAACAAATCTTTCGGTGCTCCATTTGCTTTTTCATACAGCAGGCGGCGCAGCGAATAATTTTCCTCATATTTTTTTTCTGCCGCCTCTACACTCAGCCTGGCAATCGCCAAGGCTGGAATATGAAAGAAATCGAAATGAAGTATTTCAAACAGCATTTCATCGCCGCCATAAGGCACATCGTGTTCGGCAGCCAGGTATTTCAGTATGAGAATAATTTTGTTTGCCTGCGGCAGTTCCAGCAAATTCAGGCTACGTTTTGAATAAAATGGAATATTCCTGAGTTTGAAATAATGTGCCAGCTCTTCGCCATATTTATTTTCTTTATAAATAACCGCTATGCTGCCAGGCAGAATGCCTTCGGCCAGCAGCCGCTGCACCTGCAGTGTGATGTCAATCATTTCCTGTCTTTGCGTTTCGTATTCTTTGATGACGGGAGGATGCATCAATGTACTTACACGATGACTGGAAGCAACAAGATTTTTGCTGAGGCCGGGAATTTGTTTTACCAGCCGCTCTTCATTTTTATCAATCAGTGTTTTTGAAATATCGAGTATCGGCTGTGTGGAGCGGTAGTTGCTGGTAAGCACCACTGTGGCCAGGTGGTTTTTATAGTTATCTGCAAAGTTCAGCATATTCTCCACGTTGGCGCCCTGGAAACGGAAAATACTCTGGTCGTCATCACCCACTACAAACACATTGGGTTTGTCCCAGTAATTGATGAGCAATTCCACAATCCTGTTTTGCGTGCCGCTGGTATCCTGGTATTCATCTACCAGTATGTAAAGAAACTGTTCCTGGTAGCGGGCCAGCAGGTTTTTGTTTTCTTCAAAAGCATTAATCACCCAATTGATCATGTCGTCAAAATCGTACCGGTTTTTCATCCGCATCAGTTGCTGAAAGCGGCCGAACTCACCCACAGCCGCCCGCAGCTTTTCCATCCTCTCCATCTCCTCTTCAATCTTATCCTTTTTTATATCACCAGGTTTGAAGTCTTTGTATTTCCTTTTGTAAACAAACTCGTCACGGTTGGGCAGGTCGTCCAGGTATTCATCAATCTTTTGGTTAATAAATTCAGTCGTCCAGCCTTCTTTTTTCATAGTGCTGAACAGCGACTGGAGGTTGTAGATTTCAAAATACACATCGCCGCGATAGCGCTTCAGCGGATTATTTTTCGGTAAGGTGTCTATCAGCTCTTTTAAAAATTCAATCCGCTCCAGGTCGGAAACAGGATCCAGTGATGTTTTTTCAAATAGCGAAAGATTATCCTGTATCACATCATTGCAGAAAGCATGAAAAGTGGCGATGTTTACTTTATAAGCATCGCTGCCGATAAATTGCTGCAGCCGCCTGCGCATAGCCACCACACCTGCTTCAGTAAAAGTGAGGCAAAGAATATTTTCAGGTTGTGCATCGGTTTCCAGCAGAATCTTTCCTACCCGGCTGGCCAGTATCTGCGTTTTGCCGGTGCCGGGGCCGGCAATTACCATCACAGGGCCTTCGATAGTATCCACCGCTAGCTTCTGTTTTTCGTTCAGCCGTTCGTACTCTTCACGAAAAGTTTTTTCCAGTTTTTCTCTTTTAAACGACATGTATCAAAGTTACTGGTTCGCTTAATGACAAAAAAAGAGGAACCCCTCTGCTGGTTTCCTCTGAACCGTTTTAACGCTGGTAATTCTATCCCGGTATCCTCGTTATGTATTTTTCAATCTGTTTTATCTGGTCAACAATCTGGGGCGTGGTGGGCTTCAGGTTTTTTGCCTTGCGGAAAAAATCTTTGGCGGCACGGAATTCCCGTTTGTTCATCATGATGCTGCACATCTGCAGGTAAGCGGCTGCTTCGTTTTCTTTATCGGGCAGTCCTTTGCGGATGGCAGCACGGATATAACTCTCAGCCTGCTTCATATCGTTTTTCTGCATGGACAGCATTCCCATCTGCAGCATGCTGGCGCCTTCGGCTTCCTTCATCGGCATGCCGAGGTCAAGGCCTTTCTTCATCATTTTTTCTGCGCCTTCAAAATCCTGTTTCATCATGGCCACATTTCCTTTGAGTGTGTAATACACCGAACGGATGGGTTTGTACAGCAGGCGGGGAAATTTTATTGAGTTAAGAATTTTTTCTGCCCCTTCCATATCGCCGGCTTCCAGGTATTCCTGAATCAGGCGCAGCGGGCCAAAAAAGAAATGGCCGAAAATTAAAATGAGCCCGACAAAATAAAGAGGAAAGCCCGGCCAGAAACCGGATAAGTAATTGGTGACGCCACCACCCACGCCCAGCACAATGCCTATATAAAGGCGGTATTGTATCAACCAGTTGTAAAATTTCATAATTCACATTATTAGGGCTGCAAAGATAGGCGGAATAGGGCTTTAAGAAGAGGAATGGTTTGCAACAGGCAAGAGCAGCTGTGCATGGCATTAATCATTGCCCGCTGCTGTTTTTCTGCCTGATAAGAATCATCAGCAATCCGAACACAAGAAATGCAATACCCGTATAGATATTGATGCTGCCGGATAAATTTTTACTGAAGAATGTGCTGCCCAGCAACACCAGGGAAACCATCAGGAAGAAAAGCCCGATAACAAAATTCAGTTCGTTGAAACGTTTCAGCATAAGCCAGGTTTAGAAAAAGTACAAGTTAAGCGCAATGGTAACGGCCAGCAGGATGATGCCAAATGTTACCGGGTTCAGGTACCATTTTACATTTGCAAGCGGTTCTTTTTTAGTCAGCGAATACACCAGTCCTTTCAGCTCTTCGTCCGGCTTGGGTTTGGTAAGCAGGCTGACGAAGATGGTGGTAAAAAAGTTTACCGTCCACGAAACTGAAGCCACGATAAATGCCTGCCCCATGCCGCTTTTTATTTCAAACATCGGCGCTATCCATCCGCCTTTCCCTTCGGCTAATGTCAGTCCGTGTGTGATGGCTGCGGCAATTGTTCCGCAGAGCAGTCCCCAGAATGCGCCGTGTCCTGTGGTTCTTTTCCAAAACATGCCCAGCAGGAAAGTGGCGAACAGCGGCCCGTTTACAAAACTGAACACCAGCTGTAGAAAATCGTTGATGTTGTTGAAGCTTTTGGCAATATAGGCCGTGCCGATGGAAAACAAAATGCCCGCCACGGTGATTGCTTTGCCAACATACAGGTAATGCTTATCCGATTTATTTTTTATAAAATAAGACTGGTAGATATCGTACGTGAAAACGGTATTGAATGCAGTCACATTGCCCGCCATGCCACTCATAAAAGAAGCCAGCAGTGCCGTGATGCCTACGCCCAGCAGCCCGCTGGGATAGTAATGCGCAATGAGTGAAGGCAGCGTCATGGTAAAATCCCTTCCACCATCTTCGGCAAGGGGAATGCTATAGCCTTTTGATTGCAGCGCCGGGCTCATCAATGTAACTGCAATCAATCCGGGCAATACCACAATCAGCGGCATCAGCATTTTAGGTAATGCTGCAATGATGGGTGTACGTTGCGCTGCATTCATATTTTTTGCAATCATGGCCCGCTGCACCACAAGGAAATCGGTACACCAGTAGCCGAATGACATCACAAACCCAAGCCCGAAAATCAGGGACATAAAATGCAGGCCCATCGGGTTGGCATCGGCATTGCCCATGTATTTCCAGGCATGTGTCATTTCCGGCTGCAGTTGCGCTTTTATATTTTCCCATCCGCCGGCATCGTGAAGCGCTACTATTACCAGCGGCGATAAACCCATTACAATTAAAAAAAACTGGAGCACTTCGTTGTACACGGCGCTGGTGAGGCCGCCGAGGAAAGTATAGATCATAACAATGCCGGCAGCCACCCAGATAGAAACATCAAAATCCCATTTCAGGATAACCTCCAGCAGTTTGGCCAGGGCATACAATGAAATGCCGGAAGAAAAAACTGTCATCACTGCAAAAGAAATGGCATTGAGACCTCTTGTTTTTTCATCAAAACGCAGCGCCAGGTATTCGGGCACGCTGCGGGCACGGCTGCCATAATAAAATGGCATCATGAATACGCCCAGAAACACCATGGCGAAGATGGCGCCCACCCAATAGAAGTGAACGGTTTGAATTCCGTACTTGGCGCCGGAAGCCACCATGCCCAGCACTTCCTGTGCGCCGAGATTGGCGGAGATAAAAGCAAGGCTGGTAATCCAGAGCGGAATGTTGCGGTTGCTGATAAGAAAATCATTCCCGGTTTTTATTTTCTTTTTGATGATAAACCCTACGCCGATAACAAAAGCGAAATAAAGCAGGATGACAAGGTAATCAGCAATCGTCAGTGTCATAGAAAATATATTTAGCAGGCCGGTGGTCAGACGGTGACCGTCAGACCATCGTGACCGTCAGACCATCGTGACCGTCAG
>CAZDUO010000077.1:0-1711 GCA_964508655.1 uncultured Chitinophaga sp. | reverse complement strand
GTGACCGTCAGACCATCGTGACCGTCAGACCATCGTGACCGTCAGGCCGGTTAAAAAAAACTTCCGGGCTGAAGATAGAAAAACTAACTTTAAAGGAATAAATTAATATTCATGAACCCAAATCTAACCAACGGCAATCCTGCCAACCCGCTTGCAGCACTTGATGAATGGGAAGCAGATGTGCTGCGGCGCTATCCTGACCCGAAAGTGATTGCAAGTGGTAAAGGAACTGATGAGTTCAGAAATTATGATGCACCCCCGAGAGATACGGTGAGGGAGTTTTATCGCCTCAATCACACACAGCAGACGTATGCGTTTGTGCAGGAAAAAAGAAAAGAGTTTTTAAGGTTTGATAAAAAAGAAATGCCGGTATGGGCGGCGTTTGATTTTCTCAACCAGCTTGTGGATGATTCCGATCCGGATACGGACCTTGATCAGTTTCAGCATTTGCTGCAAACCGCTGAAGCTATCCGTGCCGATGGGCATCCCGACTGGATGGTGCTGACAGGGCTTATGCATGATATGGGCAAAGTGCTTTGTTTGTTTGGCGAACCGCAATGGGCGGTGGTAGGCGATACGTTCCCGGTGGGCTGTGCTTATTCTGACAAAGTTGTTTACCCGGAATATTTTAAAAACAATCCGGATTATCAGAATCCGGATTACCAGGCAGAGTTAGGTGTGTATGCAAAAAACTGCGGCTTGCGCAATGTGTATATGAGCTGGGGACACGATGAATATGTGTACCAGATGATGAAAGATTACCTGCCCGAGCCGGGACTGTATATGCTGCGGTATCATTCTTTTTATGCGTGGCATCGTGAAGGAGCATACAGTTATTTACTGGATGATCATGACAGGGAAATGCTGAAGTGGGTTAAGCTTTTCAATCCTTATGATTTGTATTCAAAATCTCCCACGCCACCTGACTGGACAAAGCTGAAAGGCTATTATGAAGACCTGGTGGGGAAGTACCTGCCGGAAAAGATTAAATTTTAATAGGGGAGATTGCTTCGTCACCCCGATCCCGGGGTTCCTCGCAATCAACTCACTCTTTTGCATCATTTATTTCAATCCAGTAGCCATCCGGGTCTTTAAAATAAATTTGTTTGACACCATCCACACGGGTGGTGATTTTTCTTTTGGCACCGGGCCAGTCTTCGAATTCCACGTTGTGCTTTGCCAGTTTTTTTACAAACTCTTCCACTGAAGCCACACTGAAGCAGAGGTGCGTGTTTTTATTATGTTCCGTTTTTGCTGTGGCGCCGGAAATAATATGCAAGTGGCTTTTCGGACCCACGCTGAACCAGGTGTGGCGGCCGTCATGAAAAGGCTCGGGAATGGTATCGAGGCCGATGATGTCGCGGTAAAACTCCGTACTGGTTTTGAGGTCAACCACGTAAAGGGCAATATGATTGAGCAGAGTTTTTTGTGCAGCCTGGCCACTGGTTTTATTTATAAAAATGGCACCAAGCACCAGCAACAGAGCCGCAGGTATTGATTTTTTCATAAGTGAAAATTTCAGGTTGAAAGGTAAAGACAGAATCTGTTATTTTTGCTGTCCGGCGTAATACATTTGCGGCATACTGAACGCAAGGATTCAACAAGCACAATTCTCCGTTCTGTATTCAATATTCAACCGGCCCCGTAGTTCAATGGATAGAATAAGAGTTTCCTAAACTCCAGATCTGAGTTCGATTCTCGGCGGGGCTAC
>CAZDUO010000076.1:0-18408 GCA_964508655.1 uncultured Chitinophaga sp. | reverse complement strand
AACTGTGTTACACAGAGATGTCGACCCAGAGGTAAATTCTCTGTGCAGCTCTTTATCTCTGTGCCACTGTGTTGTGATCATTGACTTTTGAGATGGGTTCTAAAAACTCCTGTTCTCTTTTACCCAGTTCCGTATATAGCCGGCAATTTCCGAAGTAGGCGTGCCCGGAGCGAAGAGTTTTCCCACGCCCATTAAATGCAGTTTTTTCATATCCTCTTCTGGTATGATGCCCCCACCGGTAAGCAGCACATCATTCATTCCTTTTTCTTTCATCAGGTTCATCACTTTCGGAAACACGGTCATGTGCGCCCCGCTCAGGATGCTGATGCCGATGGCGTCTACATCTTCCTGCAGGGCGGCATTCACCACCATTTCCGGTGTTTGCCGCAGACCGGTATAAATCACTTCCATACCGGCGTCACGCAGGGCTGTGGCAATTACCTTGGCGCCGCGGTCGTGGCCGTCTAATCCTACTTTTGCGACCAAAACTCGAATGGGGCGGTTCATTACCTGAAATTATGAAAATACTTTTAATGCCTTTTTTATCCTATTGATGGTTTCTGCTTTTCCCAGTATTTCAGCAATGTCGAACACCCCCGGGCCGAATTTGCCGCCTACCAACATGATGCGGAAGGGCAGCAGCACATCGCCGGGTTTTATTTCATTCACCGCTGCAATTTCTTTGAAATTTTTTTCCAGCGTGCCAGTTGTCCAGTCGTTATTCAATTCATAATTGCGAATCACTTCAGCAAAGAAAAGTTTTTTGGCATCATTCCACTTCGGCTTCACCGCATCCACATCCCACTTATCCGGCGCACGAAAGAAAAACCAGCTCTGCTCATAAAAATCCGTCAGCAAGGTGCAGCGGTCTTTTACAAGACAAATCACTTTCGATAAAATACCATCATCAACATCAGTCAGGCCTTTTTCAAACATCAGATTTCTGACTTCCGGCATCAGACTTCCGACCTCCGACTTCTTTATCCATTCATGATTGAACCACCTGGCTTTTTCATAATCAAACTTTGCCCCGCCACTATGCACTCTTTCAACCGAAAATTTTTCAATCAACTCCTGTTTGGTAAAAATCTCCTGCTCGGTGCCGTCGTTCCAGCCCAGCAGCGCAAGAAAATTGATGAAGGCTTCGGGCAAAAATCCTTTCTCTTTAAAACCTTCCACTGTTTCACCGGTATTAGGGTCAGTCCATCGCATGGCAAAAACAGGGAAACCGTACCTGGCGCCGTCGCGTTTGCTCAGTTTTCCATTGGGTCCGAGTATTAACGGCAAATGCGCCCATTGCGGCACTTCGTTTTCCCAGCCAAAATATTTCCATAATAATATATGTACCGGGGCGCTGGGCAGCCATTCTTCGCCGCGAAAGACATGAGAGATTTTCATCAAATAATCATCCACCACCACGGCAAGATGATAGGTAGGCATGCCGTCGGCTTTCAGCAGCACTTTATCATCAATAATTGATGTATCGAAATGCACTTCGCCGCGTATCATGTCAGTAAAGTAAACCGTTTCATGCTGCGGCATTTTGATGCGGATGACATGCGGTGTATTTGCTTCCAGCAATTTTTTTACTTCGCTTTCCGGCAGCGCCAATGAGTTTCGCATCTTCATCCGCACAGTGCTGTCGTATTGCTGTGTGTTCACCTGTTCTGTTTTGGCTCCCGCCGCTATCGGGGCATGTCGCATCTTTTCCAGGTCACCGGGGGTATCAAAAGCATAATAGGCAAAACCATCTTTCACCAGTTGTTCAGCGTATTGCCTGTACAGTTCTTTTCTTTCACTCTGCCTGTACGGTCCGTAGCTGCCGCCGTGTACGGGACTTTCGTCGGGTTCAAGGCCACACCATTTTAAACAATCGTAAATATATTGTTCAGCGCCGGGCACATAGCGGGTTTGATCAGTGTCTTCAATTCTCAGGATAAAATCACCACGATTTTTTTTTGCAAACAGGTAATTGTATAAAACGGTTCTCACACCGCCCATGTGCAGGCCGCCGGTAGGCGATGGAGCAAACCGTACTCTTACTCTTTTTGCCATAGGCGGCAAAGATAAGTTTCCGCTTTTCTATTTTTTACAAATAAAAAACCGTCCTGCAAAGAAGACGGTTTCTGATTCGCGGGTTCGGATTTTTATGGCAGCAAAATGGTGCGGGGCGGATTGCCGTCAATGGAAATGGTTGCCACCCTGTCGCAGGCGCCGTCGCCGTAGTCAACAATAGCGTAATGATTGGGGCCTTCAATTTTCACTTTGCCCTTGCTCACATTATGGCAAATGGTTTTCTTTTCCAGCGGCTCAATAATGGTGGCGGTTCTGCTTTTGCCGGCTGCGTTAGTCACAGTATGATTGCCTGTGATGGAATACACATCATCCAGCAGGTTCAGCGGTGTATTGGCTCCGGCGGTTTGTGTCACGGTTTTTGTTCCTTCATGCAGCCAGTAATAATTGCCGCCGGGGGCAGTTACCTTACCGTCTTCTATTTCCCTGGTCCAGCTGATACCGTTTGGCGTGCTGGTATTGGTCCAGGTAATGGTGCCTTCAATTTTATAATTTTCAGTATAATAATTATCAAATGTCATTACAGCAGTAGCCCCGGGGTGATGTACTGAATCAGACAGCACAATATTGATTTTTCCTTTGCGGGTGATGCCGTCCTGCGAAGTACAGCCGGCGCCAAAGTCAATCACAATTGTTTTGGGAAAAGAATTTTGCGGAGTCACGGATACAGAGGCACAGCTGAGCGTATTGGTGGATTGCAATACCTGGCTGCTTCGGCCATTGGCCAGGCCTGCATTAAATGCTGCCTCCAGGAAAACAACATTGGCATCATCGGCGAGGCTTTCGGATATTGCCTGGTCGCCGCTGAGCCGGAAGGTGGTTTCCACTTCTTCATTTGTTTCTTTCTCTTTTTTACAGGCCGATAAAAAAAAGAGGGCGGTAAGTGATAACAGGGTAAAGATTTTGTTTAGTTTCATAAGGATTGATTTTTTTGTTTGCGATCAGACATGCAAAAATCTAAAACGATTAACCGGAACTGAAATTATTGAGCAAAATGTTTTACCTCGTAAAAACACCGTGGTGGATAAAGAGAATTTACGATGATTATTTATGGAATATGCCGGCCACTGAAAAGGCCCTGTACCTGACATTTGACGATGGCCCCCACCCCGAAATGACTCCCTTTGTATTAAAACAACTGAAACAGCACAGTGCCCTGGCCACTTTTTTTTGTATTGGTAAAAATGTGATTGATTTTCCGGAAGTGTATAAACAAATATTAAAAGAAGGTCACGCTGTGGGTAATCATACATTCACTCACCCCAACGGGTGGAAGACAGACAATGAGGTGTACCTGCGTGATGTGGCAGAAGCTTCAAACTATATTGACAGCGCTATGTTTCGTCCGCCATACGGCCGCATCACGTCATTCCAGGCAAAAAACCTGAAGCCGGTAATGAAAGGCAAGGAGCCCAAAGTAGTGATGTGGGATGTTGTAAGCGGCGATTTTGATACTTCATGTTCGCCACAGCAATGCCTCGGTAATGTTTTATTAACAGCCGGACCCGGTTCGATTGTGGTTTTTCATGACAGTGAGAAAGCCCGCCCACGTCTTGAATATACCCTGCCGCGGGTGCTTGGTTATTTTTCAGAAAAAGGGTTTGTGTTTAAATCGCTGGAGTGAAATATTCGTCTGGTAAGTTTATTAACTAATAGGGCCTGGGTAGAAACCCTGGCCCGTTTTTAATCCGTACCCTATGAAAACTGGTTTAAAGGTATAATAATTTTTTAATTACGGCAAAGTAATTATATGGGGTACCCCGTTGATGGTTACCAGGGCTTTATTGTCACATTCCCCGTTGCCGTAATTAATGGTTGCCACCCAGGGTGAGCTGGTGCTCAGGTTCAGTCGTACAATTTTAATAATTCCTTTTACCAGCCAGCGGCAGCTGAATTTTTTAATCAGGGGTTCAACTGTTTCAGCTCTCCATGCAACCAGCAAATCGCCTCGTTTCACTTTGCCATTTGCGCTGCCTGTTATTTTATAAATATCATCAAGCGCAATATAAGGTGTACACATTCCTTCCACCTGGGTGATGGTTTTTGTACTGTTCCATTCGGTAAAATTGCCATTGGGCCTGGTAAGCTTTGCACCTTCCACCACCACTTTCCAAATATGGGTAAGACAGTTTGTATTGGTGGGTGTTACACTCTGGTTGGTGATGATATGTGTACCTTCCACCTTGATGCCTTCCACTACATAGTTGTCAAAAGTGGTAGTAGCTTTTGCGCCGGGCTTGACAAGCCTGTTTGTATAAACTGAAATGATTTTTCCAGAACGGGTTCTGCCGTCACGGCCCACGCAGCCGGTGCCGAAGTCCATTACAATTTTTACAGGGAAGGGGTCGGGAGCATTCATGTGCGTAATGGTAACATTGGGGCAGGAATTGGTACGTGCTGTACTGCCGGTACTGCCCGAATTCATCTGCCCAAACACTCCGGTTCCGCCCAAAGCGACATCAGCATTTACACCCATCACATTGTCGAAAACCTCATTGAAAATATCGTCAGATTCTGCATCAGCTTCCGAGGAAGCCTGCGAAGCAAATTCTTCTTCAGCAGCGGCGCTGGTTTCTTTTTTACATCCATTGAATAATAGCAGGGCGGAAAAAAGGAGCAGGGCGGCGGTTTTAGCAGGATTGAAAATCAGTTTCATAACTAAGATTTTAGGATTCATTTATTAACGATTGTCTGACATTAAATATTGAACTTGGTTTAAGGGTTTGTTAAGATTTTTTTGGCAGCTTTGTTCCTGAGAACCAATGTAAAATTATGATAATTGACACCCATAGTCATATTTACCTGCCGGATTTTGACACGGACCGGGCCGAAATGCTTGCACGGGCTGAGAATGAAGGCATTGGGCTGGTGCTGATGCCTGCAATTGACAACAAGACACATGACGCCACCCTGCATGCCGAGGAAGTTTACCCCGAAAAATGCCGGGCCATGATGGGGCTTCATCCCTGCTCGGTGAAGGCAAACTATAAGGATGAGCTCGATATTGTGAGAAATTATTTTGAACAAAGGCAATTTATTGCTGTAGGAGAAACAGGTCTTGATTTTTACTGGGATCTCAGTTTTACGAAAGAGCAGTACGATTCTTTCCATACGCAAATTGAATTGGCATTGGAATTTGATATCCCGGTGGTGATTCATTCACGCAATTCGCTGGATGAATGCATCGGGGTAATTGTTGAGCATCAGCAGGGCAAGCTGAAAGGCGTCTTTCATTGTTTTTCGGGCAGCCTGGAGCAGGCAAAAAAAATCATTGATCTTGGTTTTTATCTTGGCATCGGGGGAGTGGTCACATTTAAAAATTCAGACCTGGATAAAGTAATGGCGGAAATTGATTTGAAAAACGTGGTGCTGGAAACTGATGCACCTTATTTGGCGCCGGTTCCTTTTCGCGGCAAAAGAAATGAATGCAGCAACCTGAAGTATGTGGTAGAGAAGCTGGGCGAAATAAAAGCTATGGCAAAGGAAGAAATAGCAAACATCACCACGGGGAATGCGAAAGAATTGTTTGGAATCTGAAAGTTGGCGGAGACTGAGGGATTCGAACCCTCGATACCGTTTCCGGTATACACACTTTCCAGGCGTGCCTCTTCAACCACTCGAGCAAGTCTCCGAAGGCGGCAAAAATAGCAATTAAAGTATTTGAATTACTCATCTGCTGCCCGCAATTATCTGCTTCCCATCTTCACGGATTAAAATTTTTTTTTTGCCATCGTTGGTAACTTTAAGAAATCAGTACGCCACTGGTGCGTATGCAGCCCAGCCTATGCGGGAGGCGTACCAACAGCCGAAAATGAGGAATCCATTATTATGGTCAGGTAATAAACTCACACATATCCGGGATTAATTTAAATTTGAAAGGTTAGGATTTCCTTGGTTCGGTTCGTTGGTGGGCTATGCGCTTGCCCACGCCTTACAGCAACGAAGGCGTGCTTCGGAGCTGAAGGAGGCAACCGACAAAGGCAAAACGAATACACAAAGAAAATTGAAATATTAATTTCATGTCATTGCAGTGCATCATACTAAGAAAAGGGAGAAATAAAAAATTAAGAGCCAATTGATTTTAGGAAATTGTGAATGGGGTTTTACTATCAGCGAAGGGTTGCGCCGCCCACAATGCAGCACATGCAAACCCCTCGCAGACAGTTTCACTAAATTTGATGGAGAGGGGAGACCCCGAAGTGACATAAGTAACTTTTCCTACGATATCTATGATCATTAAATATTATCAAAAATTAATTTTTCAAAATTACCGGTTGACTTAACTCCCGCAACAGTAATTGCTGATGGCGAATTAGAGGCAAGTGTATAGGCACTGGCATAACAGTTTATATTTACGAGATTAATATTTATAAGAGTCCCGCCTGAAGATTCTTTTATTCTAATATTCCAATCCCCATTAACAGTTAAAAATTTATAGGGCATATTATTGCCGGTGTTAATTACTTTTGGAACAGCCGCCCATGCTAAAGGAAATTCCAAACTCCCGTCTTTTTTTTCATACGTCCATTTTAAAGCGGTTTTATCAGAAATAATAAGACCGCTCGTCCTATCAATTAATCTTATAGACAAACCGTTTTTAGCAAAGAAGTCTATTATATTTTCCCAAACCTGATCCTTGCTTTTGTCTACGGTTTGTTCAAAAGGTTTATCTGCGTAACTATTTTTTAGAGGGATAAATTTAACAGGAGTGCAGGACGAAAAAATAATACAAAGAAGTAGAATTGATCTCATATTAGAAGGTTTTGGCTTGAAGTGTAATAAAGGTAAGATTATTTTCTGTCCGCCTGAGGTCTTCACCGCCGGGCCTCTGTGTGAGGCGAGACCCCGGGCTATGATGCCATAATAAAAAAATCAACAGTATTACCTATAATCATCTGAACCTGCCATCGGTTATTACCGTTACCGGAAAAGCAACAATTTCCTACACTTACGATGCCACAGGCAACAAGCTGAAGAAAGAAGTAAATGAAACCGGCCAGCCATTGAAAACAGCGGTATATGTTGCCGGTGCAGTGTATGAGAATGTTGTATTACAATTCAGAGCTCATGAAGAAGGCCGGATGAGGCCGGGAACGACATCCTTCAATTATGACTATTTCATCAAAGATCATTTAGGTAATGTACGGATGGTGCTGACGGAAGAGCAGAAAACCGATATGTACCTTGCCGCAACAAAGGCAAAATTTTAATAAAGAAAACCAAATAACCAAAGCGGAAGGGACTGGCCAGCGGGGTATTCCAATCCATCTTTTACAACCCAGGCATTCTGTAAATCGGTAACCTGCTTTCGGCTTTTATTTCTGCCGCCGGTTTCAAAATAAAACCTGCCGTCCACAGCAAAATCTGTTTTTCCCGAATGATTCACCCGGTGCCGTGTACTCAGCTGATTGTTAAAAAAAACTTCCCGTACTGTGCCGGCCGAGGGTTCCATCTCGGATAAGGCATAAAGCAGGTTCGTGTTTTCCATAAAAATTTTTTCAGGTTTCTGCAATACTGCCACACTGATTCCTTCCGGATAAAGCAAATGAATAAGTCTTGCTTCGCGTAGAAAATATAAGTAGTTGTTGATGGAATTGCGGTGAATTTTTGTTTTTGCAGCAAGGTTGTTGATATTGGGTTTAAAGGGCACCTGCTGAGCCACTACATAGAGCAGTTGAAGCATTTTTTTTGCATGGCGTATATCAAAGCCTTTCAGTTCTGCCATATCATACTCTACCACCATGCGCACCAGTTGTCTCAATCTTTGGTGATAACTCTCCCTGTTTGTTGCAGAAAACGGGTAGTATCCATATTCCAGGTAATCCCTGAAATGGGCCAGCGGTTTAAAATCGGGTGGAAAGTGTTCCCTTAGTGCTGCCACCGGGGATAAGAGTGTTTCCAGGCTGAGCGGGTCAAAATGCTGCCCGTGAAAAAATGCAAGGTATTCCCGGAACGACAGGCCCTTTAATTCATACATGATTGCCCGACGGCTGAGGTCGCCTTCCTCCCGGGAAATATCAATAATGGATGAACCTGTAAAAATGATCTGCAGATCGGGGTAGCGGTCATACAGATTCTTGATTTCAGCCGCCCATCCGGGGTATTTATGAACTTCATCCAGCACCAATAGTTTTCCACCCAGCTGGTGAAAGCGCTTTGCTGTTTCCAGGAGCGAATGTGTTGTAAAATAGAGTTCGTCCAGCGAAAAATAGGCAGCCTGGGAGAGAGGCCATTTTTTTCCTGAAAGCCATTGTAAAAGCAGGGTGGTTTTGCCGGTGCCTCTTGCCCCTTTAATGCCGATAAGCCTGTCTGTCCAGTTTATCTTTTGAATCAGGTAGCGCTTAAAGCCGGCAGGTGCTTCAGCAACGAGTTTTTCTGATATTTCCATTAATTCTTCCATTCTGCATATCTGAATGTGCAAATTTATCATTTTATTGCACAATTACAAGTGCACTATTGATTAAATAGTGCATAGGTGGATGTGCACTTTGATAACACACTTTTGAAATTGTATCTGGCAAAAAGCAAGAGCTTATGGTGGCGGATGAGAGTAGTGGTTGATACGGGTGGAGATAAGCATGAAAATTAAAAAGCCCGCTTAAATTGGCTTCTTCAATTTACATTGTTAATTGATTTTGCCACCGTTGGAAGCTGCACGAGCTTTTTATAATAACTCGTCAGGATATGCGCTGCAACTTACATGAACTTTTAATAATAATCTGTCCTAATTTCCAGTGCTACCACTACGAACTTTCTATAAATAACCGTCCTGACGCTTCGGTCCGGATTAGAAATCCGGATTTCTGGTAAATGGGAATATTAAGTCTTGCTTTCCTCCCCTACCATCAAAAACACATGCCAGCTTACAGCATATACCTTTTAACAAAGAGTTACTTTTTTTTATTAGTTCATCTGCTGCCCCGGAATTATCCGCTCCACATCTTCCCGGTTTAAAGGATTTTTTTCCCAGTGCGGGTCATACTTTACAAACCACGAAATCCAGATGCTGCGGGACAGGCGCATGAGCCAGGGCTGAAGTAACACCAGCACCACCGCATTGGTGATAAGCCAGTAGAAAAACCGGTTGTCGTGTACAGACATACCAATTAAAATAAACCATGCTACAAAGGTGGCCACGCTGATGGCAACTGCCAGCGCATAGCTGACATAACCGGTGCCATAATAAAAGCCGGGTTCTTTTTCGGTGGGCTGTCCGCACACTTCACAATTTTTATGCATGGCCATATTTTTTTTCAGGCCGATGCTTACCGGGTTTTTAAAAAGCCTTCCCTGCCGGCAGCGGGGGCAATGACAGGCCAATGTGGAAAGAAGATAACTGCGCTTGCTTATACCCTGCATTATGACTGCGATAAAAAGTGGTTGATAATTTTTTGCAATCTGCCAGCCGGTAATACACCTGCCCGGCGCCACAAGATATTACCTTTTTGAAAAAGGATGAGGGTAGGAACACCCGTCACATCATAAGCCGATGATACCAGCGGGCTTTTGTCCACATCCACTTTCAGTATTCTTATTTTGCCACCCATGTTTTTGTGCAGCTCTTCCAGTATAGGCTTCATCACTCTGCAGGGGCCGCAGCATTCGGCAAAAAAATCAAACAGCACCGGCGTTTCGCCGCGGATGATGTCACTGAAGGTTTCAGGGCGAACCCCGATCATATCGGGGCGAAGCAATCTCCTCTTTAATAATCATAATTTATTGTCTTTTTTATCTTCTTTTTTAAAAATGCTGAACAGCAACCCGCCCATCAGTGCGCCGTAGGCTATGCTGTTATGCCATTTGGAAGTAATGAGACAGGTACCGCTGTTGCAGCCCACCAGATTCCAGTAAATGAAACCGGCGGCAGCGCCCAGCACAATACCGGCAAGCAGCAGCTTATTATTTTTTATCCAATAAATCATGACAGCGGCAAAAATGCTGATTTTGTTGTAAAAAGTTTGTGATAAATGTTACGGCATCTCAGGCCGTGCCTTTAAGTATTTTGTGCCAGTAAAGCCAGGGAAGAATATATTTTTTCAGCATCCACATGCTCCACCGCGGTTTGGCCTGGTCGAAGGGAAAAGTCTCCATCACTTTATTATCGTAACCAAATTCGGCCAGCACCAGCCTGCCATAACCTACCGTAAGCGGGCAACTGCCATAACCGGAGTATTTGCCGGGCAGGATTTTGTTTTCCATCAGTGCCATGAGATTTTTTACCAGCACCGGCACCTGTTTTCTTACGGCAGCACCTGTCTTTGCATTGGGTGTATTGGTGGCATCGCCAAGGGCAAAAATGTTTTTATACTTTATATGCTGCAGGCTGTATTTGTCCACATCAATCCAACCTTTGCCATCGGCCAGCGGGCTGTGTTGGATAAAATCCGGAGCACTCTGCGGCGGTGTCACATGTATCATGTCATATTTTTTTGTAACCGTCACACTGCCCCAGCCGCTGATGAGCTTAAATGTGGCCAGTTTTTTCTCCGCATCTATTTCAACCAGGTCGTGTTTGAAATGCAATGTGATGCCGTACTTGTCCACCATCTTCTGCAGCGAGGCCGCATATTTTTTTACACCAAACAACATACTGCCGCCCGAAACAAATTCCAGCGTCACATCATTCAGTATCCCTTTTCGACGCAGGTAATCAGCCGTCATGTACATCACTTTCTGCGGGGCGCCGCCACACTTGGTGGGAGTGGATGGCGCTGTGAAAAGAATGGTATCGCCGGGCTTGATATTTTTTACGCATTCAAAAGTGTAGGGTGCATAGTGAAATGAATAGTTACTGGTGACGCCATTTTTACCAAGGGCTTCCTTCAGTCCTTTCACATTGCCCCAGTTGAGCTGTATGCCCGGTGCCACAATGAGGTAATCGTAAAAGTAGCTGTTGCCTTCGGCCGTGATTACTTTGTTTTGTTCCGGGTTGAAAGTGGCAGCTGCTTCTTTTATCCATGTTACATTCTTGGGCATCACCGAAGCTTCGTTGCGTATGGTTTTGCTGATGTCGAACACACCAGCACCTACAAGGGTCCAGGCTGGCTGGTAATAATGTTTGTCCGATGGTTCGATGATGGCGATGTCAAGATTTTTTTTCCTGCGAAGCAGTTGGGCTGCTGTAGAAATTCCGGCATTGCCCCCGCCGATTATCAGCACCTCGTAATGTGTCATGGTTTGCAGTTTTTATGCCGCAAACCTACTTTGCGTACGTTGGAGGGGTAGTGATATTAGTCACGACTCCGGATGATTTTGAAAGGAGTGAAGTACAAGGTGCAAGGTTTAATGGGCAAGGCACAGGACATAAGGCACATGGCACAGGTAGTGTGGGGAAAGTATGGAAGAAGTGAAATAAGTAAAATATGGATATATTCTCATCAGTTGGTCACTTTTATATACCCATAGCCATCGGCCTGTTTTGAAATCAGTTCGTAAATGGCGTCGGGTACTGTTTTCACGCCGGGCAGCAGCATAGCTTTGGATACATTGTGCACCTGCATAGCCTGCTCGCATACGGCGAAGGTTACATTTTTGCCGCCGGCCAGTTTTATTACATCGCCAGTTACGGTTGATTTTTCTGTTTCCACCATGGGCAATGCCCGGCCGTAAAACACCACTTCAATTTTCGCATCCGGGTGTTCTTTAATAATGCTGTTTATCCATCGAATCACACGCTGGTGCGTGGCCGTGTCGCCGGTAGTCAGGTCGAAAACAACATTATAAGGTTTTGCCTGGGCAAGAAGCTGGTGGCCGTGAAGGCACAGGATGAATACAAAAATAAGGATGCGCTTCATAGATTTAATTTGTGACTTAAAAATTACGAATAATCCCGGTAAAGCGAATGATAAAAAAAAATTCAGTTTTATTTTTTTTTGTAACTTATCGGGCTTTTTTGTAATCTAAAACCTTTTTAATATGAATACCAACGATTCGAAAGAAGGAACCAACCGCCGCGGATTTTTAGGCACATTGGCCGGCAGTGCTGCTGCTATCGGCATCGGAACTTTGGCGCCATCGCTTGATGCTTTTGCCGGTGTAGCAAATTTCAACACTGCCATGTATGGCGACCCTGAGGAAATTTTTAAAAAAATTACCGGCAAGCACCGTGTAGTGTTTGATGCCACGCAGCCGCACGAAATTTTGCCCTTTGCCTGGCCCCGTGTATTCCTGATGACAAATGAAATGACCGGCACGCAAAGCAAAGACTGCAGCGTGATGGTTGTATTCCGGCACAGCGCTATCGGGTATGCTATGGAAGATAAGCTGTGGGCCAAATACAATTTCGGGGAAGTGTTTCATGCCAATGATCCCGAAACCAACAAACCTTCCACACGCAATCCTTTCTGGAAACCCAAGCCGGGCGCCTTCAAAGTGCCGGGTGTGGGTGAAGTGATGATTGGCATAGACCAGTTGCAGGCCAGCGGTGTCATCTTTTGCGTATGCGATGTGGCGCTAACTGTATACAGCTCGGCGGTGGCCGATGGCATGAAGATGAAACCGGAAGATGTGAAGAAAGAATGGATGGAAGGACTGCTGCCGGGAATTCATGTTGTGCCTTCGGGTGTGTGGGCCCTGGGCCGAGCACAGGAAAAACAATGCGCTTATATTTTCGCCGGTTGAGTGGAATAAACCTATAAGGTTTGCCGGGCGGTTATGCTGCGCTGCAAACCTTATAGGTTTCATCTGATTATATGCAGGCATCATTTAGTTGCCTGTATTTTTTTTCGCCAGCTGCTCTTTTGCTTCAATGATGGGTTTGAAAGGGCCATACTTGTGCTGTGCTTCACTGAAGGTATCGGCAAAAGGTCCGAAGGGGTGATCAAAGGGTTTTTGAGAAATATCGGGCCAGTCTTCTTTGAAAACTTTCTGCGGCCTTGGCTGCGAGTTTACAAAGGCTGCCACATCCCATGCTTCTTCATCGCTAAGCTGCGGGTTGTGATAATTTACTTCGCCAAAAGGCATATTGCTTTTTACATAACCCGCAAACCTTGAAAGGCGATAAAGTCCTGCCGCAGTAGTGTAGCTGTGCGGCCCCCAAAGCGGCGGATAGACATAAACAACAGCATCCGGTTTTTTTTGTCCCTGCCCGTCGGCGCCATGGCAACGCTGGCATTTATTTATAAATACCTGCTGTCCTTTCAGCGGATCAGCAGCACGGTCAGGAAAGGGTAATTGCATAATGCCGCTGCCTTTTGGTTTGTGTTTTTTAGGAATGCCTTCGCCCAGCCAGTTCATGTAAGCAATGATGGCTCTCATTTCCCGGCTGTTGCTGTCAACTGCTTTCGGTGCATTCAGGCTGCGCTCCATGCAGTCGCTTATTCTTTTTACTATCGTTTCCAGTCCGCCGCTGCGTGCCCTGTACTGCGGGTACATGCTGGCCACGGCCCCGTAATTATTTCCCCAGGGCAGGGTGCCGCCATCAAGATGACAGTTCTGGCAATTCATGCCATTGGTCAGTTGCATCACGGCGCCGTCGGGACCGAGATAATGCGAAGTGTTTTCAATCAGTTCTCGGCCGTAGCGTACCAGGCTGTCTTCGGGTCGTATCTGGTATTTGTTCCAGCCGCGCCATAAAGGTTCTGTCGTATCCGTGTACGTATGAGAATTTTTATTGTAACCATCTCTTCCGCAAGAAAGCAGAACACTAACTCCAAAGAGAATAGCGGGCAAGAGAAACTTCATACTATTAATTTCCATTTCAATGCGGCAGCTTTTTTCTCAACCATCCATACACCCAGGTGCCGGCAATGGCGCTCAATAAAGTTACGATGATTACGGTGGCACCGGTTCCTATTTGTGCATACAAAGGCCCGGGGCAGGCGCCGGTAAGCGCCCAGCCAAAACCAAACAGCAAACCGCCGTAAACCTGTCCCCTGCTGTATTTTTTCGGCACAAATTCTATCGGCTCGCTGTAAATGGTTTTTATTTTAAATTTTTTTATTAGAAAAACAGATAAAGCGCCGACTGCAATGGCTGAACCAATGATGCCGTACATGTGAAAACTCTGCAGCCGGAACATTTCCTGTATGCGAAACCAGGAGATGACTTCTGACTTAACCAGCATGATGCCGAAGAGTATTCCTGCCACAGCATATTTCAGGTTGTGCCACACGGGATGTTTCAGTTCCGATTCGTTCACGCAGATGGTATCCAGCGAACGCATTTCGAAATCGGTGTTCGTGACCAGGAATTCGTGGTGTTTTTTTTCTTTTATGATTTCAGTTGTTTCCATAATGGCATTAAAGTTTTAATAAAACAGGTACAAGCAGGTTGGCAACAATAAATCCGCCTGCCATAAAAGAAACGGTGGCAATTAGTGATGGCAGTTGCAGGTTAGACAGCCCGTTAATGGCATGCCCGCTGGTGCAGCCGCCTGCATACCGGGTGCCAAAGCCCACCAGGAATCCGCCGGCAATAATCATCACCAGGCCTTTTACCGACAGCAAGGAATTCCAGTTGAAAATTTCGGCAGGCAGCAGGCCGCCCGAATTATTGATGCCGGCAGACTGAAGATCCGACGCCAGCTTCGGATGAATGGCCACCGGGCCGGGGTTTGCAAAAAACTGAGTCACCAGCAAAGCGCCGATGATGATGCCGCCGACAAAAAACAGGTTCCAGATTTCTTTTTTCCAGTCGTACCGGAAAAAAGAAATTTTGGCCGGGGCAATGGCGGCACATACATGCCGCATGGATGATGAAATGCCAAACGATTTGTTGCCAATTAAAAGTAAGCCCGGCACCATCAGCCCGATAAGCGGGCCGGCTACATACCAGGGCCATGGGCGGCTGAGCCATTCCAAAAAATTCATAGTCGTTTTTTTTAAAGACCGCAAAAATGTAAGCCGGGTAGAAAAACTTTGGTGACTGTTATCACATCAGAAATTAAAATTGAAAATCAGATTCAGCTGCTGCATGTCCACCTTGTTGATGAAGTATTTCCAATCGTTGTAACTGTTTCCGTTTCGCTTCTTATAAAGATATAACAGTTCTGCATTCAGTCCTTTCATCATTCCGTCAAAAGAATATTTAAAACCGAAATTAAACTGCCAGTAACCCGGCATGCCGTACTTGTTTAGCCGGTAATTTTTTACGTCGGCTACATGGTAATAACCGGCGCTCAGCCCGGTATTTATTTTTTGCTTTGCAAACTGGCGGGTCATATTTATGGTAAATGCATGCACATCGCCCAGTCCTTCATTTCTTTCTCTTGGCAAAAATGTGTAGAGCGGCTCGCGGCCCCATTCCCTCGGAAAAAGAAAGCGGCCCTGCCTGCCGATACGGGTATAATTCAGATGGATGGCAGACAGTTTCCACAGGTATCCGGCCCGGGCGCTGTAGATATTTACTTTCTGCGAAGGATGAAAATATGTTTTTGATGAATCGGCATTTCCTCCTTTGTTCACCGCCCGCTGACCGATGTACTGAATGCCGGCAAGGAAAGTTTGATTTTTCCCTGCTTCAAATTCAGCATCAGCCTGCAGCAGCACGGTATTGAAAATATTTTCAACAAAATGATTCCATGCCTGCAGTTTTATTTTTTTGTTTGGAGAATAAGTGATGCCTGCCACTGCAATACCTGCCGACTGAATATTGTTTTTATAATTGCTTTTTTCCCCGTTAATATCCACGCCGGCAGGATAAATGCCGACGGATGATGCGCCGCGGTGCCACTTCACTGTTCCTCTCGGCGAAATATGTGTGAGCCAGCCTAATTCGATTTTTGTTTTTTTCAGTTCATTCATTTCAACCCAGAGGCCCTGCTCGCCGGTAGGCCGCATGCGGCCATCCTGCGGATTGATGAACGGAGTTTTGACGACCTGCTTGCCATAGCGGATAAAAGAGTTTTTGAAATTATAGCGTATAAAAAAATCTTCCAGCCTTTGCAGGTTTCTTTTGTTTGACGGGTCTTCCTGGTCAAACTGTCCGATTTCATACCGGTTCATGGTTTGGGTGTAGGGGTCGGGTTTTGTAAGGTCGGAAGAAGCCAGGTTCCAGATAAAAAAACCTCCCACGCCCAGTTGAAAACCTTTAAAGCTCCGGGTCTGGTATTTCAAACCGCCGCCAAAGGCCAGCGCATTATAATCGGTGAGCGGCTCATGATTATTTGTGGTCATGTAGTACAGGCGAAAATGACCTTCGGTTTTCCCTTTTTTAAATGCCTGCAAAAGTGAAGCAGTATCGTTTTTATCTTTTGGCGAAGCGTTATGTTGCCCGCTGGTTTTTATAAATAGAAAAACAAACAGCAGGAATGCCGGAAAATACTTCAGGCTCATTTTACAGGGAAAATTTTAATGAAGTCTTATTCAGATCAGGGTTAATTGCTGCATATCGTGCAGCCCGCCGCCATTATAAATATGGCTGACGCCGGCTTGCTTCAGCATACTTACCGCCATGGCGCTCCTGCTGCCGCTGCGGCAGTAAAGAATAGCCGGGCCGTTCAGCTTTTTAAAATCATTTATCCTTGCAGGCACCTGGTCAAGCGGAATGTTGATAGCGCTGTTTATGTGGCCTTCGTCGAACTCCCAGGGATGGCGGACATCAATGAGAGACACATTTTCCTGCTGCAATATTTTTTTCAGATTTTGCATAATTATTTTTTAAGAAAAACTTTATTTGAAATAACCGGGAACAGGAATGCTCCCGGCTTAAACACGAAACCTTAACCATTATAACATGGTAGTGGGGCACACGTAATCCGTCACCCGGAACTTGCCGCTTTCCTTCATGGCTTTGAAACCGCCTTTCACATCAATGAGTTTGTTGTAACCTCTTGCCAGCAGTATAGAAGTAAAAATCATGCTGCGGTAACCGCCGGCGCAGTGTACGTAATACGGTTTGTTTTTGTCAAGCTGCGCCATGTTGTCGTTGATGTAGTCCAGTGGAATATTTTCAGCATCCGCTATGTGCTCGCTTTCGAATTCGCTTTTCTTTCTTACATCCAGCAGGTTTACTTCTTCGCGGCTCATGATGCCGGCCAGTTCATCGGCACTCACTGAAGTGATGCGGTCAATTTCTTTTCCCGAATTTTTCCAGGTATCAAAGCCGCCCTGCAGGTAGCCGATGGTATAATCATAGCCTACGCGGCTCAGTCTTGTTATCACTTCTTCTTCTCTTCCCGGCTCGCAAATTATCAGTATCTGCTGTTTGATGTCAGGAATAAGTGCACCAACCCAGGGAGCAAACTGCCCGTCAATTCCGATATTGATGGAGTTGGGTATAAATCCTTTTGCAAATATTTGCGGCTCTCTTGTATCGAGAATGATGGCCCCGGATTCATTGGCGGCCGCTTCAAATGCTTCAGGACTCATCGCATGTTGTCCGCGTTTCAGTACGGCATCAATACTTTCATAGCCCTGTTTGTTCAGCATCACATTCAGCGGGAAGTAGGAGGGCGGCGGCATCAGGCCGGCAGTAACTTCTTTTATAAATTCTTCGCGACTCATATTGGCTCGCAAAGCATAGTTGGCGGCTTTCTGATGGCCTAAGCTGTCTGTTGTTTCCTTGCTCATGTTTTTGCCGCAGGCGCTGCCGGCGCCATGTGCAGGATAAACAATGATGTCATCAGCCAGCGGCATGATTTTATTGCGCAACGAGTCGTACAATGTGCCCGCCAGTTGTTCCTGCGTCATATGTGCAGCTTTCTGTGCCAGATCAGGACGACCCACATCGCCAATGAATAGCGTATCGCCGGAAAACAATGCTACGTCCTTGCCATGTTCATCTTTCAGCAGGTAACAGGATGATTCCATAGTGTGACCGGGTGTATGTAAAACTTTTATCGTCGCTTTACCCACTTTGAATTCCTCGCCGTCGCCGGCAATATGGGCATCAAATGCAGGTGCGGCGGTTGGACCATACACTATGGAAGCGCCGGTTTTTTTGGAAAGATCCAGATGACCCGAAACAAAATCGGCATGGAAATGCGTTTCAAAAACCCATTTGATTTTTGCATTGTTTCTTTCGGCTTTCTGCAGGTAGGGTTCCACTTCACGCAGCGGGTCAATCACGGCGGCTTCGCCATCGCTTTCGATGTAGTAGGCGCCCTGTGCCAGGCAGCCGGTATAGATTTGTTCAATCTTCATAATTCTTTTTTTTGAGCTGTAAAATTGGGGTTGTTTTCAGACTGCGACTATGACTTTTGTCACACATTCATTTATAAAAGGTTTATTTATTATCCATAGCCCAGGATTCTTCATTTGATGATATGGTAATAACAGACCCGGCTTTTAATTATTTCAATCAGGTGGCTTCATTTCAGATTCAAAAATCTTAAATTACGGATCATTATTGTCCGGCTAAAATCGGGTTTAAAATGTATGTAATCCTTTGTAGCCA
>CAZDUO010000075.1:0-18702 GCA_964508655.1 uncultured Chitinophaga sp. | reverse complement strand
TGCAGGTCATTGACTATGCACAGATAAAAAAAACGGGACTGACCCAGCGGGAACATGAGGTGCTGCTTAAAATGGCCGAAGGGCTCAGTAACCAGGAGATTGCACAGCTGCTTTTTCTTTCGGAAAGCACGATAAAAACACATGTGTCCAATATTCTTTTCAAGCTGGATGCAAAACGCAGAACACAGGCAATACAGGTGGCAAAAAAGCTGAAACTAGTACCCTGAAGTTGCCCTGACCGAAGCAGGAGTAAGAAAAACTGCATGGATGGATGTTTTTCACTCAAAGGGAGGAGTTATTTCATACTTTCGGATGAAGACGGCGGGATACTCCAGGCGTAGTTTGCAGAAAAATTTTTTTATGAACCCAACAGTATTTCGGTATGGCATCTATGCTGCTTTAACCATCCTCGTTCTCGGGGCCGTCAATCTTTTTATTATTGCCAAAAAAGCTGATTATGGCGTGCAGGAGATAGCCGGCTATCTGACCATCGTCATCGCCATGATTTTCGTTTTCTTCGGCATCCGCTATTTCCGGGATAAGGTAAACGGAGGGTCGCTTGGTTTTGGCGAAGGATTGAAAGTGGGAGTGCTCATTGTGCTGATACCTGCCGTACTCTTTGGCCTGTTCGATATCCTTTACACCGAAGTAATTAATCCCACGTGGAAAGAGGATTATTATAATCATTTCATAGATGAAACGAAGAAAACCGTGGCCCCCGAAAAACTGGATGCCGAACTGAAAAAGCTGGAGAAGCAGAAAGAATTATTCAGCAGCCCGGTCATGCAGTTTATACTGATGACCGGCACAGTCTTTATCATCGGGCTGATGGTGGCTATCATTTCCGCACTCACCCTGCGCAGGGCAAAAACCGTTTCTGCATAATCAAACTTTTTACTTATGACTGCAACACAAATAATGGAAGAACTGAAAAAGAAAGGTTCGGAAAACATCAAAAGAATTTTTCTGAACCATGGTGCCCGTGAACCCCTGTTCGGGGTAAAAGTGGGCGACCTGAAAGCGATTCAGAAAAAAGTGAAGAAGAATCATGAACTGGCAATGGAACTTTATGCCACCGGCAACTACGATGCTATGTACCTGGCAGGGCTGATTGCTGATGAACCGAAAATGAACAAGAAGGACATCCAGCAATGGGCAGAAAAATCAACATGTCCCGGCATCAGCGAATACACGGTGGCCTGGGTGGCAGCCGAAAGCGCTTATGGATGGGAACTGGGTATGCAGTGGATTGATTCGGCTAAAGGAACCATAGCCGCCGCAGGCTGGAATACGTTGAATGGGGTCATTGCCATGAAACCCGATAATGAACTGGACATGGTCACTATAAAAAAATTATTACAGCGGGTACAAAAAGAAATTCATTCGGCACCCAACCGGGTGCGTTATACGATGAATAATTTTATAATACACGTGGGCGGCTATATAAAAGAACTGACTCAGCAGGCAATTGAAACAGCAAAAAAAACCGGTACCGTGATGGTGGATATGGGCGGTACGGCCTGCCAGGTACCTTCTGCTGCTGATTACATAAAGAAAATGGAAGTGAAAGGTTATATCGGCAAGAAAAGAAAAACAGTGAAGTGCTGAAGGAAGAAAGTACTTCAGGCCAGTTGCCGCTGCAGTTCTGCCAGGGTGGTTTCTGTCAGCAACTCCCTGCCTTTTTTGTTACTCCATTTTACCAGTGAAATTTTTTCAAAAGAAATTTCAATACCGGTGATATCGCCATCGCTGAAGCAGCAGCAGCCGGTATTGAAATAGGAAGGTTTCATATTCAGGTAATCCGAAGAAACGGTTTTGTATTCCCCTTTTCTTTTTTCAATTTCATTTTCAAGTGCCCGCATTTCTTCAGGCGAGTATTTTATCCTGGCAATGGCCAGGTGCTTCAGCAGTTTTTCCATGTGGGTGAGCGACTCAAACACCGGCTGGTGTGTATGGCCGGTGATAAGTGCCAGGTTTTGCTGCTGCGCCGACCAATGGTACATGATATGGTTGTGTTCTGTTTTTAATTTTTCATCATAAGCCGGTGTGTTGGGATTGATTTTCAGAAAAGCCTGGAGCGGCGCCCATATCACGGATACAAAAAATTTGCTGAACCAGTTGCCGTCGCTGGCCGCATCGCCCTGGTGGCCGTGGGTGAGGAAGATGGTGAGGGATGAGTTGTAAGTTGTGAGGTGTGAGTCGTGAGTTGTGAGTGTGGAGCTGACGAAATCCGGCTTTGAGTTTCGGGTTTTTAATTGAAGCAGCACTCCTTCATATACCCTGACCGCCTGCCCATAAATACTTTTCAGGTTCCGTTGGGCAAAAATATCGTTGGCCCAGTAGAGGTCGTGGTTGCCGAAAATTTTGTAAAATTTTTTTTGCCTGATAAATTTTTTTTCCGCTTCAAAAGTCGCCCTGTTATGTTTTATTACTGCAAGAAGGGAGTTTTCCCAAAGCTCTTCGCTGTCGCCAAGACTGATGAAGCTGTAGCCGTTGTGGAAATAATAATCAAGTGCGGCGAGATAGTTTGGCTCGGCATTCATAAAGTCATCGGCGCCGTTTTTGGCTCCGCGGTGCTGGTCAGAAAAAACAATATAGTGGTCACCCGGCTGCAGCGAAATAATGATTCCTTTTCTGCCGGGATATTTCCTGATATGGCGCAGTAAAGCAGACAAGGCTGAAAAAATCCGTTCAGGCTGCGGCCGTGAGGCAAATTTTTTTGAAGCAAAGAGTATCGGCTTCAGTAAAATTATCTGCAGCAAACGGCGCATGCGAATTTTAATTTTGCTGATAAGTGATTAGTACACCGAAATGAGCGGCGTCCGCCCGATCCGGTACTGACGGGCACCTTAAGCCAAATAGCTGCGCTATTGCCGTCTTTATAAAATATAAAATTATCCTTATTACACAATCCGGGTTTCAATCAAAGCATGCGGGTCATTTATCCCGCCGGCAATAAAGAGCTGCTGCCGATGGCAATCATACTGATTTCCACATTTACAAATTTGGGCAGCGCCGACACCTGCACCGTTTCTCTTGCCGGGAAGTTACCGTCGAAATATTTCCCATATACTTCGTTTACTTCAGAAAACTGGTTCATATCGGTAAGAAAAATAGTCGTCTTTACTACGTTGGCTAAACTCATGCCCGCAGCTGCTAAAATGGAACGCAAGTTGTGCATCACCTGGTGCGTTTCCTGCCGGATGTCTTTATTCTGCAGTTCGCCGCTGCCGGCATCGAGGCAAATCTGGCCGGAAATAAAAAGCATATTGCCGCAGAAAATTGCCTGGTTGTAAGGTCCTATAGGCGATGGTGCCGAAGTGGTGTTGATGATCTGCTTATTCATGCAGTTGGATTTAGAGAGAACGAATTTAGGTTTATGCCTTTTCTTTGCAAAAAATAAAACATGAAGCTGGCTGTGCTTGCAAATGAAATACTGAAAGAAGAATTGCTTGCAACAGGAAAGAGTGACGATTGCAGCATTGAATGGCTGACGAATATTTCAGAGCTGGCGCAGCACAGCGATGCTGATGCTGTGATTGACCTGGTGTTTGAGCACAAACCGGAACATGCCGGTACGCTGAAAACGTTTTTACCGCGGCCAGTCATTGTAAATGCAGTAGTAAAAACCACTGATGAAATAGAATTCCCCTTCATTCGCATCAACGGGTGGCCGACTTTTTTAAAAAGACCGGTAGCAGAGCTTGCCTGCAAACATGTAAAGGAGAGGTCAGCAGCTGAAAAAATTTTTGCTGCGCTTAACCGGAAATCCGAATGGGTGCCCGATGTAAAAGGATTTGTTTCAGCCCGTGTGGTAAGCATGATTATTAATGAAGCTTTTTTTGCCCTGCAGGAAAATGTGAGCCAAAAAGAAGAAATTGACATGGCCATGAAGCTGGGCACCAATTATCCTTACGGGCCGTTTGAGTGGGCCGGTAAGATTGGCCTGAAAAACATTGCCGCTTTGCTTATCGGTTTGAGTGAAAAAGAAAACAGGTACAAACCCGCAGCTTTGCTGCTTAAAGAAGCTGCTGAAGAATAAATGGCGCTTATATTAAATATTGATACCGCTGTCGAAACGGCTTCTGTTTGCCTGGCAAAAGACGGAGTGGTGCGGGCATTTGCCGAAAACGCCGGGCAGAAAGATCATGCAGCCTGGCTGCACCCGGCAATTAAAAATGTTTTTGCAAAAGCAGCACTGGAACTGCAACAAACCGATGCCGTGGCAGTGACGGAAGGCCCCGGCTCTTATACCGGGCTACGCATTGGCATGGCTTCTGCCAAAGGCATTTGTTATGCCTTACACAAACCCCTCATCACATTGAATACATTGATGGTAATGGCACGGGCTGCCGCAGGCGAAGCAGCAGACCTGCTTTGCCCGATGATTGATGCCCGCCGGATGGAAGTATTTGCAGCCCTGTACACAAAAAATCTTGTACCGGTTATGGCGCCGGTGGCATTGATGTTGCATGAAAAAAACTTTGAAGCGGAAATGAAATCAAACCGTATCTGCTTTTTTGGAAACGGCAGCGACAAGTTCAGGCAACTGACAAAAAATCCAAATGCTGTATTCAGCACGGTTAAGGCGGATGCTTTGGTGATGGCCCCGCTTGCAGAAGAAAAATTCAGGCAGGAGGCTTTTGCCAGCCTTGCCTATGCAGAGCCCCTGTACCTGAAAGAATTTTATACGCCTGCCAAATAACAATTCAAATGCTTTTATTTTTGCCATGGCAAACCACAACCAACTATTCTCATGAGCAATTATACCATGACCATTATCCCGCCATCGGGTGATGATGCAGGAGTAAGTATAAACACACTGGATATAAAAAAAGCCACTATCCAGCTGCGGGCTGTCAATCACAAACTCCGGCAGATAATGCTTCAATACATCGGCCAGCATGAAAAAATTACGGTGACCGAAATTTTTCGTCACCTGCTGCTGGAGCAATCCGTGGCAAGTCAGCATCTTGCTGTGCTGCGCAAAGCCGGTTTTGTAAAAACAAAACGGGAAGGAAAATTTATCTATTACACCGTCAACCGGCAAAGACTGCTGGATCTCAACAAGTTTGTAAAAGACCTGATTGCATTATGAATCATATTTGCCCTTCGGTGATTTAGTTACTTCCCTTCTTTTCCAATCTCCGTTATCTTTGTCCCGTAAACCAGCGATATGTTTATAAAACAATTATACACGGGATGCCTGAGTGAAGCGGCCTATTATATTGAAAGCAATGGCGAAGCGGCTATCATTGACCCGATGCGGGATATAGACGAGTACCTGCAGCTTGCCAATGAACGCATGGCAAAAATCAAATACATTTTTGAAACGCATTTCCATGCCGACTTTGTCAGTGGGCATATTGATTTAAGCAAAGCGACAGGTGCGCCGATTGTGTATGGCCCCGGCACTGAAACAAAATTCCCGGTGCATGTGGCTAAAGACGGTGAAAAATTTCAGGTGGGAAAAATAACTATTGAAGTGCTGCACACTCCGGGGCATACGCTGGAGTCGTGCTGTTATTTGCTGAAAGTTGAAAACGGAAAAGAGTATTGTGTGTTTACCGGCGACACATTGTTTGTGGGTGATGTGGGCCGCCCCGACCTGGCACAAAAAGGAGCTGAGCTGACCATGCAGAACCTTGCCGGTATGATGTACGACAGCATTCACAAAAAATTATTCCCGCTGGCCGATGAAGTGCTGGTATATCCTGCACACGGCGCCGGCAGCAGTTGCGGTAAAAACCTGGGCCCGGAAACCTTCAGCACCATCGGCGAACAGAAGAAGTACAATTATGCCTTGCAGGCAAAAAGCAAGGAAGAATTTATTAAGGCGGTGACGGAAGGCATTGCTGAACCGCCGCAGTATTTCCCCATCAATGCGCTTATCAATAAAGAAGGTTATGAAAGCATTGACAAAGTGCTGGAGCAGGGAATGAAAATTTTATCCATTGAAGATTTTAAAAAGCTGATGAAGGAAGATGTAATCCTTCTTGACACGAGGCATGCAGCTGTTTTTGTACAGGGCTTTGTTCCGGGTTCGGTAAGCATTGGTCTTGAAGGCCGCTATGCCGAATGGGCGGGTGCGCTGCTGCCGTTTGATAAAAAAATCATCCTGGTAACCGAACCGGGCTATGAAAAAGAAAGCATCATTCGCTTGGCAAGAGTTGGCTTTGAAAAAGTATGGGGCTACCTGGAAGGCGGCTATGAAGCATGGAAGAATGCGGGAGAAAAAATTGACATGATTGTGGAAGTGGAACCTGACGAACTGCTGATGGATATGCAGTACGATAAAAACATGGTGGTGCTGGATGTGCGCAGGCAGTCAGAATTTTCCGAAGGGCACCTGCCCGGCGCCTTCAATCTGCCGCTCGATGATATGGCCGACCCCGTTAGTATGGCCAACATTGAAGAAAACGACAACCTGTATGTACACTGTGCCGGCGGTTACCGCAGCAGCATTGCCTGTTCGCTCTTAAAACGGCAGGGCATACACAACCTGCGCAATGTAGCCGGCGGCTGGAATGCCATACAGCAACTGGAAAAAGTGGAGATAGTAAAGGAGAAGAGTGTGCTGAACTGAAACCTACATACAAGTTTATTCAGGCCGGTAGCGATACCGGCTTTTTTATTGCCCGGTGAAAAAACGGTAGCAAATACCGTGAAAAGACGGGGGCGGATTTTGTTTGAGACTTTTAGGTTTGGAGAGTAATCTATTAACCAACGATTAAAACTGATTGTTATGAGAAAATTCTTAGTCGTCACTTTGGCAATATTTATTTTTCAATCGGCTTTCAGTCAAAAAACATATTCAGAAATTTCAATAGAAATCGATAGATTTCTAGATACGCCAATAAAAAGACCTGCTTATATAAAATTAAATAAAAGCGTAACGACTGATTTGCTCGAACATCTTTCGTTAAACAAAAAACTTGAGTTTGACTCAAAGCTTTACCGTAATTGCATACCAGACACAGCTACAATTCGTAGACTATTAATACGTTTGCCATATTTTAAAAATTCATCAACTGGGAATAAAATTAAGCGTGATGCTATAATGTCGCAATATGCATTTCGAAAATTATTAAAAAAAGATTTTAATAAGCTTATCCTTGGCAATAATGAAGTATCAAAGTTGAAGAAATATGCATCCCTGGATATTTCCCAAAAACCCGAATTTGCCTTCTCACCTTTAATTCTTGAATCAGATCCCAAAGCTGAACTTTATCGGAATATTTTTTCCTTAAATATTTCAGGAAAGTTAAACCCCGAAAATTTTTATAACTTATCTAAACTAAGGGATTTAACATTCGGGTTTTCATTTAATCATATTTTAAACTGGACTAACTACCGGTTAACAGAAAGAGCAGAAACCATACGTGACAAATATAATTGTACTTTTATTAATAAAATAAATAGTTTGGCAGAGTCTTCCTGGGAAGAATTCGACATACTTTGTAATAATCTTAATTGCCTTAGCGATCACCAAAAAAAAGAGAAATCAGGTGAATTAAGAAAAAAATTATTTAATGATTATACTGATTTGGAAATTGAAATGTTAAAAGAGTACTGGAGTACAAAAAATTTCTGGTGGTATACTTTAGAGGGAGAATTTATAATTGACAAACCAAAATATATTGCAGTTAAAGATACCATCGGAGGAAAATTTGAGCCAAATGAAGCTGAAATTTTTTCGCCATCACTTTTGGGGTCAATCAACTTTTTTACTCAACATGCCAAAAAAGAAAATTCTTTTTTTGCATCCTTATGGGGGTCAGTACGGCAAAAGCATAGTTTGAGTGAAATTATTGAACCCAAATCATTTCAGAGCTTTAAAAAAATTAATGAGTCACTTAATTTAGTAGATGATAACGAAGATATTTTTATAACAGATTTTGATGAATTAGATAAAAAGTTTGTCTTTGACTTCGGGATCCGCTTAGTTGGACTTGTGAAAATCATTAAGATAACCCATAACAACAAAAGGCAATTTGGATTGACTTTTTCTTTCATCAGAAAGGGTCTTGTAAATAAAAATGAATTAGCTTCTCTTTTCAGAACTGAAGGAGGAATTATTTTCCCATTCAGAAATGCTGATGGTGAAACAACTTTTAACATGGAAATATTCAGACGTTGGGATAGATTTTCAAATTTTAAAGCGGATAACGAAGAATTATGGGGTGCTCGATTTAATGTCCCAATAAATTAAATGTAACTTCTCCCATTTCTCCCAACAAAAAGTTAACGTCCCTTCTTTTTCGCCACTCGTCACTTACATCACGCCACTCACCTAATTGCTCACAATATCTTTTGAAGGTGGCGTTATTTTTATTCTACGAATCTTTTAGTAGAGTGCGCCCGGCAGTGTAACAAAAAGATTCGCACAATCGTCACAACCATTAAGAGTATAGCCATGAACTGCAAAACCAACCTGTCCCTTACGGGCCTGCTATTGCTTGCCCTGCTTGCAAATGCACAACCTCCCGCCCCCAAAGAACTGCCCGCCAAACGCACAACCAAACCGGTAAAGATTGACGGCCTGCTGAATGATGAAGCATGGAAAGATGCCGCTACCATGTCCAACCTTATCGAGTTTCGCCCCAAAACGGGTGTGGTGGAAGCCTACGAAACCCGAACCGAAACCTGGCTGATGTATAATGATGAGGGAATTTTTTTCGGCGGTCACTGTTATGAAAGAACCAAAGACAGCATATCAAGCGAACTGGCCGGCCGCGATGGCTTCGGCGCTAACGATTATATCGGCATCATCTTCGACACGTACTACGATAAACTGAACGGGTTTGAATATTTTGTGACCCCGCTGAACGAACAGTGGGATTCAAAAATGTCGCCGTCGCAGGGCGATAACAACGGCGGTGAAGATTTCAGCTGGAACGCCGTGTGGAAAAGCGGCGCCGTGATTCATAATAACGGCTGGAGCTTCGAAATGTTTATTCCTTACTCTGCCATCCGCTTTGGCAAAAAAGAAGTGCAGAACTGGGGACTGAACATCACCCGGCGACGCCGCAAAACAGAGCAGCAGTTTACCTGGAACCCCATTGATGTAAACGTGAACGGCTTTCTTACACAGGAAGGCATCTGGACGGGTATCACCAACATCAAACCTCCGCTTCGCCTGCAGTTCTCACCCTATTTTTCTGTGTATGCAAATCATTATCCCTACAATCAGCCCGGCATTGAAAACACAACCACCAGCTTTAACGGCGGGCTCGACCTGAAATACGGCATCAACCAGGCTTTCACACTCGACGCTACTTTGATCCCCGATTTCGGACAAGTGCAGAGCGATAACCAGGTGCTGAACCTGACGCCATTTGAAGTGAAGTTTAATGAAAACAGGAGTTTCTTTACCGAGGGCACCGAACTCTTCAACAAGGGAAACCTGTTTTATTCCCGCCGGATCGGCGGACGACCGCTTCATCTTTATGATGTATACAGTGCCATCGGACCGGATGAAACGGTGAAAAAAAACCCGACTGAATCAAAGCTCATCAATGCTTCAAAAATCTCAGGCCGCACCCAAAAGGGACTTGGCATCGGCCTGCTGAATGCGCTGACAAAAGCGCAATACGCCACAGTGGAAAACACCGGCACCAAAGAACAGTACAAAGTGCAGACTGACCCGCTCACCAATTACAACATTTTTGTGCTTGACCAGACGCTGAAACATAACTCCAGCATTTCGCTGGTAAATACCAATGTGTGGCGTAGCGGCCCTGATTATGATGCCAACGTGACTGCAGCGCTTTTTGACTTCAACGACAAAAAAAATACCTGGAACCTTGGCGGTAAATCTTCAGTAAGTTCTCTTTTAGGTTACCAGTCCAATGGAAATGCCAAAACCGGTTACAGCCAGCAGCTGTATTTTGGCAAAACAAGCGGCCGGTTCAACTTTAATGTGTGGCAGGAACTGACCGACACCAAATACACCAGCAATGACTTGGGTTATTTTACCAACAATAATTTTCTCGATCATGGTGTGTGGATGGGCTACAAATGGACGGAGCCCAAAGGATTTTACAACCGCATTTTTCTGAATGTAAACGGGCGGTTCAGCAAGTTGTTCAGCCAGGTGGCAGGCCTTGACCAGAAATACCAGGCGGCCCGCATCAATTTCAATGTTAATATGCAGTCGAAAAAAATATGGTGGGCCGGCAGTTTCATGTCTTTCAATTTCAGGGAAAATGATTTTTATGAACCCCGTTACCCGGGCTGGTATTTCCGCCGCGGATCCAGTCTCCTCTTTGGCGGATGGTTTGAAAGCAACTATGCTAAAAAATATTCTTTTTCTGCCGAAAACTTTGCCCGCAAATTTTTCAACTTTTACAACGGGCTCAGCCTCGAGTTCAGCCTGCGTCAGAATTACCGGTTTAGCAATAAGCTTTCCGTAACACACCGTATCCTGTTCGGGCCCAGGTTCAACAATGTAGGTTATACCTGGAGCGATAACGGCACCGAAATGGTTTTCAGCCGCCGCAAGGTTAATTCAGTAGAGAACATTTTCAGTGTCAAATATAGTTTTACCAACAAAATGTGGACGAACTTCCGCATGCGGCATTACCATAGCAGTGTTGACAACAAAGAATATTTTACCCTGCAGCGTACCGGTAAGCTGAACCCCCATCCATCCTTCAGCCGCAACGTGAACCAGAATGTAAACTTCTTCAATATTGATATGGTATATACCTGGGAGTTTGCACCGGGCAGTTTTTTAAATGTAGTTTGGAAAAATGCCGTATTTGATTTTGCCGACGTGGTGGAGAAAAATTATTTCAAAAATTTCACTAATACGCTTGAATCCGATCAGAACAACAATATTTCGCTGAAGGTGATTTATTTTCTCGATTACCTGCAGCTGAAAAAGAAGAAACATAAAAGCTGAGTAGTTTTGTGTGTAGTGATGAAAAACAACCCCCTGCTTTCCAGCAGGGGGGATTTTTTAAGCGATGATGTTTCCATATTCCGGTTTCCAATCCCATTTCCAGCGGCGATGACTCCAGAGCCACATTTCGGGGTACTCCTGCATAAACCGGGTGAGATAATCTACATATTTTTTTGTCATTTCCCCTTCAGGCAGCCCGGCAGGGTTTTCTTCTCCCATTTCAAAAAAAATTTTGTAATACCCTCTTTTTACTTTGATGAACCTGCAAAAAAGTACAGGTATATTTCCTTTTCTTGCCCCGTTTTCGGGACCTTTTACAAAGGGTGTGGGCTTGCCAAAAAAATTCAGCCAGTATGCACTTTGAGGATTACCGGGATTCTGGTCGGCTACCAGCACCAGCATATACTGTTCGTTGCGGTAAGGGATGATGGCATTCCGCATATCAGTGGCAGGCAGCAAAATAGCGCCGGTTTTGGTCCGCACTTTCATAAAAATCCTGTTGAGCACTTTATTGCCGATAGGCATATACACTGCAAGAAGATGATGTTTAATTTGTCGTACTACTGCCAGGCAGGCCAGCTCCCAGTTGAAATTATGTGCTAATAAAAGCTGGCATCGTTTTCCCTCATCGTACACTTTATGACAAAGCGAATAATCCCCGGTGAAGTGACTGTCAATAAAGGAAGGCGATGCAGAAACCAGTTTAATGGCTTCAATAAAATTATCAGTGAAGTTGCGGTAAAATTTTTTTGCAATATGGGTTCTTTCCGCCTCTGTTTTTCCGGGAAATGCACGCCGCAGGTTTTCCATCACAATTTTTTTCCTGTAGCCAAATACAAAATAAAGCAGCAGGTAAGCAAAATCAGAGAAAATAAAAAGAACTCTCAACGGTAATAAAGACAAAGTATACAGCAGGCCGTAAACGATGTAGTACATAGTGAGCAAAGATAGGAACGGGGAATCATGTGCCACGAAGCGGGTTGCAGTCCTGATGGATAAAGTTTGCCATCTTATTTATCTCTGCTAACAGCCTCAACAAACTCTTTGTACACCTCTTTCCACCCGCTGAAGAAAGGATGCGAGCCGAGAAAATTATTATGCCAGATGGTAATCAGTTTACTGCCCGCAGCTTTCACGACTGTGTAATAATGCATCATTTCTTCGTAAGCCCGCTGCGGCAGGTATTTCTGTTCAAAAAAAGAGTTGGCCTCCATAAAGCAGAATGGATGAAGCAGCAGGTTGGTTTGCTCTTCTTTTTTCAAATCGTACCAGTAAAACGGCGAAGCCACTGATGCACGGAACCCATTAATGCCTCCATAACCCATGGAATAATCATCGGTGATGCCGGCGTCAACCAGCCGGCGGAAAGTATGTGGCAGCGTGAAGCGAATGTAATGCTGGCGGGAAGCAGTAATTTTTTTGCCGGTAATTTGTTCAAGCACCCTGATTTCTTTGTGTAGCAGTTCTTCATCATCGCCGCTTTTCCACGACGGATGGACGCCGATGGAATATTTTTCAGCATGCTTTTTAATCAGGGTTTGCATTGCCGGATGCAGGGGAGAAATATTTTTATCGTACCTGCCTTTTTTCACCGCTGCATGAAAAAAATAAAGGGGGTGCAGAGGGAGCTTTGCATGAAATTTATCCATCCAGTCATAGGCATCATAGGGGTCGCGGCTTTTTCCCCGCAGCACTTCCCAGCGGTTTTTCAGCATGGACCATTCACCCCTCAACAGCGACTTAGCAGCGCTGCCAATTGTTTTAACCAGGTCCTTGTTAATAAATGCATACGCTTCATCAATATCATATGTTGGCTGAAAGGTGAACGGTGAATCATGAATGGCGAAGGAAGGAAATTTCTTTTTCAATGCTTCTTTAAAATCATTCAGCCAGATATTCACCAGCGGAAGATGAAGAAAGCCTTCTTTGAAAGCAAGTGAATTCTCATGTGCATACCTGCCGTACATGTCCTTTTTGTGCGGTAAATATTCTTCGTAACGGCTCAGCAGGTAGAAGGATGCAGCGAAAATGTCGAAAGGGTAATCACCGCCGGTTTTAAAGAAAGCTTTGCAGCCCTGCCTGTCCGGCATGCCGGTGCTGGTTTCAAAGGAGGAAATTTCATGCTGCCTGATTGTGTCTTCAAACAACAATGAATGAGTATGAATGAAAAATTCATCATCACATATCCGTTCGCAGCTGTAATTAATCTTCGGCCCGCTGTAATCATGAAAATAAAACCTGTCGGAAGTAAGCTGAAACGGCTCGCCGGTGATTTCTTTGCCAATAAAACCGGCGATGTATTGAAGGCGCGGTGTAATTTTTTCAGAATAAACTAACACAGAGTGAAGATAATTATCTATCCCCGTATTTTTCTTTCCATAACTGGTTGAAAGATTTTTCAGGAAACTTCATCTCGCTGCGGTGTGCTTTCCAGCTTTTCAAAAAAGTGTTCACTACCCGGTTTTTCATTTTGCTGCTGCCCATGTTCATCATATTGCGGCGGAGCATGGCCTGCTTCCAGAATTTCCAGCCAATGCGTTCGGTAAAATTGCTGAAACCTTCCTGCACGGCTTCGTGCCGGTTTTCAAGCAGCAGCTCATGCAGGTTTATTTTTACAGCACACACTTCGGTACAGTTGCCGCAGAGTGACGAGGCATAGCTGAGATGTTTCCATTCGCCCATTTCTTTCAGGTGCGGGGTAATAACCGAACCGATGGGGCCGCTGTAAGATGTTTCATACGTATGCCCGCCAATGTTTTTATACACAGGGCAGGCATTCAGGCAGGCGCCGCAGCGTATGCAGTACAGGCTTTCTCTTGCTTTTTCATTGGCCAGAATATTGGTGCGGCCGTTATCGAGCAATATCACATACATTTCATCGGGGCCATCGGTTTCATCTTCCTGCCGCGGGCCGGTGACAATAGTGTTGTAAACCGTTACCCGCTGGCCTGTGCCATAGGTAGCAAGCAGCGGCCAAAACAAAGCAAGGTCGGCGATGGAAGGAATTATTTTTTCAATCCCGGCAACCACGATATGTGTTTTCGGCATGGAGCAGCTCAATCTTGCGTTACCTTCGTTTTCCGTCACGGCAATGCCGCCAATATCTGCAATAATGAAGTTGGCGCCGGTTATACCCACTTCGGCTTCAGCATATTTTTTTCGCAGCACATGCCGCGCCACCTGCGTGAGTTGTTCAGGGGTAAGTTGGGGGTCGGTGCCGAGTTTTTCTGCAAAAAGTTTTGCCACATCTTCCTTGCTTTTGTGCATGGCAGGAGTCACAATGTGATAAGGCGGCTCGTTATCGAGCTGCTGAATGTATTCCCCCAGGTCGGTTTCTATGCTTTCGATTCCCTGCTGCTGCAAAAATTCATTCAGGTGAATTTCTTCCGTCACCATGCTTTTGCTTTTCACCAGGGTTTTGCATTTTTTCTCAGCGCAAATTTTCCCGATTTCATCCAGGGCCTGCTTTGCATCCTCGGCCCAAATCACTTTGGCGCCGCGTCTTGTGATAGCTGCTTCAAAATCTTCCAGCATTTTGTCGAGGCTGGCTATAGCTTTCCATTTCAGGTTTTTTGCTTTTTCCCGTGCCAGGCTGATATCGCTGAACTGCTCCTTGCCTTGTGGCACAGCTGCATTGTACTTGCCGATATTGAAATTGATTTTATCCCGGTGCTCACGGTCGGCAGCTTTTATGATGCTTTTGGCAAGAAAAGATTGGGAGTGTTCAGACATATCAGGCAGGTGAGTTAACCGGTTTTGATTCTTCTTTAAAATGTTGCTTTGCTATTTGCTCCAGCGCTGCATAAAATTCTTCGCCGTATTTTCTTATCAGCGGCTCTTTTAAAAATTCATGTACTCTTACTTTCAGCTTTTCTCCCAACGCACAGCCCGGGCTGCAGAGTTTTTCCCGCGGTTCATAATTCACCCGTTCATAATCGCCATGCTTTCCTTTTTTTATTTTGATGGGATACAGGTGACAACTGAGCGGTTTTTTCCAGGATGTTACGCCGTCACGATACGCCATTTCAAATGCGCATTTGATTACGCCGTCTTTTTGCCTGGCTCCGTACACACATATTTCATGATCACTGCCGAGGGTTGGGGTCACCCAACCGAATTCTTTGCTGTAAACATATTTTCCTTTCAGCTCAATTTCCTTTACGGCATTTTCAGTAAGGTAGGGTTTTATTCTTTCGTAAATTTCTTCAATTATCCCGGTTTCATCATTTTCCAGTGGGGCGCCGGCATCGCCGTCTTCGCAGCAGCCGCCTTTGCATCGTGCCAGGTCGCAAACGAAGCGCTTTTCCACCACATCATCACTTATCAGCTTGTTGTCAATAATTATCACGTCAGTTGTTTTTTACAAAAATAGACTTTCGTCAATGAATCCGCTTTACGTTATTCCCATTTCAGTGTGTTGATGAGGTGCTCGAGGTCTTTTTTCAGAAAATCATTTACCACAGAAAGTGAATCTTCATTAGGCGTGGCATCGAAATACAAGGCGCCCCGGAGAAAATGCCTGACTGAATCAGTAACAAAAAACTGGTTGGCCGTGGCGGTATTTCCCGTCAGGGTAAAATAAATGCCGTCAATATGGTTGGGGGTGCGGAAAGGCCTGGGCTCAATGGAAGCAGCTTTGTACGTATGCTGTTTGTAGCTCATGGTAAAGGCATCATTTACCAATGAATCAAATTTATTTTTACCAATCTCTTTATAACTAACAAATACTCTTGCGCTGAACTGCGGAAAATCAATATTAATCCACCAGTCGTTTTCCGGCTTGTCTTCAAAAAAAGAGCTGTCCTTTACCACGACAGCATAGTGGGGGTATTCGAACGAATAAGGATACCCCGGCTGATCAAACATCCGGTATTTTTTTTCGGGGAAATCAATTTTGAAATAACCTCTTTTTTTGTTGACGGTATAGTTGGTATTGCACGAAAAAAAGAGGGGATGCACAACGAACAGGTAACAGGGCACAAGTATTAAAAAAACAATTCTTTTATACTCTTTCATTCTTCCAGTTTAGGTTTGATAGTAACTTTTAACTGCTGAATGCGGTTTTTGAAAGTTTCCAGCACGGTGAATTCAAAATCGCCGCAGGTGATTGTACTGTTGGTGGCAGGAAACTCACCGGCCAGTTCCAGCACCAGTCCGCCCATGGATTCGCTGTCGCCACGCACCCTGTCAAACGTATCCTGCGGAATCTTCATGGCCCTGCAGGCGTCGTTTATCATGATTTTTCCTTCAAACACAAAATTGTTATCGTCCAGTTTCTTTATGCCGATATCCTCCTCGTCAAATTCATCTTTTATTTCTCCGATGATTTCTTCCAGTATATCTTCCATAGTAACTATGCCGCTGGTGCCGCCAAACTCATCCACCACTATGGCAAAGTGAATCCGCTTTGCCTGGAAATCTTTCAGCAGGTCTTCAATCAGTTTGTTTTCCGGCACAAAATACGGCTGGCGCATCAGTACGTGCCAGTCGAAATCGGCCGGCTGTTGCAGGTGGCTCAACAGGTCTTTTGTATTAATGACTCCAACCACTTCATCAAGACTTACTTTATAAACCGGCAGGCGGGAATAATGAAGTTCTTCAATACGCCTGAGCAGTTCAGGAAACGAAAGGCTGTATTCAATGCCGCTTACATCGAGGCGGCTGCGCATGATTTGCTTCACATTGATGTTGCCGAATTTTACAATGCCTTTCAGAATATTTTTTTCTTCAACCGAAGTTTCATCATCGGTAGTGATGTCAATAGCCTCGTCCAGTTCCTGCAGGCTGGCTTTGCGGCTGCGTGCCACGCCCAGCCGGCGGCCGATGCTGTCGGCAAGCATTACCATGCGCCTGCTGATGCGCACCAGCAGCAGGTGTATGCCTTCTACAATAAAAGCGCTGCCGTATGCAAAGCGCAGGTTGTTTTGCGTTGCCCACACTTTGGGCAGCACCCGGCAAAAAAAGATAAGCAGGAAGGCGATGATTAAAACTTTTATCAGCAGTTCGGCCAGGAAAGCAAATGAACCAAGCCCGGCAAACGACTGCTCCAGCTGCATCAGTTCATTGATAAGATAATTAGACAGCACAATGATGCAGATATTGATAAACGTGCCGGAAATGAGCAGCGAGGTATACACTTCTTTTGATTCTTCCAGCAGATCCACAATGCGTCTTGCCGACGGATGCTGCTTTGTTTTCAGCATATTGATATCCTTGTTGTTTAATGAAAACAAAGCCACTTCGGCGCCGGAAATTACAAATGAGAGCAGCATCAGTATGATCAACAACAGGAGCAGGAAGGTGGTTCCCTGGTTTTTAACAGACAGTAAAATATAAAGCAGATTATCAGCGCTACCCCAAATGACCGAATGATAATCCAAAGCAGGTAAATTTAGTTATGAATCATAATCAGACAGGCAGGTGTGGCACCTGCCTGTGATTATGTTTGTACAAAAATAGAGTTTTCAGAAGCAAAACATTCAATAGGGCATTTGCGGCGGTCCACCTTCCGAAGGTGGGGGTACTTCCTGTGTGCCCAGGCTTTCGCCCTGGTTGCTTTCAGTGTGGATGCTGGTGCCGCCATCTGTTCTTTTATCAAGCATGATCAGGTTATCGCCAACCACTTCTGTGGCAAACTTGCGATGCCCTTCCTTGTCATCCCAGTTGCGGGTTCGCAACCGTCCCTCAATATATACGAGGCTTCCTTTATGAAGATATTTTTGTGCCAGTTCGGCAAGACCCCGCCACAGCACTACGGTATGCCATTCGGTTTGCGATACCAGCTTGCCCCCCCTGTCTTTAAAAGTTTCCGTGGTGGCCAGCGGGAATTTGGCCACGGCAATGTTTCCTTCAAGTACCTGAACATCGGGATCCTTTCCCAGGTTGCCAATGAGCATGACCCTGTTTACGCCTCTCATATTTTTAAATTTTCATTTAATGAATTCACCTGTAGAGTTCAATGCTCTTTAAAATTAATTTTTTTTATCGGTAAAAATGAAATTTTTTATGAAAGATACCCGCTCTTTTCCGCCAGATAAGAATGAACAAACTTCGGAAATGCATAGCGGGCTAGTTGTTTTGGATAAACCGCCTTTATTCCTGGCAGCTTTACAGGCTTTACAAGCTTTATATGAATAAACCGCCCCTGGATATGCTGATGCGAAAGCTGCTGGTTGTAAAGGCGAGAAACCGACAGAATCCTGTACTGACGCTTTCCGGGCAATCCCTGCTTTTCCACCCGTGCTGCCAGCTCTTTTATTGGTAGTTCTGAATTGCTTTCTTCCAGGATAAATTCATACAGATTTTTCCAGATGTCGTTTCCCGTTCTTTTGTTGATGTAAAAGCGGCCCCGGTATTCCATTATAAAATAATAAAACCAGCGTGTTTTTATTTTCGGCCTTTTTCCCTTTACCGGCAGCCCGCCGATGACATTACGCTGGTATGCATAACAATTATTTTTAAACACACAATCGCTGCATGCCGGGTTGAGTGGCCTGCAAACTACAGCACCAAAATCCATGATGGCCTGGTTGTAAAGCCCCGCTTGCTTTTTATCAAGCAGTTCATGGGCCAGCTTTGAAATATATTTCTTCCCAGCAGCCGAATCAACCGGTTTTTTTATTCCAAATACCCTGGCAAGCACCCGCAATACATTTCCATCAACAACTGCATGCGGAAGATTGAAAGCAAACGAAGCAATGGCTGCGGCCGTGTAGGTTCCCACCCCTTTCAGCGAAAGAATCTCTTCATATGACCTGTCTCTTATACACATCTGACGCTGCCGACGATCTTACGCG
>CAZDUO010000074.1:1343-18714 GCA_964508655.1 uncultured Chitinophaga sp. | reverse complement strand
CAGCAGACCAGGTGAACCGGGTAATGCCGAAAACCGGGTATTAAAGAGAGTAGGCACCACACTTTTAAAAAAGTATAGCCATGAAAAAGAAAATTTTGTCCCTATTACTTTACTTCCCTATTATTTTAACCTTGCAAACCAATGGACAGGACGAAAAAAATAATAAGGACCTCTATTTAAAACAAAACGTAGCTATCGTCGACGGTCTAGTAAGAAGTATTAACCAAAGCCAATATGTAAAGGAACTACTTTTGGTTGACTTTAATAAAACAGAACCTCTTCCAGATTCGCTTAGCTTCCAAGGTATTGGTTTTGCAGACAATGGAATAGGTTTTGATAGGATCGCTAATGACGGCATTTATACTTCTTTGATTACCTTTTTGCACAATGATAGGATTCCTTACAGGTCAAATGTATTAAAGTGGTCTGTTAATGAGTATAGTATCATAGATGAACAATTTAGTTATATTAATGAATTAAATGACTATTTAAGTCAATATAATTATGTTGATCAGAATGGGCAATCAAAACTAAAAATCGTGATTAAATGTACTTGGGTAGTTTGTGTATGCTTTGTAAATGGTTGTTGGTGTGATCTGTGTCTCCCCTCTCCGCAGCCTGGATCAGGAACCGTATGTTTTACAGACTTACAATGTACAATTACAATTTCATGGGAATGGTAAAGTAAGTATATTTTGTCAGCATTGCTCTTTTATGAAAATGAAGTTTAATGCTGACAACCTTTTAAAGATTAGAATTATGATAAAAAAATTATTAACTATAAAAAAATTATTTTTTGAAAATACTTTAGTATTTATTATTTGTTTGATTATTTTTAACCTTACTATCATAAAAATACCATTTCACAGATTTTTTGATTTTTTTTTGCCCTATGACATTTCAATTAACTTAAGTAAGGTAGTTCAAAGCTTATTAATAATTCTCATTTCTATTTTTTTTATTAAATCATTTTCTCTTAATGATTTTGCAGGGATCAAATTATGGCGAATAAAAAATGCTACTCTTTTGGCAATTCCCTTCATATATCCGATGATTCTTGGATATTCAAATCTAAGCTTATTAAATAAACTTCAGATAGATTTCAATTCAATACTTATTGTATTAGCAGCACTGATTGCTAAAGGAATGGCAGAAGAAATTTCATTTAGAGGATTACTGCAATCCTATCTATTAAAAAAATTTGCTCAACAGAAGTCGGTTCTGGGTATTGTCATTTTGACTTCGATTATTTTTGCATTAATGCATATCATAAACATTAGAAGGTATAGTTTTGTTGACATAATAAATCAAGTTATCATAGCTTTCTTTTTTGGAGTTTTTTTTGGAGCATTCCTCTTGCGAACTAGGAATATTTATATAATAGGTATCATCCATGGATTAATAAACTTCATATTTGGAATTAAAACTATTTTTACTCATGATATTTCTTCGAATGATAACTATATTTATTCATATTCAGAGATAATATTTGAAGTTTTTAAAATCACTTTACTTTTTTCCCCACTCTTAGTTATCGGAATACTTCTCTTGAAAGGAATTTCAAAATTCGAATTTACAAAAGTTGAAAATAATAATTCAAAATAGGATTTAATCATATGATTTAAGAGCTATGAAATTTCTATTGCCAATATTTTGGCTGTTACCCCTTATTGCTTTTTCACAAACAAATGATTCAGTGTTCAAAGAACAAAATCAAGTTAAATCGATATACAAACCCGAAATCCTCACCTCCGGTTTTATTGATATAGTTAACAACGGCCAGGTCAATGCCTCAGCAAGATTTATTCGCCTGCTTATCGGCGAACCTGGAAAATTGGCCATCCCGCTTTCAATATATAGCGGCGTTTCTTCCAACAATTTTCAAAATCAGCAGGGGCCAGCCATAAACCGAAGCAATGAACCTTTGGTTATAAATTTTATTAATCCTCTAAGTGGCCTGGCAAACCTATCAATTGATGGGATAATTTTTTTAAATAAAAAGAATATAACACGTACAGGGATTCTATATCACTTTGGAGAGCGGATTTTAACTGGACAAAAGAGCGGGCCAGTAACAGATCCTGCAACCGGTAAACCCGTGAATTTTTTAAATAGTCTTGGCGCTTCTGGTCTTTATTTTCAAACGGGCGCCTGGGAACGCAATAACGCAAAGAATGTTGGTGTTTTTTGGTTTGCCCTACGTTACATTGGTTGTTATACTAATCCAAACCAGCTAAAAGAGTTTTTGCCCAACATTGAAACCAACGGGCTTTATCATGGCTGGTCAATCGGCTGGGGTGTGGAAATAAATCAGCTTGTAAATATCAAAGTGCTTTATTACAAATATGTAAAACAGCCGGAAATTGATTATTCTCTGCCCATCTATCAGTTCTCTTTTAATTATTCTCTTAAAAACTAAGGCTATTATAAGAGCAGGAAGCTTTCCAATGAATATTGAGCATTGCGCTTAGAATATCCACCCACTCACAACTCTACCCCCTCCCTCAATTCAAAATCCCTTTTCAGCCCGTAACTGAAAAAAATCCTGCCGCCTTCTTTAGTGCCGTTCTTCACCGTCTTTTCCACTTCTTTTATAAACTGCAAACTGATGGGACCGTTGCTCAGGGTTGAAAGCCTTTCTTTTTTTATCACCAGCCGCCCGTTTCGTACCGTATCCACCTCATTTATATCGTTGCTGGTAAACGATGTATCCGTAAGCAGCACCTGGATGTAATCCACCGGCTCCAGTCCTTTCAGGTTAAACACCAGTTCGCCGCGGGTACATACCCCGGGCACATCCGGTTCAATGCTGAATGGGGTAAATTCAAATTCCTCCCTGTATTCTTTATTATTCAAATCGGTGAAAACAATAGTATGCCTGCCGGTAAATTCTGAAACGGGCTTTTGCACTTCGTAGTAGGCGCCGGTATATTTGGCGCTGTCCACCTGCAGCAGTTCGCCATCCAGCATCACCTTGCTGGGTTCGTTCAGCACCAGCGTGGTGCCGTTGGGCCCGCCTATGCGGTATTGCAGGTTCACCGTCACATCTTCCCTGCCCTCTTCAGCCCAGATTTCATAATCAAAAAATATGGCGTCAGGATTTACATCCTTGCTGTTGCCGATTTCATTGCTGGTGCATGCAAAGAATGATAAGAGAGTGGCAGCAGAGAAAATAAGTGTGATTAATTTCATAAAGCGAGTTTGAAATTAATTCTTTCAAAGTAGGCAAGGTAAGTTAAAGAAAATGTAATTACGCAGTTGAGAGTACATGAATAGTAAGTAGTCAGGATTCAGGAGAGAAGAACAGCATTCTTAAAAAATTATTATGGCTTAGTTTCTGACTGTTGATTTCTGACTCCCCGCTCCTGCCTGCATTCAAACCTCTGCTGCCACAGAAGCCTTATCTTTGTTCCCCTCGAAAGGAAAATTTTCTGTCAATTTGGCCAGTAGTTTTTTGTAGCATTTTATTTGATAGTCAATCAAATCCTCCCTATGCCGGGGCCTTTTGAGAAAAATTAATAAAGAAGATTATGAGTTTTCTATCCAAACTGTTTGGCGGCAGCAAATCGGAAAAAGATGTAAAACGGATACTACCGCTTGTTGAAAAAATTAACCAGCACTTCGCCGCCTGCCAGTCGCTTACCCATGATGATCTGCGGCATAAAACACAGGAATTCCGCCAACGCATCAAAGAACATCTTGCCGGAATTGATGCAGAAATAGCGGCAGCCAATAAACAAGCCGAAGAGCTTCCCTTCAACGATCTGCTGGGCAAAGACGCCATCTACCAGCAGGTAGACAAGCTGAAAAAAGAAAGAGACAAGAAAATTGAAGAAGCCCTGAATGAAATTTTGCCCGAAGCATTTGCCGTAGTAAAAGAAACAGCCCGGCGTTTTAAAGAAAACAGTGAGCTGGTGGCCACGGCCTCGCAGATGGATCGTGACCTGAGTGTAAAACGTGATTACGTAATAATTGAAGGTGAAAAATCGGTATTTAAAAATACATGGTCTGCTGCAGGCGGCCACATCTCATGGAACATGGTACACTACGATGTGCAGCTCATCGGCGGTATAGTGCTTCACCAGGGTAAAATTTCAGAAATGGCAACCGGTGAAGGTAAAACCCTTGTATCTACTTTACCAGCTTACCTGAATGCACTGGCCGGCGAAGGTGTACATATCGTCACAGTAAACGATTACCTGGCCCGCCGCGACCAGGAGTGGAACGGCCCCCTTTTTGAATGGCTCGGCATTACGGTTGACTGTATTGACAAGCATCAGCCCAACAGCGAAGAAAGACGAAAAGCTTACCAGGCCGACATCACCTACGGTACCAACAATGAATTCGGTTTTGATTACCTGCGTGACAATATGGTTCACTCACCGGAAGAAATGGTACAGCGCAAGCATCACTTTGCCATGGTGGACGAAACCGACAGTGTGCTGATTGATGATGCCCGTACACCGCTGATCATTTCCGGTCCCATACCCCGCGGTGACGACCAGCAATACCACATTTTGAAACCCCGTGTACAGCAACTGGTGGAAGCGCAGGAGCGTATTGCCCGCACCTGCCTGAACGAAGCCAAGAAACGGATGGCGGATGGTGATGATGATCCCAAAAGCGGCGGACTTTATTTATTCAGGGCGCACCGGGGTTTACCAAAATATGGCCCCACCATAAAATACCTGAGTGAGCAGGGCATCAAAGTAAAAATGCAGAAGGCCGAGAACTATTACCTCGCCGACCAGCAGAAGGAAATGCCTAAAGTGGATGAAGACCTGCTTTTCCATATAGATGAAAAAAACAATTCAGTTGATCTCACCGATAAAGGGATTTCAATGATCACTAAATCAGGTGAAGACCCCGATTTCTTTGTGCTGCCCGATATTGGCGTACGTCTTGCCGAAATTGAAAAGGCCGAGGTAAGCTCCGAACAGAAGATGCACATGAAAGAAGAAGCGCTGAATGACTTCCGCATCAAAGCCGACCGCATTCATACCGTACAGCAGTTACTGAAAGCATACACGCTATTCCAAAAAGATGTGGAGTACGTAGTGCTCGACGGCGCCGTAAAAATTGTGGATGAACAAACCGGCCGTATCCTGGAAGGCAGAAGATACTCCGATGGATTGCACCAGGCCATTGAAGCCAAGGAAAACGTAAAGATTGAAGCCGCCACGCAAACCTACGCCACCATCACCCTGCAGAATTATTTCCGCATGTATCATAAGCTTGCCGGCATGACGGGTACTGCTGAAACGGAAGCGAAAGAGTTCTGGGATATTTATAAACTTGATGTCGTCACCGTTCCTACCAACCTGCCGATGATACGCAAGGATCACCAGGATCTTGTTTATAAGACCAAAAGAGAAAAATATAAATCGGTTATTGAAGAAATCGAATCGCTGCGTAATGCAGGCCGGCCGGTGCTGGTAGGTACCACATCGGTGGAGGTAAGCGAACTGCTGAGCAAAATGCTGCAGGTAAAAAAGATTCCACACAATGTGCTCAATGCAAAACAACATGCCCGTGAAGCGCAGATTGTAGCTGAAGCCGGCTTGCCCGGCAATGTGACCATCGCTACCAACATGGCAGGCCGCGGTACAGATATCAAACTGGGACCCGGGGTAAAAGATGCAGGTGGTCTTGCCATCATCGGTACGGAGCGGCACGACAGCCGCCGTGTGGACCGCCAGTTGCGTGGCCGGGCCGGCCGCCAGGGCGACCCCGGCACTTCACAATTTTATGTGGCCCTGGAAGACGACCTGATGCGTATGTTCGGCAGCGAACGCATTGCACGCATTATGGATCGTCTCGGTTACAAAGAAGGCGAAGTGATTCAGCACAGCATGATCACCAGCAGCATTGAAAGAGCCCAACGGAAAGTGGAAGAAAATAATTTCGGCATCCGCAAGCGATTGCTCGAATATGACGATGTGATGAACAAGCAGCGGAATGTGGTTTATGGCAAACGCCAGCATGCTCTCTTTGGCGAACGACTGGCTCTTGATATTGATAATGCATTTTCCATCGTTGCCGAAGGCCTCATCAGTACCTATCGTGAGCAGGAAGATTACGAAGGCTTTAAGCTCGACTGCATAGTGAACTTCGGCATCGACACCCGGATTGAAAAAGAAGAATTCCTGAAGCTCGACGAAAATACCCTGGCCGAAAGACTCTACAACGAAGCCACTGAAAATTACGAACGCAAAAAAGAAGAGCTGAAGAAACAGGCGCTGCCCGTGTTTAAAAATATCCGGCTCACGCAGGGCAATCATGTAGAAAATGTGCTGGTACCTTTCAGCGACGGACGTAAGGCCATCAATGTTCTTACCAATATGCAGAAGGCGCTTGATACACAGGCGCAGGAACTTTGCGATGCGCTGGAACGCAGCATCACCCTTGCCGTGATTGACGAAGCATGGAAAGAACACCTGCGTGCCATGGATGACCTGAAGCAAAGTGTGCAGACGGCTTACCTGGAACAGAAAGACCCGCTGGTGATTTACAAAATGGAAGCCTTCAACCTGTTCAAAAACATGGACAGCGAGGTGAACCGCGACATAGTTTCTTTCCTTTGTCATGCAGCACTGCCGGTGCAGGAGCAGCAGGCGCCGCTGCGTGAAGGCCGCCGCGAAAAAACCGACCTGAGCAAGCTGCGTGCAAACAAAGAAGAAATAGATGCTGCAGGGCAGGACTATGGTGCCAACGAAAAAGACTACTATGATCCATCAGGCGCTGCCGTAAAACAGCAGCCGGTAAAAGTGGCACCGAAGATTGGAAGGAATGATCCTTGCCCCTGTGGTTCTGGTAAGAAATATAAACACTGTCACGGAAAAGAGGCCTGAGTGGATTATTGATTATTGATTATTTTTTTTTGAGCATTTACTTTAGTAGGTGCTTTATTTTTTTATGTGGTCAGCGTCAGGATTTCTATTCAGCTGCTGTTGCGTCGCATGCCGACGATAAATGTCGGCATCTCTGACGGAGTCTGATACTCAGTCAGAGTCATCAGACCCGACTGAAACGTCGGTGACACTTCAGGGTCTGGTAATCCTGCTTAGCTTTTAAAACCATTAAGTGATTTTTCATTACCCAGGTGTTCAATCTGTCCTTCATCAAAACTGGTTTATTACGCTATCTTTGAAACTTTATTCAACCTGTCAGAATCAGAAAAGAGATTTCACATCAATGGAGAATAACCTATTCATCGCCATCGAAGGAATTGACGGAAGCGGCAAAAGCACACAGGTAGAACTGCTGAGAGAAAAGCTGGAAAAAGCCGGCCATAAAGTGTATGGCACGTTTGAGCCCACCGACAGTTTTATCGGCATTTTAATTAAAGATATTCTTAAACACAAAACAGAAGCCGATCACCGGGTGATTGCGGGTCTCTTTGTTGCCGACAGGCTGAATCACCTGCTAAACAAAACCAACGGCCTCCTGAAAAAAATGGAAGAAGGCTATACCGTCATTACCGACCGGTACTATTTTTCTTCTTACGCTTACCAGGGCACATACATGCCGCTCGACTGGGTGATACAGGCCAACAGCCTCAGCGCAGGTTTGCTTCGACCCCACCTGAACATTTTTATTGATGTATCACCCGGCATCAGCATCCAGCGCATCAACAACGGCCGGAGTTCTATGGAGCTTTTTGAAACAAAAACCAGCCTGGAAAAAGTGAGGGAAAAATATTTTGAAGCATTTGAAAAACTGAAAGATCAGGAAACCATCGTCATCATCAACGGCAATAGCACGGTGGAGCAGATTGCAACCGACATCTGGACTGAAGTGGAAAAGAGAATGGAATTGCAGGGAACTTTGAAAAGTCAGCAATAAATGCCAGAAGCTTTACACTTTCTTCATCTCCTCTTTATCGTTACTGATTTAAAAATCACCTCTCCTTTATCCGTTATGCCCTGCACAGTAAGTGTATAATCATGTTTCAGGTCGGCGGTGTAAAACGAAAAGGCGCCTTTGCCCGTCTCATCGGTAATGAGCTGGCCGTTCCAGTAAATGGTGGCCCTGTTGTCAGTAAACACGGCTTCCCGCACACTGTAGTTATCATAGCCGGGTTCAAAAAATGGTTGTTCTTTATAAAAGCCCGTTGCAGAGATGGTTTGTTTTTCCTTACCCTCATACAGTTTGGAATCTCTCAGCTTGTTCGATGTTTTTACCACGATGGCGCCGTTGCCGCCACGGCTTCCGTATATGGCCGCTTCGGGTCCTGTCAACACTTCGATGTATTCAATATTCGATGGCGGAATGGAATTCAGGTAATCCACCACCGACCCGGCACGGGTGTTAACGCCATCCACTATCAGCATCGGTTCCACATCGCTCAGGTTGCCGCCAATGGATTGCATCCCGCCCCGTAAAGTCAGCCGGTTACTCATCATTACCACACCCGGCAGCATCTTTACTGCATCCACCGTGTTGGAGAGGCTTAGCTTATCGAGTTGTTCACCTGTGATGCGGTGCGGGTCTAATCCCTTTTTTGAAACATTGGATTTCTTTTTTTCACCCTCTTGCTGCAGGGCCAACTGCTGCAAACCGGCACGGGCTTCATCGCTGGCACAACTGTCGGCCTGCATTTTTTTGAAAACCGCTGCAGCTTGCATTACAAGATCGTCATCCGTTTTAACCCATGCTCCTGTATGAATCTCCGGGTAAGAAATTTCCTCCTTACTTATTTCGTATTTCTGCTGCTTGCTGAAAACAGAGGGCAGCATAACATGAAACAGTTTGCGGCCATAAAACTCCAGGTTGCGGAAAGAAAATGCACCGCTTTTATCTGTTGAATCAAACAAGCTGTTGTTGTCTCCTTCAGGCATCAATGCGACAAGTTCGTTTGCAAGAGCTGCATTCTGTTTATCGGTAATGTGGCCTTTTATTTCCAGCCCATCCCAATAAAAGTTTTTATCAATCTTTATGAATGGTGTATTTTTCTGCCAGCCGGTTTCGCTTCCAATGGTGATGGCCAGTAAATCTCTTTTTTCAGCGTTGCTGAACAAATCATGAATAGGAAGACCACCAGAAAATTGCTGCAGGATGAATTCATCAGCCGGGTGTAATGGCACGGTTTCACCTGTAAGTTCTTTATCTGTAATTGACACGGACAAGGCGGCCTTCACCGGCTTTCCTTCATTATCGGTAAGGCTGATATTCACTTTTGCTTTCTGCCGGGGCAGGTAATCCTGCCTGTCGGTAGTAATATTTATAAACGTACTGTTTGCTTCATTAAAAACTGTTCGCCGGCTTACAATTTTTTTCTCCCGGTCAAACAGGTAAAAATCCACCAGCCCGTGCGGCAATTCCGATACCGGCACATTTACCATATATATGCCACTACCGGCTGCCGCAAAACAGATTTTTCCGGCAGCCACAGCCAGTAAATAAGATGCTGCTTTTTTATTGTAAACCGAATCGCCCAGCACCACACGAAACAGCAGCTCATCTGCCGTACGCTGCTGCAATGCAAGCAGGAAAGCGTCCAACCTGATGGCCGGCAGATCGTAAACAAGATCAGCTGCGTTATTTGCCTTGACAAATATTTTATAAGTCCTGTCTCTTGAATAAGGCTGAAAAACAAATTTGCCGATACCACTGCCGGTAAAGCTGGCCACTTCAGTGCCTTTATTATCCTTCACCGAACCGCTAATCTGAACCGGGTTGCCGTATTTGTCTGCCGCAGTAAATGCTACTGAACAATCCACTCCATTAACCAGATTTCCGCCTTCGGGATAAAATTTTATCACCGGTTCAGCCGTAGCAATTGTAGGCTGCAGGTTTTTCATTACATCCTTGCCTGCAACATTTGTAATATACAGGGGGCAAGTATAAATATCTGCCGGATGATTTTCTAAAATAGATTTTGTATATGCACGCAGCTGGTAATACCCTTCGGTTGCATCGGCGGGTATCGTCAACGAACCATGAAACTGCATTTCTGCTTTATTCAAAAGTACCCGGTCAATCACTTTATCCTTTACATCGGCAAGCTCAACATAAATCACCTTATCCTCAGCCGCCACGGGAAAACCATTGGAAGAATAAATAAAAGTGCGGAACCATAGTTGGGTGCCGGCCCGGTAAATTTTTTTATCCGTACTGAGTGAAAGAAGATCTTTCGCTTCGCTGCTGTATTGCTGCATCAGTTTGCCGGCAAGTTCATTCAGTATTTCCTCAGCAGGTTGCTGGGCCGCTGCACGCAATGCCACCAATAAAAAGCAAATCAGGAAATATCGCATGGTTCAAGTTAAGGCAAACGGGGCAAAAAAAATCTGATAATTGATAAATAACCAGGCCCCGTGATAAAAGGCTGCTAAATGCCGGCAACCCCGGCTGTAAATCCAGGTTATAATTTCATTGGCATTCATTTTATTTTTGTCCTGATATGACCAAAATAAAACGACCAGCCGTAAAGGGCAAGCTGGCAGATCAACAAACACGCTGTGTGCATTATCACTCCCCGGCCGATGTGATTGCCATTAAATTCAAATGCTGCGGAGAGTATTATCCCTGCTTTCAATGCCATGAAGAAGAAGCCGGCCATGCCGCTGCAGTATGGACAAAAGAAGAATGGGATGAAAAAGCCATACTGTGCGGTGTTTGCGGTCATGAAATGACCATCCGCGAATATGTATGCAGCAACAACCAATGCCCCCGCTGTAATGCAGCTTTTAACCCCGGGTGCAGCAGGCATTATCACCTGTATTTCGAAATTTAAAGCAGAACTCCCTTTTACTGCTGTATAATACTTAAATTTGAACAGCACAACGCACAATGTTTATGAAGCATGAATCCGCTCTGGCAGAAAATAATTATCGAAACTGTTCTTCGTCATAAGAAAAATCTCCCGGCTCAGAGCCCGGACTATTCTGCTTATGCTTTTGCCAAAGCTTACCGTGAATTGAAAATTACTGTTGTAAATGTTGTCCGTGATCTGCTCCTGGTTACCCTCGGTATTTTTTCAGCGGCTTTCGGGCTTAAGGGTTTTTTAATCCCCAACCAGTTCATTGACGGCGGTGCCACGGGCATTGCCCTGCTAATCAGCCAGCTTACTGTGGCAAAATTTCCCTTATTGCTGCTGGTCATCAACATTCCATTTCTGCTACTGGGTTTACGAATTATCAGCAAACCATTTGCAATAAAAGCCGCCTGTTCCATTGCGGGTCTGGCACTGGTTACAGGTTTTATTGATTTTCCGCAAGTCACCGATGATAAATTGCTGGTTGCCATCTTTGGCGGCTTTTTTCTTGGCGCCGGTATTGGGTTCACCATCCGCGGAGGTTCAGTGATTGATGGCACAGAAGTGCTGGCACTTTTTCTGAGCCGTAAACTGAGCATGACGGTCGGCGATGTTATAACCAGTATCAATATTATCATTTTCCTGGTGGCAGCCTATTACCTGAATATTGATATTGCCCTTTATGCCATGATTACTTACCTGGCCGCATCCAAAACGGTTGACTTTGTAATAGAAGGTATCGAAGAATACACCGGCATTACCATCATATCATCGCACAACGAAGAAATAAAAGACATGATTGTAAACAAACTGGGCCGCGGCGTCACACTCTATAAGGGCAAAGGCGGTTTTGGCAAGCAGGGACAATCGGATGAAAAAAATATCATCTATACCGTCATCACCCGCCTGGAAGTGAGCAAGCTGAACAATGAAATCCAGAAAATTGACCCCAACGCTTTTGTCATCATGACCTCCATCAAAGACATCAAGGGCGGCATGATTAAAAAAAGAAGGCTGAAACACTGACGCGGTTCATCCCGACCGGTTGCCGTTTCTTTTTTTATCTTTAGCTGCATCAAAACCTGCTTATGCACTCCAAGTACCATTCCACCAGGCACAAAATTCATATCCTGCTGCATCCTGAACTGGGTGAATCGAAAGCTGATAAGATTATCAATATTTTTATCATCACACTTATTTCGCTGAATGTGATTGCCGTGATGCTGGAAACGATTGAAGATTTACATAATAAATATGAAGTATTCTTTAACTGGTTTGACCGTATTTCCGTTTACATTTTTACTATCGAATATGTTTTGCGGGTCTGGAGCTGCACCCATGATCCCAAATACAGGCACAGGATTACAGGTCGCCTCCGTTATATGTTTACCTGGGGAGCCATTATTGACCTGCTTGCATTTCTTCCTTTTTACATACACCTTTTTTCAGGGCTTGACCTCAGAACCCTGCGTATCCTGCGGCTTCTGCGTTTTTTCAGGCTGTTCAGATTAACTGCATACACCCGGTCGGCACAGATGATTTTTAATGTTTTCAAATCAAGGGCAAATGAACTCATCCTGAGCTTTGTACTTACTATATTTCTCATCATTATCGCCTCCTGTATTTTGTATTTTGCCGAGCACCTGCACCCTGAAAACAAGGATAAATTTACCAGCATACCCGCCACCCTCTGGTGGGCTGTAGTCACCCTTACCACCACCGGCTATGGCGATATGGTGCCTTTGACTATTGTGGGAAAAATTTTTACCGGCGTCATCATGCTTACCGGGGTTGCTTTTTTTGCTTTACCTGCCGGCATCATTACCGCCGGTTTTCTTGAAGAAATCAAGTTTATCAGGAAAAGTAAAGGCCACAACTGCCCACATTGTGGTAAACCCCTCGATGGTCATTTTAACCATGATAATCATTAGCTGCACCACTAAATAAATAACCGGGCAGGCCGCTACCCGGTTACATCAATAGCGAAGTTTTTATTAAAATGGTTTCGAAGGTTTCAGGTTATACTTCCTGTTAAACCGGTCGTTCAGCAGTTTGTGCTTATCAGTCAGGTCAATCTGCCGGCCCTGGATAAAGGCTTCAGTCACTTTGCTGGTACGCATATCAAGAATATCGCCTTCGCTGATTACAATGTTGGCATCTTTACCCGCTTCGATAGTTCCGGTTTTATCAGCCACACCCATGATTTTTGCTGCATTCAGCGTAATGGCCTGCAGGGCTTCTTCTTTCGACAAACCATACGTGGCAGCAGTACCTGCGTTGAACAGGATATTCTTACCCCTTGTTTGCGCATCATCATCTGATATGGAAAAAAGCACACCGGCCTTTTGCAGCATGGCGGCTGTTTTATACGGCTGGTCCACATCATCATCGGGCGTAGTGGGCAGGCTGTGCGGTTGTTGCAATATTACTGATACGTTATGCTGTTTCAGCAGTTCTGCTATCTGCCAGCTGTCGCTGCCACCCACAATTACCACATCAAAATTGAATTCTTTTACAAAATCAAGCGCCAGCAACATTTGCCTTACCGTATTTCCATGCACGTACAGTTTCATGCTTTTATCAAATAATCCCTTTGTGGCATCAAACTTCAGGTTGGTTTCTTTATGTGCACCTTCGGCAAAATAGGCTTTAGCTTCTTTGAAGAAAGCTTTCAGCTCTTCAATCTTGTTCAGGCCTTCTTTTACCGGATCGGTGCCTGATGATTGTTGCGGGCCGAAACGGCCGCCGCCGAATCCGCCAAAACCGGGACGTGCCATCAGTGATGGCATATATAAATGCATGCCTGCATCGGCTTTATAGGCTGCATCCTGGTAGTTCCATGCATCCAGCTGCACCACGGAGGATGTGCCGGCAAGAAAACTTCCCTGTGGTACCACATTGGCCAGCAGTACACCGCTGGAACGCAGTGTGTTTATCACTTTTGAATCGGTATTGTAAGCCACTATGGATCTTACATTGGGATTCATATCGCCCAGTTCCCTCACATCGGTACTGGCACGAATGGCTGAAATTTCTACCAGGCCAAGATTGCTCACCGGCAGCATAATGCCCGGGTAAACGTGTTTTCCATTGGCATCAATCACTTTTGCATCACCCGGCACCGTAATATCATTGCCAACTTTTTCAATTTTACCGTCTTTAATCTGGATGGTGCCGTTATTAATCACGGTGCCATTGCCTACGTGAATGGTGGCGTTTTTAATAAACAGCAAACCCTTTTGCGGCGGGGTTGGTAATACCGTTTCCTGCGCTGCCGCTGAAAACATGAAACCAACTGATACGATTGAAATAAATATTTTTTTCATTGCTGATAAATTTATTGGTTATTGAGGTCGTCAACATCAATGGTAAGCAGCCCGTGGCTATGGCCATGCTCGCTGCAGGTATGAATCACCTGGTAGCTCGGTATGGCCGGCGTGGTTGGCGCCCCGCTCCTTTTTTCACTGTTCATTTTTCTTACCAAGCGGGCTCGTTCAGCATCCACCCATTTCTGCAAGTCTTCATCTTTTTTCCTGTCGAAATAAATAGTACCATCCACGATAGTGTAAAGTGATTTTGCATAAATGCTCAGCGGGTTGTCGCTCCACAGCACCACATCGGCATCTTTACCTACCTTCAGGCTTCCCACACGGTCAGCCACACGCAGCATCTTTGCAGGGTTCAGCGTCACCATTTTCAGCGCTTCTTCCTCCGTCAGGTCGCCATATTTAATTGTTTTCGCTGCTTCCTGGTTCAGGCGTCGTGCCATTTCCGCATCATCGGAATTTATTGCCACGTTCAACCCCACTTTATGCATAATGGCTGCATTATAGGGAATGGCATCTTCCACTTCCATTTTATAAGCCCACCAGTCGGAGAAGGTGGAGGCATTAGCGCCATGCTTCAGCATTTTATCGGCCACTTTATAGCCTTCCAGTATGTGTGTGAAAGTATTTACTTTAAATCCGGCTTTATCGGCCACATCTATCAGCCCGGTGATTTCGCTCTGCACATAGGAGTGGCAGGTGATGAAACGCTTGTTTTCAAGTATTTCAACCAAAGCATCCAGCTCCAAATCACGTCGGGGCATTACAAGGCCTGTTAAGGGTTTTTTAGCCTTTACCAGTTTTTCTTTTTCGGCATTGTATTCATCCCATGCTTTCTTGTAATCTTTTGCACGGGTAAATGCATCAATGAGTATCTGCTCCACGCCCATCCGGGTATCAGGATATCTTGAATTTCCCTGGGTGGCGGCCGAACGTTTTACATTTTCGCCCAAAGCAAACTTGATGAAGCCATCCCAGTTTTTGAATTTCAGTTCATCGTCGTTGGCGCCCCAGCGCAGTTTTATCAGTTGTGTCTGTCCGCCGATAACATTGGCCGAGCCATGCAGAATGTGTGAAGAAGTGACGCCGCCGCTGAGCTGGCGGTAAATATTGATATCGTCAGGATTTAAATTATCAGTAATCCGGACTTCTGAAGTTACTACCTGGGCACCTTCGTTGATGGAGGCTGCGGCAATGTGTGAATGTTCATCAATAATACCGGGTGATACATGCTTGCCGGTGCCATCAATCACTTTTGCTGAAGCATCAGACAGATTTTTGCCAATGGCGGCAATCTTGCCGTTCTTCAGCAGTATATCTGTATTCTGAAGTACTCCTTCTTTTTCATTTGTCCAGATAGTAGCATTTTTTATCAGGATGGTTTCCTGTTTAGGTTGCTGGTCTTCTTCCCAGCCATAGGGTTCGAAAGGATAAACCACTTTACCAATCACCGGTGCTTCTTTTTTCCGAACGCTGTCGGGTTTTACTTCGGTAGGTTTTTCATACATGGCAGTCCATGTAAGTGAATTGCCCAGCGAATCGGTACCGGTGCCGTTCCACTCTGTTCCTGTCATAAAACCTGAGAGGCGTGTTGCAGTGGAAGGTAATTGCTGTGTTTGTCCACCACTGAAACCACCGCCACCCTGTCCTTGTCCGAATTGCGGACGCTGGCGACGGGCTTTGGGTGCAAAACTCAGTTTTACCTGCTTGCCATCGAAGCTGAATCTTGTATCCATGGTATCTTTTCCTACCATGCTAAGCGAACTACTGCTTTTTACGTCGAGTGTATAATTTTCAGCGCCGGCGGGTGTATTTACCGTCAATTTGTAAATGCCGGCAATATCTTTCCATGCTTCTTCCTTCACTGCATATTTTTCTCCCTGAATCCAGTTTTGAACAATTACAGTTTTTTCATTAAAGAGTGGGCCATTGGTGATAAGGAAGTTGGCCTGTTTGCCTTCATCAAGGCTGCCTACTTTATCGTAAATACCAAGTACTGTAGCGGGAGTTTTAGTCAATGCTTCGAAGGCCTTGTTTTCACTCAGCCCGTACTCCATTGCCTTGCGCAGGTTGCTCCAGAAGTCTCTTATATTTCTCAGGTCAGAACTTGTAAGGCAAAAGGGAATCCCGGCTTTTTCAAAATACGCCGCATTGGCCGGCGCCATTTCCCAGTGTTTCATATCGTCCAGCGAAACAAACCGGGCATCGTTGGGATCTTCCACATCCTGTGCCTGGGGAAAATTGAGCGATACAATGAATGTGGCGTTAGTGGCTTTCATTTCTTTAATGCGCTGGTACTCGTTGCCGCCACCTTTAATAATGTATTGCACCCCAAACTCATCGCCGATGCGGTCGGCACGAAGGCAGTTCCACTTATCGTTGGCATCAAAAACCTGGGGCAAGCCCTGGTTATTGTTCCATGCCTCCAGGCTGATGTTCACACCTTCCTCTGCCGGACGCTGTTTATACCATTGGGCATCGAGGTGTGACTGGCGCAGCAGCGCAATGCTTCCCATCATCGAGCTGGGGTAGCTTTGTGTGGAAGTGCCTTTATTAAAAGAATAATGCGCCGACGCTTTTTCTTTCAGCACTACAAGATTTTCTTTTTGGTTGGCAAGCGTCACTATTGTACCGGAGCCGCGGGCAATGCCATCCCGCACGTGGCTGAGTACTGTACCAAAGCCTGCTTCACGCAGCGGCTTTGCTTTGGCATCGTCCACAACAAAAACTTTAAAAGCATCCACTTCACTTTTGATGGCCTGATTCCAGCCGTAAGCACCCTTGGTATTGGATACAAATTGCTGCTGCCCAAAAAATCCGCCGCCTCCGCCGGTGGTCTGTGTTGTGGCTACGGTGGTGCCGTAATCTGCGTAAATATCAATAAACGACGGGTAAATGTATTTACCCTTGCAGTCAATCTCCACAGCACCTGCCGGTACTTTTATTCCCGTGCCGGCTGAAATAATTTTACCGTCTTTAATTACCAGTGTAGCATTGGTAAGTGTAGTGGCCGCATCTTTTACGATAGTGGCGTTCGTGAAGGCATAAGACACATGCCGGGGATCGGCGGTACCATTTTCAGGAAAAGTAACCTGTGCGCTGACGCCAATGTTACAGAATGAGTATGCCAGAACGAAAACCAAACGAAATAAGGGATGAGATTTTCTCATTGCGATTAGTTTTTTGTGTTAGATGATTTTTCTGAACAGAACTTGCAGAAAAGGACGCCGAATTTATAAAAATTGATTTAAACCCGGCAGATTACTTTACAGGAGGCAAAAGCCGCTGA
>CAZDUO010000074.1:0-1243 GCA_964508655.1 uncultured Chitinophaga sp. | reverse complement strand
TGATGCCCGTTTTCCACCTTGCAAGGCTGTAAACTTTGGTTACCTTTGAGCATCATCAATTTTTTTATGGCAAGGCTCACATCATTGATTTCGCTCCCTGATTTCAGTTTATCGCCACGCATCGACCAGGTGGGTGTGGAAGAACGAGCCTCCCGGTTTACCAAACGCAGTATAAAAAAGGAAGCCAAACTGAACGGGTTGATGCTGGTGCTGAATATGATTGACCTGACCACACTGGAAGGCAAGGATACCGAAGGAAAAGTGAAACAACTTTGCTACAAAGCCATGCACCTGCATGATGCGCTTCCGGGTTTGCCTGCTGTAGCTGCTATATGTGTTTATCCTTCGATGGTGAAAGTGGCCAAAAAAGCGTTGGGTAATTCAGGAATAAAAGTAGCATCGGTGGCCACCGCTTTTCCCAGCGGGCAGGCAGCAAGGGATGTAAAAATCAGGGATACAAAATTTGCCGTAAGTGAAGGCGCCGATGAAGTGGATATGGTCATCAGCCGCGGAAAATTTCATGCCGGTGAATATAATTTTGTGTTTGATGAAATAGCGGCGATAAAAGAAGCCTGCGGTGAAGCAAGACTGAAGGTGATACTGGAAACCGGCGAACTGGGAACGATGGACAAAGTGCGGCGGGCTAGCGATATTGCAATGTTTGCAGGGGCTGATTTTATAAAAACTTCAACAGGAAAAATTCAGCCGGCAGCCACCATGCCGGTAACGCTGGTAATGCTGGAAGCCATCCGGGATTATTATTATAAAACCGGCAGAATGGTGGGCATGAAACCTGCCGGCGGTATTTCAAAAGCAAAACTGGCCCTGCATTATTTGGTAATGGTAAAAGAAGTGCTGGGTGAAGACTGGATGAACAATCACTGGTTTCGCTTTGGCGCCAGCAGCCTGGCCAATGATGTGCTGATGCAGATAATGAAAGAAAAAACAGGTGTGTACCAGGCGGCGAATTATTTCAGCGTGGATTAAAAACCCCCTGTCCCCTAAAGGGGGAATCTGGATCGAATTGTTCTTTATTTATAGAAAGTCGTAAGAAATGAAATAGCAACCCCGAAGGGGTTCAATGTAAATAGCCCCGTGTGTAAACCCGGGGTAAATCAAAAGAAGAAATTTTCAGAACCCCGAAGGGGTTCAACTAAAATCAATTGAAAACAGAAAGTACAAGAGTCACCGACGCTTTGGTCGGGTCTGATGACTCTGACGAGTATCAGACTCCGTCAGAGAT
>CAZDUO010000073.1:11009-19023 GCA_964508655.1 uncultured Chitinophaga sp. | reverse complement strand
GCGAATCCGGGCAGGCACCAGCTCCTTGCTCCCTGCCGTATAAATATAAAATCCTTCGCCGCTTTTGCAACCGAGCTTGCCGGCGGTAACCATGTTTACCAGCAAAGGACAGGGCGCATACTTGGGATTGCCGAAGCCTTCGTGCAGTACATTCAGAATGGAAAGACAAACATCCAGCCCGATAAAATCGGCCAGCTGCAGCGGGCCCATGGGATGCGCCATGCCAAGCTTCATCACCGTGTCAATTTCTTCCACGCCGGCCACACCTTCGTACAGGCTGTATATCGCTTCGTTTATCATCGGCATCAGGATGCGGTTGGCCACAAAACCGGGATAATCGTTCACCACGCAAGGCACTTTGCCTATTTGCTTGCTCAGTTCAACAATTGCTTCGGTTACTTCTTTGCTTGTTGAGTACCCGTTGATAATTTCCACCAGCTTCATCACCGGCACGGGATTCATAAAGTGCATGCCGATTACTTTTTCATCGCGGTGCGTGGCACGGGCAATTTTGGTGATGGAAATGGAAGAAGTGTTGCTGGCAAGTATGGCATGCCTGGGTGCCGCTTCATCTATCTCTTTAAAAATTTTCAGTTTCAGTTCGATGTTTTCTGTGGCGGCTTCCACTACAAGGTCAGCATGGCGTACGCCTTCATCCAGGTCGGCCTCAATGGTGATATTGGCAAGCGCCGCTTTTTTCTGCTCCTCGGTTATTAATCCTTTACTAAGCTGGCGGTCGAGATTTTTGGCAATTGTTTCCAGCGCCTTGTTCAGTTGCTGCAGCGAAATATCAATGAGAGTTACTTTAAAACCATTTAGAGCAAATACATGCGCAATGCCGTTGCCCATGGTGCCTGCGCCGACGACGGAAATACCCCCGGTGATATTCATGTGATTGAAGTTTTCCTTCGCCCCTAAAGGGGAGTATTTGAAACTCATTTCAGGAGGAAGAATAAATAATTTTTATCAAAGCAAATGTAAGTAGTTCAGATTTTATTTGCTGAACAGCGAAAAGGATGATCAAGATTACGACGTCCGACCTGTCATCCGGGCAGACATTTCAACTTTTGTACAGATGCCAACAAGTAAAGATTCTTCAACCTAAGTTCCCCCTTTAGGGGGACAGGGGGCTAAGTTCCCCCTCCAGGGGGTCAGGGGGCATTTTTCCTCTTAAAATCCCCCCGCTTCCATGCCTCGATAAACTCAACCCATGCGGCGGGATTGAAAATATTCTGCGGCGGGTTTTGCCCGGCATAATATGCTTTGGTGGCAATATTTTTTAACTGGATGCCGGATGCTTCGCCGCCATCAACCGGTGTGCTCTTCATCAGGGCCCTTCGTTTGGCAACGGAAGTGTTTTTGCGGGCAATCTCAATATCATCGTCGGGTACTTTTGTGTTTGCAAAATCACGGGCAAACTGTGCGGGGTTAGGCCGCGGCCGGATGATGGTGGCGGGAAGATACACCGTGTCAATCACCATCAGCTGCACCACGCTGTACTGGTTGCCTTCAAGATTTTTCGGAATAGCGACCACTTTAGGTTTGTAGCTCACATGGGTGAATTCCACCACATCGCCTTTTAGCACTACGATAGAAAACACACCATCGTTGTTGGTAATGGTGCCGCGGTTCTGGCCACGCACCACTACACTCACGGCAGGAATGCCCACGAGGCTGTCGGCTGTCATCACAATGCCATAAAGCTGCACTACGGAATCACGCACATTCTCAAACTGTGCATGGGATGCAGCAGGCACAAGAAAAAATAAAGCGAGGTATTGTACAATTTTCTTCACTGCGCCAAAAATAGGGACAAGTTGCTGATTTCGTAAACCAAACTGGAATGGCATTCGGCTAACTTTGCAGTTTACAGTTACTTTTAACAAATACTTGATGATGACTAAAGAAAAAATTCTGGAAGCGCTGGGCAATGTGCAGGAACCCGACCTTGGTAAAGACATTGTGACGCTGAACATGGTGAAAGATATTGTCGTCAGCGGCAATGATGTTTCATTTACCGTGGTGCTTACTACTCCGGCCTGCCCGCTGAAAGATATGATCGGCGCCGCCTGCATGAATGCAATCAAACTGCTGGTGAATAAACAGGCAAATGTAAAAGTGAATTTTACTTCGAATACCACAACAAAAAGAACCGACCCGGGCACAGTGCTGCCGAAAGTAAAAAACATTATTGCTGTAGTAAGCGGCAAAGGCGGCGTGGGAAAAAGTACCGTAGCAGCCAATCTTGCACTTTCGCTGGCGCAGGGTAGCGCCAAAGTGGGATTGATGGATGCCGATATTTACGGGCCCAGTGTGCCCATCATGTTTGGCGTTCGCGGCCAGCGGCCGATGATGATGGATGCAGGTGAAGGTAAAGGCATGATAGTACCGCTGGAGAAATACGGATTGAAACTGATGAGCATCGGCCTGCTGGTGGATGAAAAGAATGCCGTAGTGTGGCGGGGCCCCATGGCAAGCAGCGCCATCCGGCAGTTTGTAACCGATGTGTATTGGGGCGAACTGGATTACCTTGTTGTTGACATGCCACCCGGCACCGGCGATATTCATCTTACGCTGGTGCAAACCGTGCCGGTGACGGGTGTGGTGATTGTAAGCACACCGCAGGATGTGGCACTGGCTGATGCTAAAAAAGCCATCGCCATGTTTGGCCAGGCGCAGGTAAATGTGCCCATCATCGGCCTGGTGGAGAACATGAGTTATTTCATACCTGCTGAATTGCCGCAGAATAAATATTACATTTTCGGAAAAGAAGGCGGTAAACGGCTGGCCGAAGAATACGAGATTCCCTTTTTGGGTGAAATCCCATTGGTGCAAAGCATACGTGAAGGCGGTGACCTGGGCGTGCCGGTGATGGTGAGTGATGATGAAGTAAGTAAAAAGGCTTTTGAAAATTTTGCAGCGCATGTGGTGCGCAGTGTGGCCATGCGGAATGCAAATGTTATAGCGACAAAAATTTCGGAAGTGACTGCGTGATGTTGGAAATTGGAAATGTAGGAGGTTGGAGGTTATCATCACAAAATCAAAAATTCCTGATATGGCTACTATCCAAAGGTTTGAAGATTTAGAAATATGGCAGATGGCAAGAGAGCAGGCTAATGTAATTTATAAAATGACCCAGGAAGGCAGCTTTGGAAAAGATTTTGAGTTGAAAATTCAAATCAATAATTCTGCAGGCTCTGTAATGGATAACATTGCTGTAGGTTTTGAAAGATTTAGCAATAAAGAGTTTAAACAATTTCTTGTTATATCAAAAGGTTCGAATGGCGAAGTGAGATCGCAATTATACCGGGCATTCGACAGAAAACATATTACGGAAGAAATCCTGAATTTGAGACTGGATTTTTCTGTAAAACCAGGCAAGAAGATAAAATCATTTATTGACTATCTTGGTTCTTCAAAATACAAGCGCAAACCACAAAACACGAAATAACTTCCAACCTCCAACTTCGAACATCCAACAAATCATGTACAATCTTCCCTACTTTAAAGAATACGACAATGATATGGTGCTTCAGTTTATGCGGGAGCATCCCTTTGTATTTCTCTGCGGTGCCAATGCAGAAAACAAACCCGTAGCCACACAGGTGCCGGTGTTTATTGATGAAAAAAAAGATGGAAAGCTGTTTCTTACCGGACATATCATGAAGAATACTGATCATCACAAAGCATTTTTACAGAACCCCCATGTACTGGCTGTGTTTACCGGTCCGCACACTTATGTAAGCGCTGCCTGGTACGATAACCCGCAACAGGCAAGCACCTGGAACTACATGAGTGTGCATGCAAGAGGTATTCTCCGTTTCCAGGATGAAGAGGCGCTGTCAAATCTTTTGCGAAGACTGACCCTGCATTTTGAAAATAATAATGCCGCTTCACCAACTGTTTTTGATAATTTACCGCCTGGTTACCGTGAAAAGCTGATGAAAGCCATCATTGCTTTTGAAGTGGAAGTGATGACGATTGACAATGTCTTCAAGCTGAGCCAGAACCAGGATGAAGAAAGCTTTCACAACATCATCCATAAACTGGATGAGCAGGGCGATGATGGAAAATTTATTGCTGAGGAAATGAAAAAAAGACAGCAACAATTATTTGGCAAATGAAATACCTTCCTTTTTTAATCATCCTTTTATCTTTTATGACTGTTTCATTCCGGATGAAATCTCAAAAACCCCCTTTAGGGGGCCTGGGGGTTCAGGGTCATCGCGGCTGCCGCGGCCTGATGCCGGAGAATACCATCCCCGCCATGTACAAGGCAATTGATCTTGGCGTGAACACGATTGAAATGGATGTGGTGATTTCAAAGGATAAAAAGGTAGTGGTGTCGCATGAGCCCTGGTTCAGTCATGAAATCACAACCAAACCCGATGGCAGTTTTATTGAGGCCAAAGAAGAAATGAAATACAATATCTATGAAATGAATTATGGGGAAATTAAAACGTACGATGTGGGCATGAAGCCTCACCCACGGTTTCCCAGGCAACAAAAGTTTAAAGCGGTAAAACCGCTGTTGGACGATTTGATAGACAGTGTAAAGAATTATTGCAGCAGGAAAAAAAAGCAGATTCCTGTTTTCAATATTGAAATCAAAAGCCTGCCTGCCGGTGATATCAAATATCATCCTGCCCCGGCTGAGTTTGCCGAACTTGTGATGGCGGTAATTAAAGAAAAGAAAATTGAAGACCGGGTGATTGTCCAGTCATTTGATTACCGCCCGCTGAAGTACCTGCATGAAAAATATCCCGCCCTTACCATTTCCCTGCTGATTGAAGATTCAAACGATAAAGATTTTGAAGGGCAGCTGGCAGAGCTGGGCTATCTCCCGGTCATTTACAGTCCCAACTACACACTCGTGGATGAAGTGCTGGTAAAGCAGTGCCACGACAAAGGCATGAAAATTATTCCCTGGACAGTAAACGATAAAAAGCAGGTAAAAAAACTGAAGAAGATGGGTGTGGATGGGATTATAACCGATTACCCTGATTTATTTAAATGATTCCAGGGAAGCCGCTTTTATTCTTATTTGCCGTTTTCCTTTTTTAAAAACCAATGATGTCTTTGCTGCCGGGCTTCTGCACCTGGAAAAAATCCGGGTAGCTGTACATTATTCCAATGCCAAATACTTTTTTATAAAACAGCATTGAACGTTTTACATCTTTTACCGGCAAGGCAATATGAGCAGATTTAACATTTTAATCCTATTTTTCAAACTGTGATAGCAGCAAGAAAATTACAGCAATTTCCTTAGGTTTGACTTCATGAACCATTCTCTTGCCGCAAGGAATACAGGCATTGATGAAGGCCATGAACGGCCCGGAGATAATACAACAATGAATTCCGGATGATGCAGTTTGAAAACAATTTATCTTTTGCCCGGCAGCTTGATGCCGCCGACCCGATTAAACATTGCAGGCAGCAATTCCTTATTCCTGAATCGGGCGGTAAACAGCTGGTTTATTTTTTAGGCAACTCACTCGGTCTGCAGCCCAAAACAACAAAACAATACCTGCAGCAAATACTGGATGACTGGGCAGCGCTGGGTGTGGAATCTTTTTTCCATGCGCAGGAACCCTGGATGGATTATCATGATAAACTGGCGCAGCCTTTGTCAAAGATTGTAGGCGCATGGCCGCATGAAGTAGTGGTGATGAACCAGCTTACCGTTAATCTTCATTTAATGCTGGTTAGCTTTTACCGGCCTGTGGCCAACCGGTTTAAAATTATTTGCGAAGCCAAAGCATTTCCCAGCGACCAGTATGCATTTGAAACACATGTCAGGCATTACGGTTTCGATCCGGCAACAGCCATTGTGGAAGTGGCGTCGAGGCAGGGGGAAAAATTTTTGCGTACAGAAGATATCCTTTCCGTAATTGAACAGCACGGGCAGCAAACAGCCCTGGTGTTTTTCGGAGGCATCAATTATTACACCGGGCAGTTTTTTAACATGGAAAAAATAACTGCAACCGCCCATGCTGCCAGCGCATTGGCCGGCTTCGACCTGGCGCATGCCGCCGGAAACGTAGAGTTGCATTTGCATGACTGGGATATTGATTTTGCCTGCTGGTGTACTTATAAATACCTGAACTCGGGTCCCGGTGCTGTGGGCGGCGCTTTCATTCATGAAAAACATCATGACAAAAACCTGCCGCGGTTTGCCGGCTGGTGGGGGTATGATAAACCCGGAAGATTTAAAATGGAAAAAGGGTTCAAAGCCATGCCGGGCGCCGAAGGCTGGCAACTGAGCACACCATCCCTGTTTTTATATGCTGCACACCGCGCCGCCCTCGAAATTTTTGAACAGGCCGGGTGGGAAAAAATTTTAGCCAAACAAAAATTACTCACAGGTTATTTATGGTTTTTGCTTGATGAAGTGAACAGCTCCCCCGGTAAAAAACATTTTGAAATAATCACCCCCCGCAATGAAACAGAAAGAGGCTGCCAGGTATCGCTGCTGCTGCCGCAGAAAGGAAAAGAAATCTACAACGAACTGATGCGGGAAGGAATTTTTACCGACTGGAGAGAACCGGATGTCATTCGCCTGGCACCGGTGCCGCTGTATAATACGTTTGAGGAAGTGTGGCTGTTTGCCGGTAAATTGAAAAAAATAACGGACAGCATTTCTTGATTCAGCTTACCGGTCATTGCAAAATCATTCATAGCCGGTAAATACCGGTTCATTAACTTCGCTGCATGACCCGCCGCCAACTTGTTGAACAGATTTTTAAAAAACAATCTTATCTCTGCGTGGGTCTTGATACCGATATTTCAAAAATTCCAAAACATCTTTTATCCGAATCCGACCCGGTTTTTGCATTTAATAAAGCTATCATTGATGCCACAAAAGATTTATGCGTGGCTTATAAAATCAATACGGCCTTTTATGAAGCCCTGGGAACGAAAGGCTGGCAGGCGATGGAAAAAACGGTTCGTTACATTGACGACGAACATTTCAAAATAGCCGATGCCAAGCGGGGCGACATCGGCAACACATCAGCACAGTATGCCAAAGCTTTTTTTGAAACACTTCCTTTCGACGCCATTACTGTTTCGCCGTACATGGGCGAAGACAGTGTAAAGCCATTTTTAAATCAACAGGGAAAATGGGCCATTGTGCTTGGGCTTACTTCCAATAAAGGCGCTGCAGATTTTGAATTGCAGAAAATAGCTTATGAAGACACGAGCCACCGCGGCAACGGGTTTCTTTATGAAAAAGTTTTAAAAACCGTTTCAGCCTGGGGCACTCCCGATAATTTGATGTTTGTTATCGGCGCCACACAGGCAGATGAATTTGCCCATATTAGGAAAATAACTCCCGGGCATTTTTATCTTGTTCCGGGTGTAGGTGCCCAGGGCGGCAGCCTGAAAGACATTTCGGAAAAAGCGATGATTAAAGACTGCGGCCTGCTGGTAAATGTAAGCCGGGCCATTATCTATGCATCGACGGAAAAAGATTTTGCAGGTAAAGCAAGAAGTGCGGCTGAACAATACTGCACCGAAATGCGCAGCTATCTTCCAAAAGAATTTATATCTTAATAAGAACCATCTTTAGTCCTCACCAATCAGCAGGTAAAATTTTTTTTATGAAAAAGATTTTAACCCCAATAGCACTCTTAACCGGTGTTTATATTTCGGCACAATCAAATCCGGCAGGAATATTTACCTATCAAACTGACATCGGCAATCCCAAAATAAAAGGCGCTGTGGTTTATAATGAAACGGATCAGTCTTACAATCTGAAAGCCGGCGGATACAATATCTGGTTCAACCGGGATGAATTTCATTTTGCTTACCGCAAACTCAAAGGCGATTTTATTCTGACTGCTGATATGCAATTTACAGGTGAGGGCAAAGATCCGCATCGCAAGCTCGGCTGGATGGTAAGGGCATCGGAGCAGGATGATGCGGCGCATGTAAGCGCTACGGTGCACAGCGACGGCCTGACTACCCTGCAGTGGCGGCGGCTGCGTGGCGCTTATATGCGTGACCCGGAAGA
>CAZDUO010000073.1:0-10909 GCA_964508655.1 uncultured Chitinophaga sp. | reverse complement strand
CTTGCCAGCCGGCTTGAACTGCTCGATGTATTTACCGGCCGGCGAAAAATCATTTATGAAAATAAAGACCGTTTTGAAGCGCCTAACTGGATGCCCGACGGAAAAAAAATTTTATTCAACCAGGGCGGCTTACTTTATACCATACCCATTGAAGGAGGACAGCCGGAAAAACTGAACACCGGTATTGCCAACCGCAATAATAACGATCATGTGATTTCTTTCGACGGCAAACTGCTTGCCATCAGTCATCATCGCGAAGGATTGCCGGGCGGCGGCAGCACTATTTATTATTTACCCATCACTGGTGGCGAACCTGTACTTGTTACGGACAGCACTCCTTCCTACCTGCACAGCTGGAACCCGAACAACAAAGAAGTGGTGTATGTGGCACAGCGGTTAAGTAAGAGCCCGGTTTATAATCTTTATAAAAAAACAATTACTGGCGGGCCGGAAGTGCAATTGACTTTTAATACCCGTACCCATGTGGACGGGCCCGAATTTTCTCCCGACGGAAAATATATTTATTACAATGCCAGCGAAAGCGGCACCATGCAGCTCTGGCGGATGAAACCCGATGGCAGCGCCAGGGAGCAGATTACCTTTGATGAATATAACAACTGGTTTCCTCATATTTCACCCGATGGAAAGTGGATTGTGTTTCTTTCTTTTTTACCCGGCGTGGCGCCGGATGATCACCCGCTGTATAAAAAGGTAATGCTGCGGCTGATGCCGGCAGGCGGCGGTGCACCAAAAGTGATTGCTTACCTCTTTGGCGGGCAGGGCACCATCAATACACCGTCGTGGAGCCCTGACAGTAAACGGGTGGCGTTTGTGAGTAACAGTAAACTGCTGGAGTGAGTGCTTAAATTTTTAAAAAATCAAAAAAGCTTGATTCAGTGAACCGGAATAAATAGTCAAATGAATCAGTTTATGAAATCTCAGTATCAGGGGAAATCAATTTTTTCTTTGCTCTTCCTGCTTTTATTTTTTTTGAGAACCACATACCGGTAAAAAAGCCCGGTGGAATCATTAACATAATCAGCCACGAATCCATACCCTCATTAAAAACAGATGCTTTAGTTATGATTGTTATAATCGCTATCACAATCAGCAGAGATGCAGTTACATAAAACCATTCTTTACCTGGTGAAAATAAGCTGCAAATTATTCCCCCTGAAAAAGATGATATAAAAAACCATATCATAAAATTGATCTGATCTATCAAATCATCCTTTCAGGCATCCTGTGGCGGGGCTGCAAACGAGTACAAATGAAAAAACTTATCAAAAATTAGTTTTACAAACGGCCATAAAATCAATGCTGTTAAAAATGCCGAAGCTACCCCGGCCGATACCGAAGTTATTTTTCGCAGGAAAATATTTTTAGTTGCCTCATCCATCTTCCAAATATCCCCATTTTTCCCTTAACCCCTACCTTTGCCGCAATCCAAATCCAAAATCCACTCCCGATTATTATCGGGACTAAAATTTAAAATCAAACCATGGCTGCCCGCACCGACCTTTTTCAAAGCCCGGATTATTATTTGGTAGATGAGCTGCTCACCGAAGAACACAAACACATTCGTGATGCGGTACGTAATTACGTGAAGAAAGAAATTTCTCCCATCATTGAAGATTATGCCCAGCGGGCCGAGTTTCCTGAGCAGATTGTAAAACAGCTTGGCGATCTGGGTTGCTTCGGTCCCACCATTCCGGCAGAGTACGGTGGCGGCGGCATGGACTATATCAGCTACGGCCTGATGATGCAGGAACTGGAACGTGGCGACAGCGGCGTACGCTCCACCGCATCGGTGCAGGGTTCGCTGGTCATGTTTCCCATTTATGCTTATGGCAGCGAAGCGCAGCGCAGAAAATATTTACCCAAACTTGCCAGCGGCGAATGGCTTGGTTGTTTCGGGTTGACGGAGCCCAACCATGGCAGCGACCCATCGGGCATGCTCAGTAATTTTAAGGATGCCGGCGATTTTGTAATTCTGAACGGAGCCAAAATGTGGATCAGCAATGCGCCGTATGCGCAGGTAGCAGTGGTGTGGGCAAAAGATGAGCAGGGAGAAATTCACGGGCTGATAGTGGAAAGAGGAATGGAAGGATTCACCACACCCACCACGCATGGCAAGTGGAGCCTGCGTGCCTCCGCCACCGGCGAGCTGGTTTTTGATAATGTGAAAGTGCCGAAAGAAAATATTTTTCCGAATGTAAAAGGATTGAAAGGCCCGCTGGGTTGCCTCACAAAAGCCCGTTACGGCATAGCCTGGGGTGTGATTGGCGCAGCGATGGATTGTTACGATACGGCATTACGATATTCAAAAGAAAGAATTCAGTTTGGTAAACCCATTGCCTCATTCCAGTTGCAGCAAAAGAAACTTGCTGAGATGATAACGGAAATCACCAAGGCACAACTGCTCAACTGGCGGCTTGGCGTACTGATGAACGAAGGCAAGGCCACGCCGCAGCAGGTGAGCATGGCCAAACGCAATGCCTGCGAAGTGGCCAGTAATATTTGCCATGATGCAAGGCAGATACTCGGCGGCATGGGTATCACCGGCGAATACCCGGTAATGCGCCACATGATGAACCTCGAAAGTGTGATTACATACGAAGGCACGCACGACATTCACCTGCTGATAACCGGTATGGATGTGACGGGGATTAATGCGTTTAAGTAATAACCCACCCCCTGCCCCCCTAAAGGGGGAACTTAGGTCGGGCATTCTTTGATTCTTTGATAAGTCGTCTTGTGCAGTGGATGAAGTTTATGTAACCAGCTGAGGATCCCTGATTGGGCTTGTGTTGCGTCGCACACTTCAAAATCCTGTAATACTATTGTACAAACTTGTAGAGTTATTCATATTACTAATTTCAACAATAGGAAAATGTTACTTCCTCCCCTTTAGGGTCAAAGGAAAATTTCAACTTTAAAACTGATACCGGGGGTGAAAATATTCCTTATCGGCTTCATGGGTTCCGGTAAAACATACTGGGGCCGCCTGCTGGGTGAAAAACTCAGGCTCCCCTTTTTTGACCTGGATGAGCAGGTGGAATCCAGTGAAGGCAAACCCATCAACCGCATTTTTGCCGAAGATGGCGAGGAATATTTCCGCCTGTTGGAAAAAGACACGCTGCACATCCTCACCGAAAGTCACGATTCGTTTGTAATGGCTACCGGCGGCGGTACACCCTGCTATTTCAATAATATTGAATATATGAAAAAAGCCGGCACTACAGTCTGGATCAACACGCCTGTTGAGCTATTGTTTGAACGGCTGCTGAATGAAAAAAACAACCGGCCGCTGATAAAAGAGCTGAACGATGCGCAGCTGAAAAGCTTTATCATCAAAAAGTTTTCCGACCGCAAGATTTATTATGAGCAGGCCGACCTGGTAGTGGATGAAGAAGACAAAAGCATGGATATTATCTTAAATAAATTATTTCATGCATAAACAATTCCTGGCTACCGGAGCCTTGCTGGGCGCCCTGGCTGTAGCGCTGGGTGCTTTTGGAGCACACGGATTGAAAAAAATTGTGGCTGAAGATGCCATGCAGGTATTTCAAACCGGTGTGCAGTACCAGGTGTATCATTCTTTGGCTTTGATGCTGACCGCCGTAGTTTTCGAAAAATTTTCGCAGCGGTTTGCCCGCATTGCCGGCGGTTTATTTATTGCCGGCATCATTTTCTTTTCCGGTTCGCTTTACCTGCTTACTGCTTTGAAAGCAATGGGTATGTACCATACAGGAAAAATCGGTTTGATAACACCGGTCGGCGGTTTGTGTTTTATTGCCGGATGGGTTTTTCTTTTTATCGCTGTTTCAGGAAAGAAAAAATTATAGTGGCAGCTCAATCCGGCTTACCGTTCCGTTTTTATTGAAAATGCTGTAGCGGCCGCCGATATGCTTCATGCGGCGTGAAATATTCCGGAGTCCATTGCCGAACTGGCGTGTATTCTCCACATCAATGCCAATACCGTTATCAGCAATCACAATTTTTAGTTCATCATTCACTTCCATTTCAATATCCACCCGGGTGGCCTGGGCATGTTTCAATGTATTGTTAAGCGTTTCTTTTACACACAGGAAAATATTTCTCCGCTTATCGCCACCCAGTTCAATCATGGGTATGTTTTCCGGCATCTTCACTTTGCATTCAATGGGCGTGCCATCGAGGTATTCAATGGCATACGCCCTGATGTAATAAATGAGGCTGTCCACCGTATCGTTGCTGCTGTTCATACTCCAGATGATGGCATTCATTTTATTCAGCAGGTCGTTTGCAGAGCTGGAAATTTTTTCTATCTCCGGCGGTATGTTTTCCTTCAGTTTGCTTTTAGCAATCTCGCTCATCAGGCGGATGGAAGTCATGCCGGAACCCAGCTCGTCGTGCATGTCGGCCGAAATACGTTCCCGTTCATCCTGGTAAGCCTGTAGCACCGCCATTTGTTTCTCCAGTTCCTTTCGTTCATTTTCCGCCTTCAATCTTTCCCTTTCTTTTACCTGCTCCACCAGCTGCGTCCTGTTTTTATATACAAGACCCATTAAGAAAAATATCAGTTCAATCAGCAGGCCCAGTTCGTACAGCACCAGCGAATTTCCAAGCAAACCGGGTAGTGTGGGAAAGTTGGGATTAATAACAATGACCAGGGAATACAGGGAAAACAGCAGGTAAAACAGGTTGCCCCAGAAAAGATAACGCAGCAGTTTAAAATGCCAATGCCGGGCCGCATAAATAAGAAATATGACCATCATCAGCAGCAGCAACCCTTTGGTGATATAGTTTTCGAGCAGGTTTTCAGTGTAATAATCATCCGTGCCATAGTGCAGGTATGTGAAAGCAATGATAACGGCTGAAAGAAAAATTATTCCTGTTACATACAACTTGTGCAGGAAAGGAAAATATTTCCGGGTTTCAAGAAACCGTATCATGAATGCCATAAAGAAACCGATGCCGAGGCACTGGAAGACGAAATCGAGATAAGATTCAAAGAAAAAATTTCGGGAGTAAGAACGGTTGTAGTAATACTGTTTTGTAAAAAGCATGAAACCGAGGAAAAATGCATACGCCACGTAATAAAGAAACTCGTGGCTGCGGCCCTGGAAATAGGTGGCCAGCGAAAACAGCATCATCATCAACAGCAGGCCGCAAAGCACGTAGGTGAAAAGCGACACATTTTTATTTGCCTGCTGCAGTTCGGCAACAAAAGCAGAAAGATAATTTTTGCCGATGATGCGCAAACGCAGCACATTGGTATAGGTTTTTACCATGTAGCATTCTGCCAGAATGGTCAAGCTGTCATGAGGTTTCATAGCAATCAACCGGAATGAGATATTGTCTTTTATGGGCGGGGCAATTACCGGCAGCGGAATGGCCTTTTCATTTTCAACTTTATAAAGCAGCACATTGGAAAAAAAGAATCCCGGAAAAAAATAACAAGAATCGGGAACATCCTGGCGGTTGATGAGTGTAAAGCGAAGCAGGATTTTGCGGGTTACTTTTTCCGGCGGTATGCCCAGCCTTGTAAACGAATCGGCAGCCAGTATATCATTGTTGTAATCTTTCGCCACATGTTGCGATAGCGGGGCAAAACTTTTTACCGGATTTCTTACAGGCTCTGCTTTGGTTTTCGAATTGAAAACAACCACGGCTTCCGGTCTTTGACCGGCAGCAGCAAAACTTCCGGCCCATAAAAAAACCGGCAGCACTGCTTTGCAGAAGACTGATTGAAAATTTCCGCTAATAACAGGAGTAAGAATTCTCATGCAGCTGGTTAGGTCGGGTCAAATATACTCAATGCAATTTTCAGTTTCCGGCTCATGGCATACCACTTTCCGGGTATTTTACCGGAGCTGCAGCTAAATTTGTTAAGATGTTGAAAAAGGAGGTTATACCCGGAAAGCAGCTTCTTATTATCTTTGTTGTCATGGCTAATAAGCTGAAGAAAAATCCTGTGGATAAACCGGGAAAAACCAATCAAGGCCAGCTGAAAACGGAAAAAGAAGAAACCGTAAACCTGAAACAGCTTGCTAAGGATGAACGCACATGGAAGATTGCCGGAGCCGCTTCCCTGTTCATTTCCCTGTTTCTTTTTATTTCATTTGTTTCTTATTTCTTTACCTGGCAAAACGATCAGAGCGAAATAAAGAAAGGTCTTTCCCTGTTCGGCGAAAACCTGAAGGTGCATAACCTGCTTGGGGTGCTGGGCGCTTTTGTTTCCCATTTTTTTATTTATAAAGGGTTTGGCATAGCCAGCCTGCTTATCTTCACATTCTTTTTTGTGGTGGGTGTCAACCTGCTTTTCAGCCGACGGGTATGGTCGGTGTGGCGCAATGTACAGTATGTTACTTTCGGCATGCTGGTATTGTCGGTTTGCCTTGCTTTTGTGTTTCAGGCTGCAGGTTTTTTTTATGGCGGCGCTGTGGGAAAAATGATTGTGGAATGGCTCGAAAAATTTCTTGGCTATATCGGCACGGCTGCCCTGCTGCTGGTTATTGCATTGTCCTATATCATCTGGCAGTTCAACCCCGTATTCAATATTCCGAAAAGAAAAACCGCTCCGGCAATGCCTGCTGAAGAAAATGAAAACAAAAGAGAAAATATTTTTACTCCTGCCGGAAAAACAATTAATGAAGCTTATGCACAAAATTTACAGGGTAGTGGAGGAAACAGCCTGAAGAACGGCGCAGAACCGGTTGTGCTTTCGCCGGTTATCAGCCACGGGAATGACCAGCAAACTGAATTAAAGCTGATTGAAAAAGACCCGGAAGCTTCCCTGCCAAACGAATTTATTTCTGAAAAAGAAAAGAAAGACGAAGCTGTAGTGCCATTATCCCCTGTCCTTTCTGTTCAGGATAAATTTGATTTAACCCAAACAGATAAAAAACAAAATGCGCCGGATATAGAACTGGAAATAAAAGAATCAACGGCAGTGCCGGAAGCTGAGGAAAAAGAATATGAAAATCTGCCGCCATACGAGCCAACACTTGACCTGCGGGACTATCGCTACCCAACACTTGACCTGCTGGAAACCCATGGCAGCGAAAAAATAGTACAGGATGCCAACGAGCTGGAGAATAATAAAAACCAGATAATAGCCACGCTGCGCAATTATGATATCGAGATTCAAAAGATAATGGCCACCGTAGGGCCCACTGTCACCCTTTATGAAATAGTGCCGGCGCCGGGTGTTCGTATTTCCCGCATAAAAAACCTGGAAGATGATATTGCCCTGAGTCTGGCAGCGCTCGGTATACGCATCATTGCTCCCATACCGGGTAAAGGAACCATTGGCATTGAAGTGCCCAATGCAAAAAAGAGCCTGGTAAGCATGCGGACTTTACTCGGCTCAGAAAAATTTCAACATAATAATTATAGCCTGCCCATTGCACTGGGTAAAAAAATTGACAATGATAATTTCATTGTTGACCTTACCAGCATGCCCCACCTGCTGATGGCCGGCGCCACAGGACAGGGAAAATCGGTGGGGGTAAATGCCATCCTCATATCTCTTTTGTATAAAAAACATCCTTCACAGTTAAAGTTTGTACTGATTGATCCCAAAAAAGTGGAGTTGAGTCTTTACCGGGTTATAGAAAATCATTTCCTGGCCAAATTGCCCGGCGAAGAGGAAGCAATCATTACCGATACCAAAAAAGTGGTGCATACGCTGAATGCCCTCTGCATTGAAATGGACAACCGCTACGACCTGCTGAAAGAAGCGGGAGCAAGAAACATTAAAGAATACAATGAAAAATTCATCCGGCGCCGGCTCAATCCGCAGAAAGGCCACCAGTACCTGCCTTTCATTGTGCTGGTGATTGATGAGTTTGCCGATATGATTATGACGGCCGGCAAAGAAATTGAAATGCCGATAGCAAGACTGGCGCAACTGGCCCGTGCTGTAGGCATTCATCTTATCATTGCCACGCAACGGCCTTCGGTAAATATCATCACCGGTACCATCAAGGCCAACTTCCCTTCGCGGATTGCTTTTAAGGTTTCTTCAAAAATTGACTCCCGAACCATCCTCGATATGGGTGGTGCCGAGCAACTGATTGGCAAAGGCGATATGCTGATTTCGCACCACGGCGAAATCACCCGCCTGCAATGTGTTTTTGTGGACACGCCTGAAGTGGATAAAGTGGTAAGCTTTATTGAACTGCAAAGAGGTTACCCGCATCCCTTTTTGCTGCCGGAATACGTGGATGAGAAAGAACTGGAAGGAAAAGATTTTGATGCTAACGACAAAGACCCGCTGTTTGAAGATGCCGCACGGCTGATAGTTCAAAACCAGGTAGGCTCATCTTATCATTGCCACGCAACGGCCTTCGGTAAATATCATCACCGGTACCATCAAGGCCAACTTCCCTTCGCGGATTGCTTTTAAGGTTTCTTCAAAAATTGACTCCCGAACCATCCTCGATATGGGTGGTGCCGAGCAACTGATTGGCAAAGGCGATATGCTGATTTCGCACCACGGCGAAATCACCCGCCTGCAATGTGTTTTTGTGGACACGCCTGAAGTGGATAAAGTGGTAAGCTTTATTGAACTGCAAAGAGGTTACCCGCATCCCTTTTTGCTGCCGGAATACGTGGATGAGAAAGAACTGGAAGGAAAAGATTTTGATGCTAACGACAAAGACCCGCTGTTTGAAGATGCCGCACGGCTGATAGTTCAAAACCAGGTAGGCTCTACATCGCTGCTGCAAAGGCGCATGAAACTTGGCTACAATCGTGCCGGCCGCCTGATGGATCAGCTGGAATCAGCAGGCGTGGTGGGCCCTAACCTGGGCAGTAAAGCAAGAGATGTGCTGATAAAAACAGAAGCCGACCTTTCGCAACACCTGGCGAACCTGAGTATATAAGTTGTTAAATGACAATTACCGGGCAACGGCCCCGTATCCCCCGGCATCCTCTTTAAGAATTTAGCCTATTTTTGCCGGCCTGATTATTAGCAGTGATTGAAAATATCTTAAGATGAAAAAATTTTACCTGGTAATAGGTTCTTTGTTTTATGCGGCAGTTGTGTTTGCACAGGGGCAATCACCAGTAAAGAATGACCCGGATGCAAAAAAAATACTGGATGCTGTAAGCGCCAAATTCAAGTCGTTTAAAACTGTAAAAGCGACCTTTACATACAAAGTAGAAAATACCGCCGGAAAAGTTCTTTCCACCAAAACCGGCACCGTGCTAATAAAGGGCACCAAATACAAAGTGAATATCGTGGGACAGGAAATTTTTTGCGATGGCACCAATGTGTGGACCTACGACAAAGCCGCAAACGAAGTGACCATTACAAAATTTGATAACGAAAGCACTACCCTGACTCCTCAAAAGGTTTTTACCAACTTTTACGACCAGGATTTCCTGTATAAGCTGAACGGCCAAAAAAAGCAGGGAACAAAAACCATCCAGGAAATTGAAATGACACCAACCGATAAAACAAAACCTTTTCACAAAGTGTATGTGTACATTGATAAGGCTGCAAAAACACTTACCGGTACCAAAGTGCTGGAAAAATCAGGCAGCAGGTATTCCTATACTGTAAACACACTTACTCCTAACACTACCATTGACGACAAGCAGTTTGTTTTCGACACCAAAAAATATCCCGGGGTGGAGATTGTGGATCTGAGGTAACCACCTTGCGGGCCTCACAATTGTAAGCATAAATCCATTTAGCATTTCCCGTTGAGGCAAAGCAAATTCACTTTCCTGGTTAATTCTCTTTCTGCAAACATTGACAATTAATTACTGGAAAACTGAAGAATTTACCGGGGATTGTTTCGTCTCAGCAATGGCAAGACACTCATGCGTTGATGGAGCTTACTTCGTCCCTCCTTCGTCGGGATTCGTATCTCCCCAACGAAACGATTTAATATCAAGCCCGGCAAGATCAAGTGCCCGGTCAACAACTGTTGCCGCCAGTTCTTCCATAGTCTTTGGAAGGCTGTAAAATGAAGGGGAAGCGGGACAAATGATGCCCCCTGCAAGTGTGACGGTTTCCATGTTGCGGATATGAATAAGATTGTAAGGAGTATCCCTGACTACACAAATCAGTTTTCTTCTTTCTTTCAATATTACATCGGCTGCACGGGTGATGAGGTCGTTTGAAACACCGGTAGCAATTCGCCCAAGTGTGCCCATGGAGCAGGGCACAACAATCATAATATTAAAGCGACCGGAGCCGGATGCAAATGGGGCATTAAAATCTGAAACTGAATGACTTTTTACCGGAAAGGATTTATACTCCTCATTACCAAGCTCTGCCTTCCAAACCTGTTTTGCGTTTTCTGTCATGACAATGGCCAGTTCTTCCCATTGTTCTTTCAGCCCTGCCAGTTTCTCTACCATAAGTTTTGCATATACCGATCCACTGGCTCCGGTTATGGCAATTACAACCCTATTCATTTTCCGAAGATAGGTTATTAGAAATCGCTATTCCACTTTGACGGCTTTTGAGTAAATTCTATACTAATTATGCAAATCGTTGATGATGGTCAATATTTTAAGTTTCAACGTTAAAATGACAAAATTTCAACTTTAAAATTTTCAATATTAAATTTTTATTACCGAGATTAGCCACGAATTTTCATAGGATAAGGTTTAATGGTTAATGGTTTTTGATTAGGGGCCCCCGATGTCTATCGGGGGTTCTTCTTTTTTAAGTGCTCTTAGCAAATAAAAAAGGCGCCGAATAAGCGCCATTTCATTTTTTACAGGAATAAGTTTGATTATTTGTTTCTTGGTTTATCAAGCAGGTATTCAAACCTTTTGCCGCTATATTCAGCCATATCGGGAATAGCCTCCACTTTATAATCCCCGGCATCCAGTTTTTTCTTTGTTTCCTCCTGTTTTCCTCGTTGGGTCACCCAAAATTTATTTTAAATAATTCAAGGAG
>CAZDUO010000072.1:8626-19510 GCA_964508655.1 uncultured Chitinophaga sp. | reverse complement strand
GAGCTACTTCCGCTTATTAAACTTTTATTTATAAGAACTGTTTTTCTATTTCCTGACCGGTCACCCCAACCTTGGTCCCGATTAATTCGGGATGCTCTACCATCCCGATAACAATCGGGAGAGCTACTTCCGCACTAAGCATTTAATATGTTCCAAAAGTTCAAACGTTACAACTTCTTAAATCTGCTCAGCTTTTTTGAACTTTTGGAACTGAATAAAGAACCGGGGCTGCAAAAATAATAAACCGGCCCCTGCGAAAAAAATTTTGAACTTTTTATTTGTATTTGGGAGTGTATAAAGTGCTTTCCTGCACAGTTACCTCCGGCTTTTCGTACCGCTTGGTATAAAGCATGTAACAGGCCCCGAAAAGAAAAGCCACCAGGCAGGCTACCTGCAGGTAAAATAAAAAGGCCGATGAAGAAACCCAGCTGTGTGTAAAATCCCTGTCCTGCACTTTGCGGAGTTCTTCGTGGTATTCCTGGTGCTGATGTGTCATAGCTTTTTATTTTGTGCTGCAAAAATAAGCCTTCGGCTATTAAAACAAATCTATTTTATTACCTGTGAAAAATATTTTTTCTTTTTTATAAAATGCTGCCAGGCAAGGTTGCCGCGGTATAAGCCTTCCGGTTTTCCATCCCTTTTTTGCGGAAACACACTTTGTCCCCTTTTTAATAAGAGCCATTTGGCAAATGCCAGGTGTGCCCTTAAAATGGCAAGAAAGTAACCGCCATCGCCTTTCAGCAATCCTTTCCATGCCGAAGCAGCATCGAGCAGCATGCGGAAAGGAATCTTCCACCATTTTTGCGACCAGGGCAGGTTTTTAAAAAGCATAACCTGGTTGTTGCGGAAATTGAGATACGTTTTAAGCGTATTGCCTCTTGGTAGTGTGCCTCCGCCTACATGATATACTACTGATTCAGGACATGCATACAGTTTATAACCTGCCAGCTGCATGCGCCAGCATAAATCAATTTCTTCCTGGTGAGCAAAAAAGAATTCATCAAAGCCTTTCATTTCATGAAAAACTTCGCTGCGGATAACCATAGCAGCGCCGCTTACCCAAAATACCCTTTCGGATTTATCGTATTGCCCGTTGTCTTCTTCACACACATCAAAAATTCTTCCGCGGGCAAAAGGATACCCGAAACTGTCGAGCCAGCCGCCGGCACCGCCGGCATATTCAAATTGCTTCCTGTTGTTGTACGAAAGCAGTTTGGGCTGGCAGGCAGCATTCATTTTATCTTCTTCGAGCAAGGCAATGATGGGTGCCAGCCAACCCGGCTGCACCTCCACATCGGAATTAAGCAGCACATAATAAACGGCATTCACCATCTTCAGCGCTTCATTATATCCCCGGGCAAAACCCATGTTTTTTTCAAACCGTATCAGCCGCACCTGCGGATAATGCTGCTGCAGAAACGAAACCGAATTATCGGAAGAGCCGTTATCAGCCACCACCACTTCCATATTTTCATAAGCGGTGGCAAGTACCGATGGTAAAAACTTTTCGAGGTGTTTTTGACCGTTCCAGTTCAGGATGACAATAGCTGCTTTAGGCTGTCGGTTCAATGCTGAATAAAATATTTGTCCAAAAATAAGGGAAGCCGTTTATCCTTATTAAATTCGGAAAATGTTTCAGCAAATAATTAACTGGCGTACACTGATTGCTATCATAGCCATCCTGATTGTAAGCGGCACCATCGTGTACTCCCGTTACCTGGCCAATAAAATTGCAGCCGAAGAAAGCCAGAAGGTGAAACTGTGGGTGGAAGCCAGCAATTCCATTCTGAATCCCGCTATTGGCGATACGAAGCTTGCCCTTAAAATCATCCAGGAAAATGATGATATTCCCATCATCTGGACAAATGAAAATGACAGCATCATTGATTCAAGAAACCTGGATTCGGTAAAACTGAAAAAAGACAGCAGCTACCTGTACCGGAAACTGGAGGAATTGAAATCAGTGAACGAACCTATCATCTGGAAGGATCCGCTTGACACCACTCGCTTCAATAAATATTTTTATGGTCATACGCCTCTGTTAAATGAAGTTCGTTATTACCCTATCGTGCAGCTCATCATTGTCGGTTTGTTTATCATCATTACGTTGCTGGCCTTACGCAGCAGTTATCGCTCGGCGCAAAACCAGGTGTGGGCCGGCATGGCAAAAGAAACAGCGCATCAATTAGGCACGCCGGTCAGCTCGCTGCAGGGTTGGGTGGAAATGATACGGCAAAACCCGGACAATGAGAAAATCGTTTCTGAACTTCAGAAAGATGTTAGCCGCCTGCAATTAATAACCGACCGTTTTGGAAAAATAGGCAGCACACCTCAGCTTGAAACCAAAAACATCGTGGCGCAGATAAATGCCATGGTGGACTACATGAAAAAAAGAGCCCCTGGCAAAGTTTCTATATCACTTAACACGAATGAGCAGCACGAAATTTTTGCCGCCATCTCAGGCCCGCTGTTTGACTGGGTGATTGAAAATCTTTTGAAAAACTCCCTCGATGCCATTGAGGGTAGTGGAAACATCCGCATCGATATCGAAAACCTGCAGGAAAAAATTTATATTGACATTACCGATACCGGCAAAGGAATCCCCCGCTCCGATCACCGCAGGGTATTTAAACCGGGCTACACTACCAAAAAACGCGGATGGGGCCTTGGGCTCAGCCTTTCAAAAAGAATCATTGAGAAATATCACAAAGGAGAAATCTTTATTAAAACCTCCGAGCCGGGAAAAGAAACCACGTTCAGAATTATTTTAAAAAAATAAAATAGATTATCTCAAAACCTTCAGGCCGTTTTTCGTCTTTGTTCTATTATCATGGACCATTTTTCAAGCTGGCGGTACAGTTCCTCCGGGTTCACAGGCTTGCTGATGTAGTCATCCATGCCGGCCTGGATGCAGGCATCCCTGTCGCCCTGCAGCACATTTGCCGTCATGGCAATAATAACCGGCTGATCGTTGGGCCTGCTCCTTATTAATCGTGTAGCATCAAGGCCATCCATTTCGGGCATCTGCACATCCATCAGGATCATGTTATACTGCCCGCGGCTCCACATCTCTACTGCTTCTTTTCCATTGCTGGCTATGGCCGGCTCATATCCTTGTTTGCCCAGTATTTTAACGGCTATTTTCTGGTTGATGAGATTATCTTCGGCAAGCAGGATGCGAAGGTTGCTGGTTGCGGGCAAAATATTTTCCTGCAAACCCGTTTCCGCTTTTATCTCCCGGGATGGCTCTCTTATGGCTGCATAAATATTATCACGCAATACCTGTTGCCGCACCGGTTTTGTCATTACAGCAGAAAAAAGTTCCTGTTCCTGCAGGTATGCTTCGTTTCCTGCAGCAGCAAGCAGCAGTATTTTTACATACTGGAATTTATTTTTTACAATTCTTGCCAGCTGCAGTCCGTTCATTTGCGGCATGGCCTGGTCGGCAATCAATAAATCGTACTGGCTGTTACGTTCAAGTATTTCAATGGCCTGCTCACCGGATATGCTGCATTGCGGCAGCATATTCCAAGCCTGCAATTGCCGGCTAAGAATATTCCGGCTGCTTTGGTTGTCATCCACAATCAAAACCCGCCTGCCGGCAAAACCCCGGATAATATTTTGCTGCACGTTTTGTTCCTGCGACGAACGCAGGCTCATTGGCACAGTGAAAACAAATGTGCTTCCAAAACCCGGTTTGCTCTGTACTTCAATTTTGCCTCCCAGCATCTCGGCTTTTTTTCTGCAAACAACAAGGCCTGAGGCCGACTTTTTTTCACCCCCATAAAATTCCCTGCCGGGAGCGCTATAAAACAATTTTTTAAGTTGTTCCTCTGCTATTCCAATGCCGGTATCTTTTACTTCAAACCGCAGCACCGGCCGGTTGATGTCATTGTTCAAAGATTGCACGGTCAAAATCACTTCACCATGCGGGGTAAACTTTATGGCGTTTTCAAGCAGGTTCATCAGTATTTCCCGCAGCCGCCTGTTATCGCCGTTAAGTTGCAGCGGCACATCTTCATTTATTTCAAAGAGCAGCTCAAGCCCGGCATTTGCCGCTTTTTCCGAAAACAAGACAATCGTTTCCTCCACTGTATCACGCAGATCAAAATCCGTATTGTCTTTTGTTTTATGAAGCTGCTCGAGTTTCGAATTATTCAGAATATCGGAAGCCAGGATACTGTTTACCGTCGCCAATAAGCTCTGCCCTGAAGAGCGGATGGTATCAATATATTCCTTTTGTTCTTCAGTAAGTGGTGTACCGGTTATCAGTTGAGCCATTCCGAGCACTCCGTTCATGGGTGTTCTTATTTCGTGGCTCATGGAGTAAAGCAGTTTTTCTTTCAGTTGTCTTACCTGCGCAGTTTCTTTTACGGCTTTATCTTCCCGCAGCAGCGAACGGTCCAGCTGTGTTTGTAAAGAATCTATCTTCAGTTCCATTTCTTCCAGTGAAGCTTCATAAGCTTGTATCCGTAGCCGGTAAAAATGATAAAAGGTGAGTACGCCAAGCATGGCCACGCCAGCAAAAAACCACCAGATGGAAAAATACAGCAGCGACGACAGGAAAATAAAGCCCACGAAAAACTTTATATAAAATCTTTTCATAGTTCTTTCTTTGAATTGAATACCCGGAAGGGGCCTGTCATTCACTCTTCGATTTGCACGATGTCCACTTCGGATTTTTCCAGTCTTTCAAATAGGGAAATATCTTTCAGAAACGGGTTCCAGTAAAATATCAGCCTGTCAATCGGCTTCCACAGAATCACCCAGCTGAAAACATCCAGACTGTTAGTGAGACCTGTATGCAGCAGGTTTTCTTCCTTTTCGTGCAGCAGCACGGGCAGCATCCAGTGGGTAACCATCACCACAGAGAGGCTCACAAAAAGCAATTTGAAAGTGCGGCGCCTGAAATTTTCAAAACTGCCGCTCATGATGTCTTTAGCTTCGGAAAAATGACGCCGGATGGCATACACCAACGGCTCGGCATACTGCGCCTGCGCTTCGCTCCGGTAGCTGATTTTGAAGCAAACTTTCGTATTGCGTCTTGCCGGGCGAACACTGTTTAGAATGTATAATTCAAACTCATTGCTGAGCTGGCGGCGGTAAAGCGGTGCATGATCCTGCGGATTAAAATACCCCTGCAGAATTTCGGGGTCAAGCGATAAAAAAATATTAATCCTTTTTGACAAAGACTTTTTCATGGTATTGGACTGTAACCCGGCTGATGAGTGTTCCATGAGTGATGAACATGGCTCGCAACCGGTTATTAATGGTATTAAACGCAGGGCAGCATGTTTATTGAAGTGGCGTCCTGTTTTTTTAAAATTTAAGGGTTAACCTTAAGCAGTAATAAAAATTTACTTCTATTTTATTATTAAAGCTTATAAATATTTACCCTGAATGAGAATAATCATTTTATGAATCCGTTCAATCCCAGATAAAATCCAATATTCCGAATAGCTCCGGAACAGAGCCTGTTGCTGCGGCACCCGGCAGGCTTCACCGTAAAAAAAGTATGACGCTTCCGGAGTTATTCAGCAAACAATCCATCTATGGGAAACCACCTGACACAAACGGAAGATAAACTCTTCCTGTTAAAGCATGCCCCGCTTGGCATGGCCGAAATAGATGCCAACGGAACTATTGCTTACCAAAACAAAAAGGCCGAGGCATTTTTAAAACATTTAGCCAATTCTCCTTCCGGCAATACCGGCAATATCTTTGACATCCTAATCCCGCATGCGCCGGAACTGGTTGATGAAATCAAAAATTTTATTGCATCAGAAACAGAACCGGGCGCTGATGTACCGGGCTGTTTTTCTCACTCTTTACTTAAAGAGAAAAAAATAAATCTCACATTAAATAAAATTCAACCGGGCAGTTTCCTGGTTTGCTTTGAGGAAAAGAATGCAACGAATCTTAATGGTTACAGTATTCAGCAGGCTTTGCATGATAAAGCCGTGATACAGGGTAAATTTGAAATTGCCGCCAACGTGCTGCACGATATTGGTAACGCAATCGTCGGTCTTTCTTCATTCACCAACCGCATCAAGCGAACCATAGAACTGGACAATGCTGACAACCTGCAAAATCTCTGCGGGTTTTTCCAGGCGCAGTACGAAACTCTCCAAAATGCCTTCGGCCAGGTAAAAGCCGATGCCATTATCAAACTGGTGAATGGGATAGCGCAGACACAGAAGGATTATAAAAAAGATTTGACTAATTCCAATGCAGAACAGCTGCACATCATCACCCATATCCAGGATATTATCAACATTCAGCGTCAATACCTGAACGGCAGTGAAACAACGGAAATGAAACCTGTTTACATCGGCAGCCTTATCAAAGACTGTCTTTCGATGCTTTTTGCTTCGTTCAACAAGAGAAGCATCAGCCTGAAAGTGGAAGTGCCTGAAGAACTGCCGGTGATAAAAGGCGACCGTACCAAACTGATGCAGGTAATTCTGAACATTCTTAAAAACAGCATTGAAGCTATTGATTTTTATGCCATGGAAAAATCAATTTCCATTACAGCAAGTACCTGCGGCGATGAATTAGTAATGACAATAAAGGACAGTGGCAGGGGCTTTGATGAAGAAACAGCCAGGAAACTATTTACAAGAGGTTTTACCACTAAAGATAATGGCACCGGCCTGGGGCTTGAACACTGCAAAGTCATCATGGAAAATCATGGTGGCGCAATCAGCATAACAAGCGAAGGCCCCGGAAAAGGAGCTGATACAACTTTATTATTTAAAATTTAAACCGTTAATATTTTCTGTCGTTAACTGAAAAACCCACAATTATGCAGGAATCAACAAAAGCCACCGTTTTGGTGATTGATGACGAGGAGATGGTGAGAAATGACATCGAGGAAATTCTTTCACCTAAAAAAGGCAATGCTGAAATCGCAAGCGTTGACCTCGCCGCAAGTATTCTGTTCGACAAACCGGCGCCTGTTACAGATGGTAAAAGATCCGGAAGCATTCCCCACTTCATTGTGCACAAGGCTGCCAATGGTATGGAAGGATTGGAACTGGTGAAAAAATCAGTGGCCTCCGGCAATCCCTATACCGTCATTTTCCTTGATATGCGCATGCCCGGCTGGAGCGGGATGGAAACGGCCGAACGCATCCGTAAAATTGACACCAAGGCGGAAATCATTTTTGTGACAGCCTTCAGTGATAATTCCATTGAAGACATTGTAGCCCGTGCCGGTCAGAACGTGGGTTATCATTGCAAACCTTATGCGCCTGAAGAAATCACCCAGCTGGCTACCAAGGCTGTTTCAGATTATAATAAGCTCCGTAACCTGGAGCGGCTGATTGAAACCATATCTTCCATTACCCTCAATGAAAATCACCTCACTTCACTTTTGCGCAACATCCTGGACCAGCTGATGACTTACGTGGAAACGGATATGGCGCTGCTGGGAAAACTGCATGACAATTATGAATATGAAAAACTTTTTGCCATCGGTCCCATTGAGTCGAAAATAAACCTTCAGGAGCTGGTGGACCGTGTAAAGGCCGCCAGGATTACTGACGGCACCGTAGTACAACTCGATGATGTAGTGGTGGCACGGCTGAACAATTATTCCATTTTTGCCGTGTTGAAAAACCATGAACAGCTGAATACCGAAAAGCTGTACCTGCTGAAACTTTTTGTGCTGAATGCCGCCAAAGCCATCAACAATGCAGAGCTGTACGAAAAACTGATGCAGAAAGAAAAACTTTCAGCCATCGGCAACGCCGTAAGCATGATGATGCACGACCTGCGTTCGCCGATAAAGAACATAAAAGTGCTGACCGATATGATGCGGCAGGAATACCCGCAGAATGAACTGCTCGATATGATTGACCAATGCGGTGTGCAGGCATCGGAAATATTTGAAGATTTTCTCGATTTCATTAAAGAAACACCAGCCAAAAAATTGCCTGTTGAACTGGGCAAAGTAATTGACGAGGGCCTGAAGTTATGCGAAACAAAAAATTCCGAATCCGGTATCCCGATTCATAAAAACATTCCGGCCAACCTGGTGGTGACCGGCGATGAAAGCAAACTGAAACGATGCATCATGAACCTGGTGAACAATGCCCTTGATGCATTGACGGAACACAAGATTACCAACCCGCTGATTGAAATCACTGCAGAAGCAAATGAAAAAACAGGCAAGGTGCTTATTACCGTCCGCGACAACGGGCTGGGGATTCCAGGTGAGATTATCAAAACCGTATTTGACCCGTTTGTCACCCGGAAGAAAGCAAACGGCACAGGGCTGGGGCTGGCAATTGTAAAACAGTATATCACGGCGCATGGCGGGCAAATAAGTGTGGCAAATGATAACGGTGCAGTATTTACAATTAGTCTTCTGCTAAATACAGGAACAGGGAATTAAAAAAAACAGGAATAATACATTAGCATTTTTTTGCCGAAGTTCTGTTTAACGGTTTTCAAATATTGCAAACCATGAGGAGCTTAAAAATAAACAGCAATAAAACAGGAGAACAGCAGCACAATGAACCCTTCAGGCGGCGGATCCGGAGAAGATCAGACCGGCTGATGAATTATTTTCTTGCTGTTTATTTCTCCGGCGGCTTTATTGCTGCCGCTTTTTATAATACATGGCTCATTGCCCTGCTGTGCGGCGGTATTTCTCTTATGATTTATTATCTCTGTAAAGAAGGTTTTAAGCATTCCTCGTTTTACCAGTATGTGCTCAGCGTGGTATTCGGGCTTTTTATGGTTCAATACATTTACCAGATGCGGGGCATGTACGAATTATATTTCTTTGCCTTTGTAGGAAGCACCATCCTCATCACCTACCAAAACTGGAAACTGCAGATTCCCCTCTTTGTTATCGTGGTTGTTCACCTGGCAATCTTTGGTTATCACCAGGATGCCGCATTACTAAAACCATACATTACACAGCTGAGCTTGTACGAACTGGAACGCTTTATCCTTCATATTCTTTTTGCCGCATTAATATTTTTCATTTGCGGGCTGTGGAGCTACCTGTTGAACAAATACAGCGAAGTACAGGTGGTGCAGGCAAAAGAAATGGAACGATTGCAGCAGGAAGCACTACTTGCCGTAAAACAACAGGCCATTAACGAAAGCAATACGCGGCTCAGTTATGCTTCGCAGGCCACTTCGGATGCAATCTGGGACCGCAACTATTCGGAAAACGATATCTTCTGGGGCGACGGCTACAGGGCACTTTTTGGTTATGATGCTACCGAAGAAACTTCCACGATCAGCTTTTGGGAATCCAAAGTGCACCCTGAAGACCTGGGAAGAGTAAATAAAATTATCCGCAATGCCAAAGGCAACCCGGCCGTAAACTCCTGGTCATGTGAATACAGGTTTTTAAAAGCCAACGGCGAATACGCTTATGTAAAAGAAAAGGCCATCATTCTGCGTGACGAAAACGAATCCGTGGTGCGTACCATCGGCGCCCTGCAGGATATAACGGAATTGAAACAGAATGAGCTTAAGTTAAAAACGCTGAACGAAAGCCTGGAGCAGGAAAAATATTACCTCGACTCGCTGATGGATAATATGCCCGATGCCATTTATTTCAAAGACCGCCAAAGCCGTTTTGTACGGATAAGCAGGTATATGGTAAATAAACACCTGTCAAGCCATCCCGGTGCCACGATAGACGACCTGCTCGGTAAAACCGATTTTGATATACAGGATCCGGTACATGCCAAAGAAGCTTATGATGATGAACAGGAGATAATGCGTACACAAAAACCTAAAGTGGATTATATAGAAAAGGAACTGACTGAGGATGGCAGCGACCGCTGGGTAGCCACAACAAAACTGCCGCTGTTCAACGGCCATGGTGAAGTGATAGGCACCTTTGGAATTTCAAGAGATGTTACAAAAATTAAAATGCTGGAAAAACAGGAGCATGAAGCCCGGCTGGAAAAAGTGGTGGCGGAAAACAGGTTTGAAATTGTTTCGGAAGTCATGCATGATATCGGCAACGCAGTGGTAGGATTCGGCTCTTACCTGACCCGCATCCGCCGGCTGCAGGAGCAGGATACACAGGAAAAACTGAAGAACCTGGTCGGTTTCCTGGAAAACCAGAAGCCGGCTATGGCCGCAGCCTTTGGAGAAGAAAAAGCCGATGCTATCATTAAAATGCTCAGCGGCATCTGGCAAACACATCATAAAAACCAGCAGGAAATCTCGAACAGCATTACCGAGCAATTGAACATTGTTTCCAACATCGAAGACATACTGAATATCCAGCGGCGCTACATCAGCGGGCATGAATCAAAAGAAAGAAAAGCTGCCAGCCTTAAATCAATTGTTGACGACAGCCTCTCCATGCTCTCCGTAGATAAAACCTCTATTGAGCTCTCCGTAAATATTTCCGATGACCTGCCTCCTATAAAAGGCGACCGTACCAAGCTGATGCAGCTGATGCTGAATGTAATCAAAAACAGCATTGAAGCCACCGAAGAAAATAGCGGGGAAAAGAATATCAGCATTCATGCCTTCAGGGATATTAATAAACTGGTATTACAGGTAAAAGATAATGGAAAAGGATTCGACAGCGCAACTGCATCCCGGCTTTTCAGCCGTGGGTTTACAACCAAAAACAAAAATACGGGCCAGGGATTGTATCACTGCAAGTCTATACTCGACAGTCACGAAGGTACCATTGACATCGCAAGCGAGGGGCCAGGCAAAGGAGCAGTTACTACGATTGGATTTAAAATACAGGCAGCGTAGATAAAAATTTTTCAGGCCGTTTTCTCTTGCACCTGTACCTGCAATCCCGCTGTTAACAGCCGGGACACACTCTTGAGAGAATGATGCTTTTTATAATTGCGCCCAGAATCCCGACGTTCTAAGTCGGGACACATC
>CAZDUO010000072.1:8338-8526 GCA_964508655.1 uncultured Chitinophaga sp. | reverse complement strand
CTTTGTGCCCAGAATCCCGACGTTCTAAGTCGGGACACATCCTTTGTGCCCAGAATCCCGACGTTCTAAGTCGGGACACATCCTTTGTGCCCAGAACTGGATTCGAACCAGCACAACCTTTCGGATGCTGCCACCTGAAGACAGTGCGTCTACCAATTTCGCCATCTGGGCAATTATGAAAAATTAAT
>CAZDUO010000072.1:0-8238 GCA_964508655.1 uncultured Chitinophaga sp. | reverse complement strand
CAATTTGTATAAAGAACTTATGCTGCCGCCTGAATCCCGACTGTAAACGTCGGGATACCAATTTCGCCATCTGGGCAATTATGAAAAATTAATCAATTTGTATAAAGAACTTATGCTGCCGCCTGAATCCCGACTGTAAACGTCGGGACGCCACCCGGGCCATTCTACCGCTGCCTTATTTTGGCAGGGCTGCAAATATATGCTGATTTTTTACTTCTTACTCCATCATTTTCAATACCCCGGCACTTTTTTTGCCAACCTAAAAAATTTCAAACCCGGTTTTTCGTTATTGTTTCAGTAAAATCCAATACTTGTCACCCAAAATTGTGTGCCTGTGAAAAGCCATCTGTACCTTATTTGTGCACTGACGCTTGCCGCCTGCTCAAAAAATTTTGATAAACCGGCAGAAATGCTCCCGCATGATGAACAAGAGTCATGCAGCTTCGGAATTTCTGAATTCAACCTTACCAAACGACCGGCCCTGAACGATGAAGTGGCTAAAGGAAAACCCGGCAGCAGCACTGCTGCTTTTCCCAATGTCATTCTGCTTGATTTCAATGGCCACCTGGTTTCGGGCACCATGTGGAATGTAAACGGCGATTTCAACTGCGCCCCCGCTAATTTAACCGCCACGGAAATAGATAATATCCTGCAGCGGGTATCGGCCGATTTTACACCGTTCAACATTACAGTAACTACCGATGAAAATATTTACAACAACGCCAATGTCTACAAAAGAATGCGGGTGGTTGTTACGGAATCATGGGAATGGTTTGGCCAGGCCGGTGGTACCGCATATCTCAATTCATTTACCTGGGGCAACAATACGCCCTGCTTTGTTTTTTCCTCACTGCTTGCCTACAGCACCAAAAAAATTGCCGAAGCCTGCTCGCATGAAGCGGGTCATACGCTGGGGCTGCGCCACCAGTCAACCTACGACGCCAATGGTGTGAAAATTTCAGATTACAACTGGGGACAGGGCAGCGGCCAGATTGGCTGGGCCCCCATCATGGGTGCAGCTTACAACCAGAATCTTTCGCTCTGGCACTACGGCCCTAATTCTATTTCAGCTACCACTATGCAGAATGATCTTGCCATTATTTCCAATGTTGTTGGTTACCGCTCGGATGATTATTCAAACAGCAGCAGCGGCGCCGGCAGTATCAGCACGTCGGCCGAAGGCATCATCAACAGCAGCTCCGATCTTGATTTCTTTTCGCTGAACCTGAACAAAACAAAAATCATTTCGCTGGTACCGGCTAATGTGGGAGAAAATAACGATGGCGCCAATCTTGATCTGGAACTGAAAATTTATAACAACCAGGGGGTGCTGCAATCCACCGTCAACGATCCAGCCATCCTGAATGCAGGTACCTCCCTGTCCTCGGGAAATTATTATCTCTCGGTTGGAAGTACGGGCAACCAGTACACCAGCAACTACGGCATGCTCAGCAAGTATAAAATAAATGTAACACTGCCATAAACAGAGCCGTCTGTTACCGAACCTTGAACCTGAGGCTGGAAATATTTCCAGCCTTTTTTTATTTAATCTCCATTGAAATATCGCAGAATTTTATACCATGCACTGTGAAGGAAATGACCGCCCGATTTATTTATTCCGCTACCTTTAGGCGATTTTTTTTAATTGCCGGGCCAAGCGCCTTGTCCTGCAAAATACTTTTGCCTAAAAAAAGATTTAATGCAGGCACGCTGCCCGCCTGGGATGAGAAATAAATTATTATGCCGGCTTTTGTACCTTGATTAAGCTGCTGTTGCGACGCTCCGTTCATCCTCCGAAGCCCTGATTTGACTTAATGTTCAGCCCGGGTAAAGGAGAAAGCCGTGTTTCGCCTGCTGCGCATCAATCCATAAATAAAATTCAAAACGATTATGCCATCGAATATCAAATGTCCCGAATGCGGTCACGAGTTTGAGCCCAACGACGCCATCCGCGATGAAGTGCAGCGTGAGCTGCGCCAGAAAATGATGGAGTGGCAGCATCAGAAGCAAAATGAATTTGAAGCAGAGAAGAAAAAAATACAGGCAGAAACCGAAGAAGCCCTGCGCAAGCACATTGCTTCAGATTTTGAAAACCAGATTCGCCTGCTGGAGCAAAACAATAAAGACAACGAAGAAAAACTGCGCCTGGCCCGCCAGCAGCAACTTGAAATTTTAAAGAAAGAGCAGGAACTGAAAAACAAAGAAGCCGAACTGGAAATCGAAGTACAGAAAAAGCTGCATGCCGAAAGAGAAAAGCTGGCCGAAGACATCCGCAAGCTGGAAGAGCAACGTATCGCTGCCAAAGAAACCGAGTTTCAGCTGCGGCTGAAGGAAATGGAAAAGCAGCTGGAAGACCAGAAGAAGCTGGCCGAAGAAATGAAAAGAAAGGCCGAACAGGGCAGCATGCAGCTGCAGGGCGAAGTGCAGGAACTGGCGCTGGAAGAAATGTTGCGTGCAGCTTTCCCCTTCGATGTTGTTGAAGAAGTAGGCAAAGGAGTCCGCGGCGCTGACTGCATACAAACGGTGCGCAACAGTTTCGGGCAGTCCTGCGGCAGCATTATTTATGAAAGCAAGCGGACAGAAAATTTCAGCAACGACTGGATTGAAAAACTGAAAACCGATAAAAGAAACAGGGGGGCAGATGTAGCCGTCATCGTTACCCGTGCCATGCCCAAAGATTTAAACAGCTTTGGCGAAAAAGAAGGCGTATGGATTTGCAGTTTCGGCGAAGTGAAAGCCGTGGCCGCCATTTTACGTGAAAGCATCATCAAAGTATTCAATGCTTCAAAAACAGTGGAAAATAAAGGCGACAAAATGCATTTGCTTTATGATTATCTCACCAGTTCGGAATTTGCAGAGCAATGGAAAGCCATCCGTGAAGGATTTATGAGCATGAAACTTTCTATACAAAAAGAAAGAGATACCATGGAACGATTATGGAAGGCAAGGGAAAAACAATTGGAAAAAGTATTGTTGAATGCTGCTCATGTTCGCGGATCTATTGAAGGAATTGCAGGAATGAATTCGGTAGATTTGAATTTGCTGGAAGATGGAAGTGAAAACGAAGAATGATCAGAAAGTAAAGGTTCTTTTCAGCAGTTTTGATTTTATCTTCCCTTTTGCTGAACGGTATTTTTTGTATTTCCTGTTTACAAGATACCAGGTGATAGTTTCCTTTGTTTCCGGATCCACAACAAAATATTCTTTCACTCCAAATTTTTCATACGCCGCTTTTTTCTTTTCGGGATCGTGCCTTCTGTTTCCGGGAGAAAGTATTTCTATAATCAGGTCGGGGCTACCTTTGATTCTGTCATCTTTGACTATGCCCATATTTTCTTTGGCAATAAAAAGAATATCGGGTTCAAAAACATTCCTGTTATCAAAAAAAACATCGGTAGTTGATAAACATGTACCAAGGTTTTTCTTTTGAGAATAATTCCAGATTTGAGCCAGTAGTCTTGCACTCAATTCCTGGTGAGTATAATTTGGCGATGGTGACATAAAAATGCTATCATTGATTAATTCTGCCAACGTTCCTTCTGGCAGCATCATAAACACTTCCATTCCGGTGCGTGGCGGCAATTGATATTTTTTGGTAACTCCCATGTTTCAAATTTACAAATAATTTCCGTGGATTCGGTGCCTCCGTGGCATCTTAACTTACCACCCACGCCAGCACCAAATGATCGAAATGACGGTAATGAATTGTGAGTGCAGAATTATTTTTTGAAAAGAAACATTCTATCGTTTCATATCCTTCATATTGTTTCTTAAGTTGAATATGCTCTTTGAAATCCACTCCCCCGTCGCCATACCATTTAAAAACAGCTTCTTTGGCAGACCAGAGAAGCGTTGTGAGTTGGGTATTGAATATTCCTGCCCGACGGTCAGGCGGGGAAGATTGAATATTGAATATTTGTTTTTCCTGCTTACTCAAAAATTTGTCTTGTATTCTTAAAATTTTCTCAACCGGGATCTCACTATCCACTCCTGCTCTCTTGTCTTTGCTCACAATAGCCGCGGCAAAATCACCGCAATGTGAAATGGAGAAATGATATTGTTCATCCGGCAAAAAAGGTTTCCTGGTATCAGCTATTTGTATTAACTCGTAAGGGAAATCCGGGAATAGATATTGTAACAGGAAGCGGCCTGCCAGGTGCTGCAGCCGCTTGTGCGGATGGGTGACATCGCGGTGCTGCGGCACAGTACCCTTAAAAAACTCTTCCGTTTCTTCAATCTTCCACACACCCAGCCGGGTAGTTTCGTTGATTTGCTGTTGAAAAAAAATCGGCACGGTTATGATTTTAAATTTGCGTCCCGACATTTATCGGGAGCGGATTTTAAATTTATCATTGCAAGAGCTTTTATGATATTCAGCCGTTCGCTTAATTGCTGAATAAAGTTATGCAGTACAAGAGTGCCACCCGCCTCCCAAAGTCTTGTACGGCGGGCAGGCGCAAGGAACGGTGAAAAGAATTACTGATGCCGGGTACATAAAAATAAAAAAATGATTCTTTCAGACCTGCGAATTCTTGAGGAAATAGAAAAGGGAACTACAGGCTGCCCGTTCCATACTTTTTATAATACGCAATCAGGAATGCCACCACTTCATTGTAGGTTCTTTTTCCTTCGGGCTGGTTGTTGGCCTGCAGGTAGCCGCTGTACAGCCAGGTAATGATGGGTTCAATAGGGTTTCGGTATTTTTTGAAATATTCACTCACTTCGGCTCTGTCCTTTTTCACCTGCGGGTGCAGCTTTTCATTATACGCATGGGCAAGCGCTGAATCTCTTCTGCCCAGTTCATGGATGGTATAATTGTACATATCGAAATACATCGAATAGCGGTACGTATTATTGGGATAAGCACGGCAGGCAAGAAAGCCGGCAAAATTGGCTTCGTTCTCTTTTGCGTAACCCAGCTGATGTGCTACTTCGTGGCTGGAAACAAAAGGCTCCATCACGGGCGGAATGGTTGTGTTTACCTGCCCTTCGCCTGAAAAGGGATTGTAATACCCCTGGAAACCGAAATAATTTCCAAGATAACTGTAGAGCGAAGGCTTGATGGATTTAATATCATACCGTAGGTAATCATGACTCTTGCTGAGATAAAGAAATGCCTCCGTTGTTTTTTCAAACAAAACTCTTTTTTTATTAAAACTGTCCCGCTGCTCCAGGTCAATTATGCCGGCATAATAATTCAGTCGTTGCTGGAGCAGGCCGGCCAGGGTGTCAATTTCACCCAGCGTATATTTTTTTATTTCAAGGTTTAGCTGGTAGGTGATGCCCTTGCGGCTGTAGTTGAGTCCCCAGAGCCCGTAAAAAAACACGTACACAAAAAGAAAAAAGAAGATGAGTTGCTTAAGCCCGGTTATCAGGTATTGCCTGTTAAACTGCTTTTTAAGAACAATTTTAAAAAGCTGGTAAGTTTTAAAAACAATTATCATGATGAGAAAGGCATAAAAAACATCGCCGATACTGAACGGCAACCAGCCAAAAAGGCCCCGCTGTATTTTTGAAATCAGGGGGTAAATGCCAGTAGAATAATTTTCTTCCACCCACAGCGGCTGGGTGGAGGCAAACTTGATGAGCAGTGCGGCGCTGATGAGCAGCACCCAGCTCCACGATTTCATTATTTTTCCGAAAAGCTTACTAAGCAACTGTAGCAATCTGTAAATTTTAAGTAGCCTAATTATGAAGTTATTACATCTGTGACGGGGCTAAAAATAATTCAAAATCAGAAACGAACTTAAGGATTTATCCTTTACCTTTGCGCCCCGTTCCCGGTAAACCGGGAGCGGCAAAAAGATAGCGTCATGAGCCATCGGAGGGATTATGAAATTGCGTTTGTAGGATTGAAGCCCGGTGTTCATGAATACCATTTTGAAATAAAAGACGAGTTCTTTGAAGAGTTCCAGCAGCAGGATTTCCGCAATTGCAAAGCTGCTATCCGTCTTTGGCTGGATAAAAAAAGCAGTTTTTTGCTGCTGAAGTTTGAAATCGGCGGCACCCTGGAAGTGGTTTGCGACCGTTGCAATAATTACCTGCCCATCGAGCTTTGGGATGAGTTCAACATCACTGTGAAAATGGTGGAAGAACCCGACCTGATGAATAAAGAAGAGGACGATCCGGATGTATATTACATCAGCCGCGGCGAAAGCCATATTGATGTAGCCGGCTGGATTTATGAATTCATCAACCTGAGCATTCCCATGCACAAAACCTGCAGCTACGAAAAAATGGACGGACCTTACTGCAACCCTGCTGCCATGGACGTACTGAAAAAGCTGGAACCCGAAGAAAAAGAACAAAAAGAAAACCCCATCTGGAAAGGATTGGAGAGATTTAAAAACCTGGAAGACAACTGAATTAACAATTAATAATTATGGATTAATAATTATTAATTATTGTAACAATAAACTTTCAAAAAAGATTAATTGTTAAGTTATGCCAAATCCCAAACGCCGGCACAGCCAGCAAAGAAGCGCTAAAAGAAGAACGCACTACAAGGCTGCCACAGCCACGTTGAGCACCGACAAAACTACCGGTGAAACTCATCTTCGTCACCGTGCCCATGTAAGCGAAGGCAAACTTTATTACAAGGGCAAACTGGTTACTGAAAAAGCGCCGGTAAAAAAATAAGACTGTAACAAATATTAAATTCCAAATTCCAGTTAAGCAATAAATTGGGATTTGGAATTTGCGTTTTGTAATTTTATCCGCAACACATGACAATCGGCCTCGATATGATGGGTGGCGACTTTGCACCGCAGGAAGCGGTGAAAGGTGTGCTGCAGTATCTTGAGGACGATAAATCAGGCTCCCATCTATTTCTGATTGGCGATAAAAGCGCCATCGAATCGCAGCTTGCTGCTCATAACATTTCTTCGGAACGCATAAGCATCTTTCATGCCGATGAGGTGATAGACATGCATGAATCGCCGACAAAGGCTTTGAAGGAAAAAAAACATTCCTCCATCGCCATCGGTTTTCAGCTATTGGCCAAAGGGAAAACAGACGCCTTCATCAGCGCCGGCAACACCGGGGCCATGCTGGTAGGCGCATTGTTCAGTATTAAAGCAATTGAAGGCGTACTGCGGCCAACAATATCTACCATTATCCCGAAAGAAAACGGCGGCACAGGACTGTTGCTCGATGTGGGCCTGAATGCCGACTGCAAACCCGAGCAACTGAACCAGTTTGCCGTGATGGGCTCCGTTTTTGCACAAACTATTCTCGGCATTGAAAACCCGCGGGTGGGTTTGCTGAATGTGGGTGAAGAAGAAGGCAAAGGAAACCTGTTGTGCCAGGCCGCTTACCCGCTGCTGAAAGAAAACAGGCATATCCGATTTACCGGCAATGTGGAAGGCCGTGATGTGCTGGTGGATAAAGCCGACGTAATGGTTTGCGAAGGATTTACCGGCAATATTGTACTTAAGCTGGCTGAATCGTTGTATGATATTACGCAAAGCAAAAACATTTCCCACGAATATTTCGACCGGTTCAATTTTGAAAACTATGGCGGCACTCCTGTGCTGGGTGTCAGCAAACCGGTTATTATCGGGCATGGCATCTCCCACGCCAAAGCCTTTAAAAACATGATTGTGCTGGCGCAAAAGATGATTGAGAAGAATGTAATGCAACGGATGAAAGAGGAACTGGTATAATTTTTATCCTATTTACTTTTTCGCCCGGCCTGAGTATCTTTATACTTTGCTTCCACCTATGCGGATTTATTTTGCAATAACATTTTTACTGGCCGCCGTGTCTTTGGCCCGGGCACAGGAAAGCGCCGGTTTCAGCTTTACCGCTGAAAAAAAATTCACCTCCACTGAAAAAACCATTTATTATAAACTTGCCGAAAACACCATCCCGCTGAAAATACAGCAGTACGGTGAGCGGACCGATATAGTTTTCATCAACATGCACGATGATGAAACCACCTCCGTGGATGCTGCCCGGCGCATATTGGAACAGGAAGGCGGCCTGCTGATTGAAGTGGAAAACAACCTGCAACGCAATATCCGCTTCCGGCTGGGACGAACTTTTTATACTGTTGACCCGAACAGTATTTTTTCCCGCGAAGGCATTGAAAAATCGCTTGACCTGCTTGGAAAAGTATCGGAAAGAGCTATTACTGAAGTGGAAAAATTCGGCCAGCGGATTTTACAACTGATACCCGAAGAGACAAATTGCATTATTGCGCTTCACAACAACACTCCTGACAGATTCACTGCACTT
>CAZDUO010000071.1:0-19833 GCA_964508655.1 uncultured Chitinophaga sp. | reverse complement strand
CCTGCCATTTCAGCCAGCAATTAAACTATAATCAAACCGGCTATCTGCACAAATTATTTTTTACTCTCCCGGTCAACAAACAATTTGAATGACCAGGGTCCATCGCCGGCAACCAGGAAATACACAAGCAGCAGCAGGGTGATAATAGCAAGCCACATTTCAGAAAAAGGCTGCCACAACCCTTCCGGGGCATTGATGAAAAGAATGGCGCCCAACAAAATGGGAATTTGCACCAGGCAGGCAATGCGGGTAATGATGCCAATGGTAATCAAAAACCCGCCGAAAATATGGGCAAAGACGATGAAGTGGCCGATGAGAACCAGCGTAAATGAGCCAAAAGAAAAAGTCTCATCCATCAGGTTGAGTATGGCACTCGTATCCCTTAGAAATTCTATCCCTTTGTAGCAAAGAAACACACCCAGCACTATACGTATGATATCCATCCACCGGGGATGATGAGTGTCCCCCCATTGTTCGAGACGATGAAGGTAGTTCATATAGCAAAGTTTTGGGGTTAAGAAATAAAAGAGCTTATTTCAAAGTTAGGAATATTCTGAAACGGCTGAATGATTTCCGTCATACTCCCGGTTTTAACCAGGTCCTGCTTTGCTGTTATGATTATGTATAAACTCGTTCTGGTAAATTTTAAAAAGCAGGATGATATAATTTACCAGCAGCGGTCCGAAGATGAACCCGATAAATCCAAAAAGACTTAAACCGGCAATCACACCAATTACGGTTACCACCGGGTGCACATTACCCCATTTTTTCAATATAGTGATGCGGGCCAGGTAATCCACATTGCCTGTTACTATCAGGCTGTAAAATAAAAGCCCGGTGGCATGAGCAGCCTGGTGATCGGCATACATATATACTACCAGCGGCACCCAGATAATCATGGTTCCTATCACGGGGAAAAAAGCAAATAACCCGGTGAGGAATCCCCATAATACATAATCGCCGACATCGAATATGTAATAACCGAGTGTGGCAGTGAGCCCCTGGATAAGCGATATAAACGGAATACCCAGTGCACTGGCCCGCACCAGTTTTTTGGTTTCTGTTGCCAGTGTAATGACATTGCTGTGTTTGAGCGGAATGATGTGATCGAGGTACTTCTCCATTTCTTTGCCATGCACAAGCATATAGTAAAGGATAAACAGCATCACAGCTATGTTCGTAATAAGATTGGCCGTACTGTTTATCAGCCGGGGCAGCCAAACAGAAAGGTTATTCAGAAAATCGGCAATAGACTGCCGGGAAATAAGTACAATACCTGATTTCTTCTGCACTTCGGCAAGGGCCTCATTGGCCGTATTAATCATGGCCTGGGGATCCTGTAAAAACAACTGTACTTTCGGCGCCAGCAGGGTGATGGCAAGATAAATAAGTAATCCAATGATGACGGAATAAAACAAAAGCATAAAACCGGCAGCCCATCCCCGTCGCCATTTACGGTGATAGATTAGCTGGAAATAACTTCCGCGGCTGAGAATGTACAGGGTAAGTGCGCCAAGCAAACCCGGTAAAAAAATATAAATCTCCCGGATAACAAGAATAATCAATGCCAGGAGCAGCGATAAGATTAGTATTTGTTTTACCTGGGAATTAAAAGCCGGCATTTTTATTTATCGATCAGTTTATTTTTTTTGAACACTGATGGTTTATAAAATAAGTCAAATTGCCGTCAGCCGTTTTATGATATGGGATAATCCGGTAAATGATATTGATCACCCCTTTCAGCTGTATTGCCTGATTATTTCCCTTGCGCTGCTGATATAATGACCGCCAAATAAGCAGGCATGCACCAACAATGGATAAAGCTGGGTTAATGGCAAACGCTGCTGCCAGTGCGGCTGCAGCGGGTAGTGTTCATTATAAGAATAATAAAATTGCTGGTCAAATCCTCCAAAGAGTTTAGTCATGCCAATATCCATTTCCCTGTGGCCGAAATAGACAGCCGGATCGTAAATGGCGGCATAACCATCCGCTGCCACCATGTAATTGCCTGCCCACAAATCGCCATGCAGCAATGCCGGGGTTTCAGCCGGGAAAAGCTGTTCAGTTTTTATGCAAAATCTTTCTGCTGCGGCAATATCAGCTTTTGAAAATGCGCCGTAGTCAAATAATTTCTTCGCAAGCGGCATCACCCTGCATACGGAAAAGAAGCTGTGCCAGGAGTCATGCGCCGTGTTTTGCTGCGGCAGGCTGCCGATATAATTATCTTCGCTGAATCCGAAGTATGGCTGGGGATGCTTGTGCATCATGGCAAGAACTTCACCAAATTTTTCCCAGAAATCCTTCTTCGGTATACCTCGGTCAATCCATTCCAGCAGCAAATATTGCTTACCATCCGTTTGACCAAAATGGATTACCTGGGGAACTGTGAGTGAAAAATTCTGATGTAAAATCTTTAAACCCCCGGCTTCTTTTGCAAACATCATAGGATAGCAGGCGGCATCATTTACTTTCAAAAAATATCTTTTACCGGAAGCATGCAGGCAATAAGCATCATTGATGTCGCCGCCATGAACTGCTTCATAACTGCTGACTGCAAACCCGCAATCATCAAAAATTTTCTGTAATGACAAACCGGAAAATTTCTTGTAAAAATAAATACCCGGCATGCAGCAAATAAAAACGGGCTTCACTGGTGAAGCCCGTTTGCCCGATTAATAATTTAATCAGCTCAGGTGCTTGGCCAGGTGTTTTGCCATATCGAACATGGACACCTGTGAGTTGCCTGCAAAAACTGCTTTCAGTTTGTCGTCAGCATTGATCATGCGTTTGTTTACTTTGTCCTGTAAACCGTTAGCCCTGATGTAGGCCCACATTTTTTTCACCACTTCGGTGCGTGGCAATGGATTGCTTCCAACCACTGCAGCTAATGCAGCGCTGGGTGTAAGGGCTTTCATGAATGCCGGGTTGGGTTTGCGTGGTGTTTTCTTCTTTGGAGCAGCTTTCTTGGGAGCTGGTTTTTTGGCTGCTTTCTTCGGAGCTTTTTTAGCAGCTTTCTTCGGAGCTTTTTTTACAGCTTTCTTTGCAGCTTTTTTAGCCGGCTTCTTGGCAGCTTTTTTTGCTTTTTTCTTTGTAGCCATGTTGTTTGGGTTTAAAATTTTTAATGGGTTGTGTTATTACTTATATCAAATATAGAGTATTTATCATTCCACCAAATTGATTCTATCTTTTTTCTATTCACATTTTCCCTCTGAAAACAGGGCCATTCCCTTCTGAAAAATGGGTAATGCATAGACTGACCTCAATGTGGAGCATAGTGATTACACGATTTATCACCCCTTGTTTTTCCAAATAGAATTGCTCTGCTCCGGGTTTGCAGGTACCCGTTATCAGGGTCAGCTTATAGAAGTGATTATTCGTTAAACCCTTACCCGGACTGAATTTTATGGAAATCCTGCAATACCATTTGATACCTGCCTGTTTTAGTTCTTTTTAATATATACCCCCGGGATAATCTGCGCTACAGGTATTTTATGCCCTCCTGCAAGTTGAATGATACAGGTTTCTGTCCTGTGCCCATTAGTTGCTGCCGGCAGTGGATATTTCATCTTCAGGAGTATTGAGGGCAGATATCCTTCACCACCCGGGAGCATGAATGCGCAGGATGATAGAGTTGCCTGCCCCGGTATCCAGAAATATATCAGTTCAATTACCGTGAAAGTATTTACCTTCCCCGCTCCTTTCCTATTTTATTCTCCGGCTGCGTGGAAACTTTTTGCTGTAAACCTTTTTATTCACCTAAAAAATTTTTTATGCGAACCGTTTTCTGCCTGCTTATTGCGGCACTTCTTTTCGGATGCAATAATGAAAAAAAATCATCCGAAGCTGAAGGAAGTAAAACCAAGGCCGCTGCCCTGAACACACATGGCTATACCCTCGCCTATGAAACCAATTATACCATTGACAACAATACCAATTCAGAAACTGTGCTTTCCATGTACAGGGATTGGGACAATAACACCCTTGACAATTCCAAAGCTTCTTTGGCGGACTCAGTAATGCTTGTACTCAGCGACGGTACAATAATTAACGGCGCCAGGGATTCTGTGTTTTCGGCAATGGCAAATTTCAGGAATATGTACACCACTGTAAAAAGTTCAGTACATGCAATATTGGGAGCAAAGGCCACTGATAAAGGAGAAGATTGGGTAATGATTTGGGCAAGAGAAGTACACACTGATAAAAGCGGCAAAACCGATTCCACAGAACTGCAGGAAACCTGGCGGTTTAATAAAAACGGGAAGGTGGATGTGCTTTATCAATACAGCCAGGCTATTCAACCGCCAAAATAATCATGTTGTGTTTATCAAACTAAAAAAGGCTGCCCACGAAAGCAGCCTTTTTTAATATTAATCCTGGCTTTATTCTTTCACAAACTTTACCGTTTTCATTTCTGTTCCTTCATTCACCCGGAGCAGGTATAGTCCGGCGGGCAGTTTTGAAATATCCATTACCTGCATATTGTTAGCAGCTCTTTGCTGCACCAGCAGTTTTCCAAGCATGTTATAAATCCTTATTTCTGCCTTTTCTTTTATCCCTTCTATCCACACATACACCTGGCTGGCTGCCGGGTTTGGATAAAGCTTTACCATCATGTTTTTACCGGTTATAGCATCGCTGGCTGTGCCGGTCTGCACAATCAGGGTATAGCAATCAGTGGCATTGCTGGCACCTCCTTTCGGGAAAACTCTTGCATAATAATCGCCGGCCGCCACGGTTGCATTAATCGTTTCATTGGCTGTTCCGTTGTTTTGCGAAATTCCAATCTGCGTTCCCGCTGCATTTAACAATGCCAGCTGGTAATTGGCAGGCAAAGTGGTTAAAGAAACGGTGATGGTGCCGCCGGTGGTAATTGTAAAACGGTAATAATCGTTATCATTTCTCGGGGCGATGGTTCCTTTGATATCAGTATTCAAAGGTATCAATGCTGCACCGCTTATGTTGTCGTTGGTACTTATGTCATACGGACCGGGGCAAGGTGCTGCCGGAGCCGAAGTGGTAAACTGTGCCTGGCTGTAATTGCTACTGAGTGATGAACAATTGGCCCTTACTCTCCAGTCGTACAAAGTGGAAGCAGTTAATCCGCTGATGTTTACTGACAGCGATGTAGTGCCGGCAGCTGCATTAATCCAGGTGGCAGATGAAGCGGCTTTATAATCCACATCATAATTCAGCGCCCCGCCTACACTGTTCCAGCTTATTGTGGCGCTGCTCGAAGTAATGCTGGATGAAGTTAAGCCGGCAGGGGAATTACAGGTGGGCGGCGATTGCGTGGTGAACTGCGATGTTGCATAATTGCTGCTTTCACCGCTGCAATTGGTTTTTACTCTCCAGTCGTAAACCGAGGCGCTTGATAGCCCGCTGATGTTTACCGAAGTGGATGTGGTGGTAGTAGCAGCATTAATCCATGTGGAGGAAGATGAAAGTTTATAATCCGCATCGTAACTGGTGGCGCCGCTTGCTGCATTCCATCCAAGTGTAGCAGATGATGTGGTGATGTTTGTTGCAGTAAGCCCGGTTGGCTGCGGGCAAGTGGTGGCCTCCGGCCTGAACTCAGCCACCCGGCAGGCCATGCGGTAAAACGCATACGCTTCATCCGATGGCTGGGTATTCCCAATGGCAATACCGGTAGGGTCGCCATTGTATGTCAGAAGGGGGTTTGACCAGCGGTTGAGTCTTGTGCAGTTGATGCCTGCATTGGAGCATTGGTTATTGTATGCCATGATGGTTCTCCAGCGGGCTGATGATGGGCTGGATGTGCCCTGGCTGACGGCTGTTTGATTTACATAACCATGATGATGCGAACAAGGCGTAGTGCTGGCATCTACGTACCAGTCGTGCCGCAGGCCCATTGTATGACCACATTCATGCGCCATGGTATAATTGCCAACCACACAACTGTACAATGAGACATTAAATCCAAGGCTGGCCGAATATGAAGTCGGTGAAGTATTGAGATAACCGATACCACAGCTGCTGGTGGGTGATCCGATGATGAGACAAACCAGGTCGGCTCCATACTGGTCACGCAGGGCATGCACATTGTCCATGTACCCGTCGGTAGTGCCGGCCAGCCGGCTCAGGTCAGTGCTAAAACTGCCCGACTCGGTATAGCTTACCTGCTCAGTATGCACCAGCCTGAAAGTAACATTGTTTATACCCGAATTGGTCATCGAAGTAGTCATATTGGTGACGGCCTGCGTGATATTGGCCACTGTATTGCTGACGCCGCCCCAGTTAGCTGCAGCCTGTGCAGTATAAACCACCATGATGTCTATGATAGAAGATGACGGGCAGGTGCTGTTAATATCACAAATGCTGGTGGCAGCCAGGTTGGGTTGCGAATCTCCCTCCACTTCAATAAAGTCGTCAGATGCATCACGCTGGATGAAAATATTATCAACAGACAGCGAAATAGCAAAAATGCCCGGGGCAGTCTGGTCAATCATATATTTTTTCCCATCAGCCAGTACAATCATGCCCGCAGTGCGGTCATTAAATTTTGAAAAACTGATTTCACCGCTTACGGGTCCTTCCAGTTTTCCTTCATATGAAAAAGAACCGGTGGGATGTTGGTGAATTTTTATAAACCGGCTCCTGACTATAAGTTCCGGTGTGATGGCAATAAAGAAATCCTGCGGCAGCAGGAAATCGACCTGGCTTACATAACGGGTGCTGAAGTAATGGCTTTTCAGATCGATGCCAAGTCTCGCAGCCTGTGGCACCTGGTTTTCACTGATGGTTTTGTTGAATAGCAGTTCCTGTGCAGGAAGGTTGATGGCGGTCGGCAACAGCAGCGCAAAAAGAATTTTTCTCATAAGGTTTCAGATTAGGTGAAAGGGAGTGTAAAAATCACAATTAAAAAACGTAATGTCAATAAGGAGATTTACGATTTTGCTCATGATTACTGCTTTGCCGTATGAAATTACAAAAGTTATTATTTGCATTTTCAGGAGGGGTTGCGTAAAAATCCGAAATCAGTTGTTTGCTTCAGTAAGGATAATTAATGCCGCCGCCATTAAAATGTTCTTAAAGGCTTACTGGTATTTATTCCGGTATGTCGGAGGGGAAATCAACAGAACGATAATTCCTAATTTTACCGCATGTCGCTTTATATCGCTTCACTCAGTTCGGGCAGCAATGCCAACTGTTATTACTTAGGCAATAAAAAAGAAGCTGTGCTGATTGATGCAGGGCTCAATTACCGGGAGCTGGAAAAACGGATGAAAAGGCTGGGGCTGGATTTATCCATAGTTAAAGCGATTTTTATTTCACATGAACATACCGATCATATTTCGGGCCTGCCGGTAATTTTAAAAAAATTATGGCTGCCGGTTTACATTACCCCAAAAACCCTGCGCAGCTGTCCATTGAAAATTGAGGAAGGACTGGTAAAAATGTACAAACAAAATACCCCGGTCAGCATTGGTGAATTATCAGTTACTCCTTTTCGCAAAAGTCATGATGCGGAAGACCCGCACAGCTTTATGGTTTCAGCAGGCGGTGTAAACGTGGGGATAATAACCGATATTGGCTATGCCTGTCGCCGGGTGATCAGGCATTTCAAACTTTGTGATGCTGTTTTCCTGGAAACAAATTACTGTGAAGACATGCTGGCAAACGGAACGTACCCTGCCCATCTGAAAAAACGAATCAGCGGCAACAAAGGTCATTTGTCCAATCACCAGGCCCTGGAACTTTTTCTGAATCACCGGCCGGAGCGGCTGCAACTGCTCATACTTTCACATCTTTCGCAAAACAATAATCACCCCTCGGTGGTAAAGAAATTGTTTACCCCTCATGCCGGTGCAGTAAAAATAGAGGTGGCTTCCCGTCACAGGGAATCGGAATTGTTTTACGTGGAGAAAAGTTTATACGGAAAATCCGCAAAAAGCCTGCAAAAGCTGAAACAGAACCAGGCCCAGCTCCCGCTGTTTGAATAAATAATAGCCAGAAAAGCTTTTTATAGAAAGACAATTAATTAAATTTGTTTCCCTCCATTACAGAAACCAAAATGGGAAAATGAAGCGCCTTGTCCTATACCTGCTTATTTCACTCAACATCGCCGGCACCTGCAACCGGGACCACCTGAAAATTGAACGAAACAATTTGCCGCAAGGCTATGCCGATTCGCAGGTAGTGGGCACATGGAAAATTACCGCCATCAGCTCCAATGTTTCTTACGACTGGAATGGCGATGGCGCTGCCGAAACGGATATTTTCAACACATGGTCTACCTGCCAGAAAGATAATCTCTACACCTTTACTGCCGATACCATCAATTCAATAACTGCCGAAAAAAGAGGAACCTTCCAACTCAACTGCTCCGTCACCAAACCCGGCCGCTGGCTCATCGTCAACACACAGGACCTGGTATATGTGCCCGAAGGCCAGTTGCCGGAATCGGAGAAATTTATTTCCATGACATCGGTGCAGTTTAAAACCACGCAGGACTTTTCACTGCCTACAGGCCAGCCGGTGAAGATTACAAAAACATGGACCCGGCAATAAAAAAACGGGATCGACCCGTTTTTGCAAATGCTAATTTTCAGGACAATGTTTTATGGCAATACACTATTTTCTTTTTCCGGGGCAAGTATTGCCAGCAGTCTTCCTCCAGGAATTTCAGTTGATGCATAATAAAGGTTCAGCTTTTTACCTGCCTTCAGTTTCGGCAGCGCCAGTATTTCTTTCACATTGCAGCACATTTTGGTGCTGGCATCATTTACATTGTCAAACCGCCATTCCTTTAACACATTCCTCTGCTCATCTTTAATCATCACTACCCGGTTCTTCCCTGCCCGGCCGCAGTGAAAATAACGGATGGCCAGTTCCCCGTTACCTGTGCGCTGATCCAGGTAAACTGTTTTCACCGTGTTCATTTCTTTGCCAAACTGCTGCAACACCAGTTTATTGTCCAGGTAAATTTCAAACCCCTCGCCGCCGGCAGTTGCATCATTGCCAAATACAGTGCGGTTAATTTTAGCGGTAAAGGAAAACAGTGACAAACTCAATGCCGCCATCAGCACCAGCATGATGTACGGCTGAAGATTCAATTTTTTCATACTATACTTTTTTAAAGTGAGTAAATGATTATTCAGAACAATGTAAATTAAACGATGAACCCGGCGGGAAGCAAACTGGTTTGACAAGCAGCGCTGGCGGCTTGACGATGTGCAGCAATTTTCCTGTTTTGTTGCGATGAATACAAAATATATACCTGCTGAACTGCGGCAAACCCTGCTTCCCATTCACAATCCCGGTTTTTGTATCTTCAGAAAAAAATTTTTTATGGCGGAACTGAAAACCAAACCCAACGATGCCCCGGTTGAAAAATTTCTGAACGGCATCAAAGAAAAAGATAAAAGGGACGACTGCTTCGTCCTGCTGGAACTGATTAAAAAAACAACGAAGCAGGAACCAAAAATGTGGGGCAACAGCATTGTCGGTTTCGGAACCTTTCATTATAAAGGCGCCAGCGGCCGCGAAGGCGATTGGTTTATCACCGGCTTTTCGCCGCGGAAACAAAACATGACCGTTTATTTCTGTATGGGATTCAGACATCTTGCACCGCTGATGCAAGACCTGGGCAAATACAAAACCGGTATGGGGTGCCTTTACTTCAAAAAACTGGCAGACATAAACATGAATGTCCTGAAAGAAATGCTGAAGGCAAACCAGAAAGAACTGGATGTCATCAACAAACAAAAAAAGCAGGCCGTATGAAATGTATTATTATTCTTTTAGCAATTATCCTGTTCAGCTGCAGTGGAGAAAAAGAACCCGTTGCCAAAAAACTGGATGCCGTTTTTGATTCTGCTTTCCGGGCAGCTGAGCCCGGTGGCGCTGTGCTGATTGCAAAAGACGGAAAGATTATTTATGAAAAAGGATTCGGTGTTGCAGATATTAATACCAAAGAACCCATCACGGGTAAAACGCTTTTCAATATAGGCTCCATCAGCAAAACATTTGTTGCCTTCGGCATTTTGCAGCTGGCAAAAGAAAACAAACTTTCGCTGCAAGATGATATTGACAAATATTTTCCCGACTTTAAAAACAGGGTAATTGCAAAAAAGGTAAAAATCTATCACCTGCTTACCCATACTTCAGGATTGCCTGACATAAGAAGAGTGAAGGAAGACAGTGTATTTTACCTTACAGCAAAAGATGAGGAAAACTGGGCTGCCATTAAGCCGGCCGATACCCTGGAGTTTGAGCCGGGTGAACGATTCAATTACTCCAACCCGGCTTTCAACGGGCTTGCGTTGATAATTGAAAAAGTGAGCGGGCAAAAATGGCAGGATTACCTCAAAGAAAAAATCATGCACCCTTCCGGCATGCAGGCATCCACCATCACCGATGGCCCCTACCCTGAAAGCGGCGTGTCGCACGGTTATTTATATGATGGAAAAATATTTTTTGAAAAAGATTATGGCGAAGAACCCACCTTTGCCGCCTCGGGCAACGGTGGCGTGTGGAGCAGCGTAGAAGAATTATGGAAATACGAGCAGGCCATTCAACAACATATTTTCCTGGATAGTTTATGGATCAGCCGCTCAAGAAATATTTTGCATTTTGAAAACTGGAAAGATACTTTACCCCCATTCATCGGTCTTTGCTGGTTCATCAGCAAAGCAGGCGATGAAAACATGATTGGCCATACCGGCTCACAGGGCGGCTTCAGGGCCGATTATGTGTGGCTGCCGGAGAAAAATGTTTTTTACGTACTACTCTGCAATACGCCAAAACCGATGAATGAGCTGAGAACAAAAGTGCTGAACATAGTTTTGGAATAAGCTTTATGATATCAATTCAACAGGCAAGAGAAACTGCATTGTCGCTTCCGGAGGCGGTAGAGAAAAAACATTTTGACACCCCCGATTTCAGAATAAAAAATAAAGTGTTTGCCACGCTGCATGAAAAAGAACACCGGATGGTAGTGAAACTTACAGCCCTTGATCAATCGGTATTTTGCGCTTTTGACAAAGAAGTGATTTTTCCCGTGCCGGGCGGCTGGGGCCGCCAGGGATGGACATTTATCAACCTGAAAAAAATAAGGAAGGAAATGTTTTTGGATGCACTGACCACAGCATGGAAAACAGTGGCGCCGGCACACGTGGTTAAAAAATATTTCGGAGAAAATTAAAACGGAACGGCACATTCACTGCGGTGATATATTTTCCCTATCGTAATACTCCGTGGAGTTTTTACACTTTTTCATACAGGCATAATAAAGCAGGCATTGTTCATAAATGCTTTATCATTTTCTGTAGTATTCTGCCTACAATTTCATCATTTCAATCAGCACATAATGACCATTAAAAGAACTATTGGTTTGCGGGCGGCAATCATAGTTACTTTGTTCCCGTTAACGACAGATAAAAAAATCAGATTCTTTGATTAACTAACCAGTGAAAACTGAATCCGCCTGTGAAAAACCGTACCGCTAAACTATCATCCTTTATCCCGTTGAAAACATCCGGCCCTATGAAATTACCCAAACTGCCACCATGAAACCTTACATTATGAAAACCGAAGCTGAAGTAAACAAAAAAGAAAAAAAACCTGTGCGTGTTAAATCCGTTATTGACAAGCTGATTTCCGGGATGCTTCCCGGCTGTACCAAAAAGGGAAACTTTATCGTCAATTCCGTGTGCCCCGAACTCCGTATGATGATTGATGAAAACATACTGGCCCTTGTAATAGGCAATCTCATCAATGATGCCATAAAATTTACCGAAAACGACAGCCTGGAAGTGAGTTCATCAGGAAGGGGAGAAATCATCGTCAGCTCAAAAAAATTCAGCCTGGCAAAAAACCGCTCCTTTATTGTGTGTGTTGATGCCCTGCAGATAGTGGCGCAACGATTTGGGGCCCCGGTTTCCATCACCGGCAGTTTTGAAAACGGCACCGTATTATCCGTCCACTTTGAAAAAATTGCCGCCTGAAGCAAGAGCTTCAACCCCATCCACCATCCTTTGAAAGTGTCCCCAACAGAAAGGTGAAACCCGGCAGCGGTTTCACTTTTTTTATTTTATTAACTTTACCGGGTTAAGCTTGTTATGGAAACCTACGGTAAGCTGCTCAATATCGCCGTTCCTTTTTTTCTTTTCTTTTTCCTGGTTGAAAAAATTGTGGAGTGGAGAAGAGGCCTGCACGTCATCCGGGGGCTCGACAGCGTATCCAGCTTCAGCAGCGGCATTACCAATGTGGTGAAAGATGTGCTGGGCATCGGCATTACCATCATTACATACGGGTGGCTGGTAAATAAAATTGCACTTATTCATATCCAGGATACAATTCTTACTTACGTCATCGCTTTCCTGGTGATAGATTTCCAGGGGTACTGGGTGCACCGCTGGTGTCATAAAATAAATTTTTTCTGGAATTACCACATCATTCATCACAGCAGCGAGGAGTTTAATCTTTCCTGCGCCTTGCGCCAATCCATCTCCAATTTCATCAACTTTTTTACGTTTCTTTTAATACCTGCAGCCCTGCTGGGCGTGCCGGAAAAAGTGATTGCCATAGTAGCCCCGCTTCATCTTTTCCTGCAATACTGGTATCATACGCAGCTCATCGGCAAAATGGGTTTCCTGGAGCATATTATTGTCACGCCATCGCATCACCGGGTGCATCATGCCATCAACAAAGAGTACATGGATAAAAACCTGTCGCAGATTTTTATTTTCTGGGATAAACTCTTCGGCACTTTTCAACAAGAGCTGGGTGATGTGAAACCGGTGTATGGTGTGACAAGACCCGTGAGAACATGGAACCCGGTTAAAATAAATTTTCTCCATCTCTGGCTGCTTATAAAAGATGCCTGGCGAACCCGGAAATGGAAAGACAAGCTGCGCATCTGGATAAAGCCCACCGGCTGGCGACCCGATGATGTAAAGGAAAAATTCCCTGTTTATTACATCAGCGATATAAATAATTACAGCAAGTTTGATACGCCGGCTACAAGGCGGCTCATTGCCTGGAGCTGGGCGCAGATGTTCTTCAATTACTTCCTGCTTATTTACTTTTTCTCTTTTATAGCGCAGATCGGCTCACCACACATTTTTTATTATGGCGCTTTTATTTTCATATCCATTTATGCCTACACCGAGCTGATGGACGGCAACCGCCATGCTTTCTTTATGGAACTCATCAAATCGGCCATCGGGCTGTACGCAATTTATAATTACGGCGACTGGTTCTTCTCTTCGCAGCACTGGCCCTGGTATCATTATATCGTGGCTTCCTACCTGGTGATTTCAGTTTTTGTATCCGGCTATTTTGCCCTTTATGAAATGAAAAAAGACAGGCCGGAAATTTCCCTGGCATGAAACCATCATTCAAAAATCCGGGAAACAAGTTTTCCCGTATGTAACCCAAAAAAACGGTTTAATTATGAAAAGTCTTTCAAAACTCCTGCTTGCGGCTGCATTTATTGCAGTTTCCATCAGTAATCTTTCAGCACAGGAAAGTCTTTACAAACGTCTCGGCGGTTACGATGCTATTGCAGCCGTCACCGATGATTTTATCACCCGGCTGGCCACCGACAAAAGCCTTTCCCGGTTTTTTGTGGGACACAGCGACGATTCGAAAGCCAAAATCCGTACACATATCATTAACCAGGTGTGCATGGTTACCGGCGGCCCCTGCAGCTACACCGGCCGCGATATGAAAACTGCACATAAAGGTCTTGGCATCACCGAAGCCGACTGGAACACGATGGCTGGTCATTTTGTTGCCACACTGAACAAATTCAATGTGCCGAAAAAAGAACAGGAAGAACTGCTGGCCATTGTGGGTACGGTAAAAAAAGACATTGTAGAGAAGCAGTAATTCAGATTTCTCATATCAACGAGGTTGTCTCACAGGTTTTTTTCAACACAGAATGACGGAATAACGGAGAACCCCGGCGTGCTGATAAACAGAATCACATTCTCTGTGTAACGCTGTATCTCTGTTCCTCTGTGTTGAAAACAAAATCGTTTGAGACAGCCTCTTTCCCATTAACAATAGCATCGGCTCATTTTGTATTAAGCAGGTTTCCTCTATCTTTAAAAAAATAAATACATGAAACTGTACCTGCTTGACGCCGGGGGAGCCGGCCTGGTTTTTATTGCGCTGATAATTTTCATGATTGTTGCCTTTATTGCCGAGGCGCTGGCCATGGTATTTTTGAAATACAACAATCCCGGCAAAGCTTTCCTCGATTCCCTGGTGATTAACCTTGTATCGCTTGGCGCCGGCTACCTGGTGATAGAGTTTGCCGGTTCACTTGATATCACCAATAACGTCATCATTGATTATATATCCATTTACCTGCTTACCGTGCTTGTGGAATTTGTCACCCTTTACCTGCTCAACCGCAGCAAACCCTGGGGCAAAACACTGCTCACAGCTTTTATCATCAACCTGGTAACTTATATTATCCTGTTTGTCCTGCAGCAGCTTTAATTACAGTAATGAAAAATGGAAAGATACTGCTGCTTGCCCTGGGACACGGCTTAAATGATTGCATTGCCGGTATTTTCCCGGGCAGCCTTTTGCTGCTGCCCATGACAATAAAACAGGTTCCTTTTCTTTTGACAATAATTGTAGTCATGCTCTTGTTTTGCAATTATTACCAGCAATGCAAACACCGCCTGCCGGCCTGAACTCAAAAAATCGTAAATTGTAAAAGAACAAAGCAACCCGACGTGGGCCTCACCCGATTATTTAACGAAACATAACATCACTTGTTAACAGCCCGGGAACTGGCCGAACATCTTGAAGGATGTGTAAGGAACAGCAGGGAGAGCCAAAAAACTATCTATAGCTCTTTCTATGGTTATGCCATGGCTATTTGCGAACGATATGCGGGAAATTATGATGATGCGGTGGAGATTCTCAATGACGGCTTCCTGAAAATTTTTAAAGAACTGCATAAATACCAGCCTGCTTATGATGATACTATAGCATCTTTCAAAGGCTGGTTGCGGAAAATTATGGTTTACACCGCTATTGATCATTACCGCAAAATCAAAAAGCACCAGCACAACGGGCAGGCTGATCCTATCACATTGCAGATTGCATCCAAACAGGAGTCGGCGCTGGATAAACTGTCGTACGATGAAATTATTAAAGCCGTGCAGCAACTGTCGCCTGCTTACCGCACCGTTTTCAACCTGTTTGTGATGGATGGCCTTAGTCACGATGAAATCTCAAAAAAGCTGGGCATCGCTGAAGGCACTTCGAAATCGAACCTGGCCAAAGCAAGAATGCATTTGCAAAAAATATTATTACAGGAATCCCAACCTATTGTCACCAAAAATGCTGTCTGAAAATTTTGATAAAAAAATAAAAGCGTCGCTTGAACGACACAGCGCCGGCTACGATAATAAAGCATGGGATAAAATGAGCCGCCTGCTGGATAAATACCTGCCGCAAAATAAATCCGGCAGGCGAAGATTCATTTTGTTTTTCTTCCTTTTCTTACTGGCGGGTGGCGGGGCTTTTGTATTGATAAATCAATATGCCGGCAGTGGTCCCCCGGAAAAAATTATTACAACTCAAACCCAACCCGCTTCACAACCTTCAGTTGAGGTAATTAAGCAGGGCAGCACAAAAGAAACTGAAAAGTCAATACCGGCTACTGAAAAAGAAAACCGGGCCCCGGTGCAGAATTCACCGGCAGGCCGGGAACCGTTGCCGGCAGAAAACAAAAAAATCCTTGCAGGAAAAACTTATCAACCTGCTGCTGTCAGTCACTTACCTGTTGGCCGAACCGGAAAGAAAAAGAAAGAAGTGATAAAGCAGGATGAGACGGTTTTACCTGGAATAAAAAACACAATAACCCCGGGAATAATGGCACCTGAAAAAGCGGATGAAGAAACTGAACCGGTAATACCTGCCAGCGATGCTGAAAAAAAAGAAGCCATAAAAGTGGAAAAAGAAACGGTACTGCAAAACCCGTTTACTGACAGCGCTGTCCTTGTGCAGCAGGAAATAAAGAAACAGGAAACAACCGTATCTCCTGTAATCAAATCGAAAAAGCAAACCGCCAAAAAATCTTTCTTAAGTAATTTCTTCCTGTCGGTTTCAGCAGGCCCCGATATAAGCACTATTGGTCTCGATAAAACCGGCAAACTGAAACCGGTTCTTGGTGCAGGTATCGGGTACAGCATATCACCCCGCTTTGCTGTGCGCACCGGTTTTTACACAGGCCGGAAAGTATATACCGCCATGCCCGATGAATATAACCCACCATCCAACTTCTGGAATTATTATCCCAACCTGAAACATATTGATGCCGATTGCCGGGTGTATGAAATACCGGTGAACGTTGACTTTACCATCAGCAACAAAAAGAAACAAAGTTGGTTTGTATCAGCCGGCCTCTCCAGCCTGCTGATGAAAAAAGAAGATTACAGTTATTATTTTAAACCGGCTTACAGCCCCACCTATGTTTATTACAACCGCAGTTTTGAAAACGAAAACAAACATTATTTTTCTGTTCTCAACTTATCCGGCGGGTACAGCCGGAAAATCAGTTCCCGGTTCAGCGTGCAGGCAGAGCCGTATATGAAAATAGCCTTAAGCGGGGTGGGTTATGGCAAGGTGAAACTCAACAGTGCCGGCATACTTGTTTCAGCAGTTTTACATCCCTTTCAGCAAAAAAAATAAATAACCGGCAAAACTCTTCGTTCGCCATTAAGCAACCCCGGCGCCTGCCATTACGATAACATCATAAATATTTATGAGAAAGAATAAAGCCGCGGTTGTCTTTTTTATTCCGTTTATTTCAGTTGTTGTACTTAGTTCCTGCAGCAGCAAGGGCGGTGGTGGCGGACCTGCTAATCCATGCACCGGTGTCAATATAACGGTGAGTGGATCGGTAACCAACTCATCGGGCCCCGGAAACAATGATGGCAGCATAGCCGCATCAGCCGGCGGAGGTTCAGGATTTACTTTCAGCATCAACGGCGGCGCTTTTCAATCATCAGGAAATTTTTCAGGTCTCGCAGCCGGCAATTATACTATCACTGCAAAAGACAGCAGGGGATGCACCGGCTCATCTTCTTTTACTGTAAATGCAAATGATCCCTGCGCCTCGGTAAGTTTTACTGTAAGCGGCATCACTACCAATGCCACGCCCTGCCTGGCTACACCCAATGGTTCCATTACGGTTACAACCAGCGGCGGTGGCAGCGGGTTTACTTTTAATCTTAATGGCGGCGCATTTCAATCATCACCCACATTCAACAATCTTGCAGCCAACAATTATACTGTTGGTGCCAAAGAAAACGGCGGTTGTGTACGCACAGCAAGCGTAACGGTGAACCCGGCGCCACCGGGTACATTGTTTGCGGCAGTAAAACCCATCATTCAAAATAACTGCGCTATAGCCGGTTGCCACGTGCCTACGGCGCCTGCCGGCGGGCTCGATTTTACGCAGGACTGTGTGATTGTGGCCAATAGTCAACGAATAAAAGTGAGGGCTGTTGATAATTTCGGAACGATAAACCAAATGCCGCCACCGCCCAGCCCGGGCCTTACACTTGCCGAACGAAACGCCATTACCAATTGGGTGAATGCCGGCGGACAGTACAACAATTGACGCTATGAAAATTCTGACATGAAAAGGGGACAGGCTTCTGTCCCCCTTTTTAAATTACCTCTTTCAGTTTTGCAACCACGGTATCTATCTCTTCCTTCGTATTGTGTTTGCTGAAGGAAAACCGCACGGCCACCAGGTTGGGATTGTTGTTGATGGCCCGGATGACATGCGAGCCCTGGTTGGCGCCGCTGGTGCAGGCGCTGCCACCTGATGCGCAGATATTGTTTATATCGAGATTAAATAAAATCATTTCGCTACGCTCCGATTTGGGAAAAGAAACGTTCAGCACCGTATAAAGACTTCTGCCCTCCGCATCGCCATTGAACTGAACAGCCGGAAAATTTTTTTGCAGCTGCTCTATCATGTATGTTTTCAGCCACTGGATGTAACTGCTGTCTTTTTCAAAATGCTCCATCGCCAGCTCCAGTGCTTTGGCAAAGCCGATGATGCCATAAAGATTTTCGGTGCCGGCCCGCATATTTCTTTCCTGGCTGCCGCCGAAAATAAAAGGATGAATTTTTATGTTGTCGTTGATATATAAAATGCCGCAGCCCTTGGGTCCATGAAATTTGTGTCCCGAGCCGGAAATAAAATGCACGGGTGTATTTCTCAAATCAAGGGGGTAATGACCCACGGTCTGCACACAGTCGGAATGAAAGATGGCGTTGTATTTTTTACAGATAGTGCCCGCCGCATGCAGATCGAGCAGGTTACCGATTTCATTGTTGGCATGCATCAGCGTTACCAGACAGCGTTCTTTGTGTGAAGCCAGTTGTTTTTCCAGATCATTCAGGTCAACATGGCCGTCGGGTAAAAGTTTTACAAAGCTGCTGGTCACATTGAAATCATGATTGTAATGCTCCACCGAGTGCAGCACCGCATGATGCTCGATGGGTGACGTGATGATATGCCGGCAACCCAAATCACGAATGGCGGCGAGAATAGCAGTATTGTTGCTTTCGGTGCCGCCGCTGGTAAAAAATATTTCGCCGGGATGGGCATTCAGCAGCTTGGCCACAGTTTTCCGTGCTGTTTCAATAGCCAGCCGGGTTTCCCTGCCATAAGAATAAATGGAGGATGGATTGCCGAAATGCGTGGTCATATACGGCATCATGGCATCCAGCACTTCTTTATCGAGTGGTGTGGTAGCGGCGTTATCGAAGTAGATTCGGTTCATAAACCTCAAATTCCTTATGGGGAATATTATTAAGATTATAATTGGAAATAAAGCGGCGCAAAGATAGGTAAATAGGCTGCTCCGGAAGGGTGGTTGTGCGAACGGGGCAACATGGCGGATGAATTTTGCGTGAACACTTCGGTGAGCACAAAAAATCATACTGTCACTCTCATCCTCAACAAACCATTTTCTGCCAGTTCGGTTAAATAAAAATCTTTCAGCGATTCCAGGTAATCATTCAGGACAGGATTATCCCACAGTGTATTGGATGACACATAGCCGTATTTTTCCTTAAAGTCACGCCAGGCCAGTTCATTACTTATGCATTCATAAAAAACATCGTCGCAGAAAGCCTGCAGTACCGGCTCCGCTTCTTCCTCCATTTTTATGGTATGAGAATAGAGGTCATCCGGCTCGTCGTCCAGCGATTTTTGGCATAAGCCGGAAACAGGGATATGTTCATATCCAAGTTGAAATACTTTTTCCATCAGGGTTTTCATTGCCGCCTTATGCTCATAAACGTCGGCAGAGCTGTCAATAACGTATTGAGCCAGGTAAATCATTCGGGTAAGCTGCTCCAGTTCTTCGCAGGTCAGGTTTAATTGTATTTTGGCTGGGTTCATAGCTGTAATGATTAAACGGTTACCAATATCCCCCGGCCCTAATGCGGCATAAACAAAAAACTACAGCCGGCAAACGGAAAATTAAAAATTTCTTTTAAATTTATTTTTGATTTCCAATTCGTTTTAAAAATCACCTTTTGATTAGACAACGGGACTGGCGTAGCTGCAAATTTACATAACCGGGGTAAATAGGATGCCCTGATAAAGTTTTAACCGTATAAAAAGATTCTTTGGATTTGTATAGGGCGGAGGGCTTAACGGCAATAAAGAGGAAAGTACATTTACAAGACTGAATTGACAAGACGGGTTATGTAGCAGCGCAGATAAACCGGGTAGCGGAACTATCTTCCGGGATAAAACATTTTGTACCGGTAAAGGATAAGCAGGGAGAGCTGTGTTGGGAGGTGGTGTTTGGGGGG
>CAZDUO010000070.1:0-19927 GCA_964508655.1 uncultured Chitinophaga sp. | reverse complement strand
GGCTACAAAGGATTACATACATTTTAAACCCGATTTTAGCCGGACAATAATGATTATTTATGATGGGTTTTCAAATGTGAACCATTTGGGCAAACTTAGATAATCCTGATTCCATCAATATAAAAGTTTGTGCACTTTCATTTGTATTTTGGAATTATTGCCCATCAAGGCAAGAACCCTGATTGGAATCCCGATATATATATATCGGGATAAACTCTGCAACAAAAGTCTACTCAGGGTTCAAATGCCGGATTTCTAAGAATCACCCCTGCCGGCAGGCAAGCTCATTACTCATTACTCATTACTCATTACTCATTACTCATTACTCATTACTCATTACTCATCACTCGTCACTCCGCCCAGCTCATCACATAATCCTTATTCTCTATTTCCAGTGCCTGCTTCGTCAGCATCAGCGGGCGGAAAGTGTCCACCATCACGGCGAGTTCCTTTGTTTCCTTGGCGTCGATGCTTTTTTCCACGGCGCCGGGATGCGGGCCGTGGGGGATGCCGGCAGGATGCAGTGTTATCATACCTCTGGTCACATGCTTACGGCTCATGAATTCACCTTCCACGTAATAAAGCACTTCGTCGCTGTCAATATTGCTGTGATTATATGGCGCCGGTATGGCCTGCGGATGATAATCGAAAAGCCGCGGCACAAAGGAGCACACTACAAATGCATTCGTTTCGAAAGTAAGGTGCACAGGTGGTGGCTGGTGCACACGGCCCGTGATGGGTTCAAAATCGTAAATGGAAAAAATGAACGGATAGCAGCAGCCATCCCAACCAACGACATCGAATGGATGCGTGCCGTAATGCAAACCATATAGCACTCCCCGCTTCTTCGCTTTGATGAGATAATCGCCTTTTTCATCATAAGTTTTCAGATCCTGCGGCGGACGGATATCCCTTTCGCAATACGGCGAATGCTCCATAAGCTGCCCGTAGCGGCTCAGGTATTTCTTCGGAAAGCGCAGTGGCGTAAACGACTCCACAATGAACAAGCGGTTTTTTTCATCTTTAAATTCTATTTGATAAATCGTTCCCCGCGGCAGATTAATATAATCGCCGGGGCTGAAGGATAACTCACCATACTGTGTATGCACGGTGCCGCTGCCTTCGTGTACAAAGAGCAGTTCATCGGCATCGGTGTTTTTGTAATAATAATCCGTCATGCTCTGCTGCGGTGCCGCCAGCACCAGGTGACAATCGCCGTTTACCAGCACGGGCACACGACTCTGCAAAAAATCTTTTGCGGGTTTTATTTTAAAACCGTCGAAGCTGCGGTGTCGCAACATTTTTTCTTCTGCAATCTGCGGCGCCACATCCACCTGCGGTTCGGTTTTTATTATCTGCGTGGGCGGATGACAATGGTAGAGCAGCGAATAATCATCGCTGAATCCTTCGGTGGAAAAAAGCTGTTCGCTGTACAGCAAGCCATCTGGCTTGCGGAATTGCGTGTGGCGTTTATGAGGAATGGTGCCGAGTTTATAGTAGTAAGGCATAAAATCAGTTTATAGTTTATAGTTTATAGTTTTTAGTTATTAGTTATTAGTTATTTATTATGAGCCGGGCGACGCTGCTACTATTAAACTCTCGTTGCGTCGCACTCTTGTACGTCCGGTAATTCTGCGCAGCAATTATCCTCGTGACAGTTCTAAGGTAGCAAGAAGGAAAATGTATTTCCATTTTCTTTTATCAAACCAATATGTGAAGTTGCGGTGAAAAGGCATATACAAATGTAGGAAGAATCTAAAAAGAATAAGTTAGCCGGTTCTGTGTGTTCCGGGTAATCAGTGAGAAATTAACCGCTCACAGATATCACAGATTTTCACAGAAACTTTTTTACCCCCAAATTTGCCTGATGGCACTACCTACAGCCGGGTTATTGATTATACAGAACCGGAAATTATTACTGGCATTCAGCAAAAACAAACAATGCTTTTACCTGCCCGGAGGCAAGATGGATGAAGGTGAAACTGCCCGGCAGGCCTTGCGCCGGGAGATTAAAGAAGAACTGAATCTTTCCTTACATGATGATGACCTGGTTTATTACAACCATATCAGCGCTCCGGCTTACGGAGAAAATAATGGCGTGATAATGGAGCAGGATTGCTTTCTGCTTAATAAAACCGTGGAGCCGGTAGCATCGGCAGAAGTTAGCGAGGTGAAGTATTTTAACCTGGAAGAATATTTACAGCAAACCAACAAAGCACCGGGAGCCATACTGATACTGGAGCGATTGAAGTCGGATGGACTGATTGATTGAATGCGCCTGATTAAAACATGCTTACCTGGCACAACAATTTTTACATTTACACTTTATTATCACCCTAAAAAAAATCCCGCACTTTTGGCGGGACTTAATTTTTACTCAAATTCTGGCAAACTTTTTACCAGCGGCTGCCGGCGAAAGAACGGCGGTTGTTTGTCCGCGGTTTTTCTTCACGGGGCCGGGCCTCATTTACTTTGATGGCACGACCGTCAACCACTGCGCCATCCAGTTCGGCAATGGCTTTTTTTGCAGCTGTTTCATCGGGCATTTCCACAAAACCAAAACCGCGGCTGCGGTTGGTTAATTTGTCGGTAATTACTTTGGCTGATGATACTTCGCCATACTCGGCAAAATAACTTCTGAGGTCTTCATCCTGTACGGCAAAGCTCAAATTGGACACATAAATGTTCATGTTCTTTTTTTGTTTTAAAGAATTAATAAATGATCTGAGAAACAAACAGCGGAGAGAAGATTAACTATTTAGCAGAAATTGCTTAGCAGAATAAATCGTTCACCTGAAACTGCAGCACTCAAATTTTGCGCTGCGAAGATAAGGGTTAATTGACAATTGAACAGTTTTAATTTTTGGGCAGTTTTCCCTGCCGGCAGGTCATTGGTGATGAAGGGATAAAGCACAAGTCTTCTTTACATTTACTTTGAGGGGTAAAATTAAATGCCGAAAATTGAATTCCTGCAATCCGGATTCCTCTGCAGGCTGTGCTTTTGGGATAAAATTAGCTGGAAAAAATAACCGGCTGGTAAATTTGCAGGGTGAAATACAAAACTGCAATATTCCTGTTTCTGACCGGTTTGTTTGGTTTTGCGGAAGCTTTTTTTTCTTCAGGTAAAGACGTGAAAAACATGAAAGACCTTGACGAAAACATGTTGGACCTGCGCATTTACCACCAAAACCTTGCCGATGCCTTACTTGAAAAAAACAAAGACTACGCCGAATGGTTTGTTTACGATATGGACAGCATCATGAAGCTGCTGGCCCGAAAATTTACCGAACACCGAAAACTGACTGAGCCGTTCAGCTATTATTATAAAAAAAGGATGCAGCCCTATTTCAGCGATTTAAAAAAAGCGATAAAGAAAGAAGACTGGCCACAGGCCTTAAAAGCCTACTCCACGCTTACCCGCAAGTGCAACAGTTGTCATATTGACCTGGATGTGGAAAAAGAAGTGATTGATTATACCCGCCGATGAGCTTATTTAAACGGGTTAGAAAATTTTACATCGGAAGTTACACTCCTGTCTGTAAGCGTTTTCAGAAATGCAACCAATGCAGCTTTATCTTCTGCCGGAAGATTCAGCAGGCGCGGCTGCCCGCCGGGCAATCGCAACTGCGGCGATAAGTTAGGATGATTTTTAACCCCGGTACTGTAATGCTCCACCACCTGTTCCAGGGTTGTAAACCGGCCATCATGCATGTAGGGTGCAGTCAGCTCCACATTACGCAACGTAGTTACCTTAAACAAACCGTTATCGGCCGGGATGTTGGTAACAGCTCCAAAACCCCGGTCGGTAATTACAGCATCAAGACCGTTGTTCTTTACATCCGGGGCAGTAAAGGTTTCCGTACCGTGACAGGCAGCACATGCATTTTGCGGCGATAAAAATATTTCCTTTCCCCGGTTTTCCTGGGCAGTGAAGTTGGGAAAAAAAGCATTGGGGGGCGGCGCCGGTGCTGCGGGAAACGTTTGTCTTCCCTGGTCGTATTTCGATTGATAAGAAACAACAGAACGTACAAACTGGGCCAGCGCTTTTGAAATCAAATCGCTGTTGATAACGGTGCTTCCGAATGCGCTTGTAAAAAGGGCGGGATAGTAAGGCTGGTTTTGCACACGCTTCACAAGTGTATCCAGCGACACTCCCATTTCCACCAGGTCCTGTATCGGCATCAGCACCTGCAGTTCCAGCGTGGCTGCACGCTGATCCCAGAAAAATCTTCCATTGGGATAATACTTGGCGTTGATTAGCGACATGGAATTTCGCCCGGTGAGCCCGCCTTCAAATCCTTTACTGAATTTTTCAAAATCAGAAAATGCATTTTCCTGTCTGTGACAGCTTGCACAGGAGATGGTACGGTTTTTCGAAAGTGTTTTATCATAAAACAACACTCTGCCTAAAGTGGCGCCCCAATCGGTTACGGGATTATTTGCCGGCGTATTTATTTGTCCCTGTACTGGTGGCGACTGCAGGTAAGCAGGCAGCGCCGGGTTGGAATAATTATAGGGCGTGGCAGGCAGGTTGAGATATTTGGCTACAGGGTCTTCCTGCGGAAGTGCTGATTTGTTTTTACTGCAGGCGATGGATAAAATAAAAGTGGAAGCAATAAGAGCAAACACGACTTTGTATTGGGTGGAAAACATGGCTGGTTCTTTAGCTGGCTGTGACTAAAAGTACAAAACCCGGTTTAACCAACCCAATCCTGTTAACGTTAATTAACCTGCAGGCCGGGATTTATTTTTTCACCAGCATCATCAGTTGCCTTTCTTCTCTTATGACAGCAACAAAACGTTTCGGGACAGTGCAATCAAAAAACGGGATGATCGAAGAATCAGACTTTACTTCCGTGGCTATTAATGATTCAGCAAAATGGATTTCCTTTTTTAAATAATCTTCGGTTTCATTTTTGCCCAGGGTTACCAGGCTGCCTTTTCCTTCAAAATAATAATGCGTGGCAATAAATTTTTTTACATGCACACGTGATTCTTTGGGCAGAAAGTACTGTAGTTGCCAGAAATTGCGGCTGCCTGATTTTTTTATGGCTTTATAAACCGGCGCCGGCCCGCTGTTGTATGCTGCAATCACGAGGAGCCAGTCGCCAAACAGGGAATATAATTTTTTAAGATACCGGGCAGCAGCTACTGTACTTTTCCATGCATTTTTCCTTTCATCAATGCCGGCCGAAACTTTTAACCCGTATTTTTTTGCTGTAGCGGGCATAAACTGCCATAAACCAGCAGCGCCAACAGGCGACAAAGCGCCGGGTTTCAGTTTCGATTCTACTACGGCCATATATTTCAGCTGAACAGGCAAATCATGGCGGAAGAAAATCTTATCTATGGTATTGAGGTAATGAAAATTATTCTGCTTCAACTTTTCAAATAACAGGTAATTTTTTTCGTGATAATCTTCCACAAAATTTTCTATGGAAGGATGCAGCCTGATTTCAGCACGGCGAGAAACTGAATTGTTGTTTTCATACGTCAATGAAGAATCCCATACAAAGAAAGGAACTGTAATAGTAAACGCTGCCGGAAGTGCAATATTCCCGATGTTGCCAGGCTGATTTGCCGCTTTCGACCGCAAAATGGCGAAGAAAAGGAAAAATACAACGGATACAACGGTTTTGAGTCTTCGCATCAACATCGTTTTATTTTTTTGTAAAACAATGCCGACCCTCAGGCATGGATTTTTATTGCAGGGTTATTTCACAGGACTATCGGGAGAGATCAACAGAATTGTCCGGGGGTACGGTTGTTCAGGCTTTTCATTTTCCGGGATTCTGAAGGCTTGTCACAGGAGATGGATTGAACGGTTCAAAAATACTATCGGTCTCCTGCTTCGCATAACAAATGGCTTTAGTAAAAGCACGATGTCAAAAACAAAGCAATGGTTTTCATTCGAAAAATTTTTTACACTGAAAAACAGTCAGCGGAATAATACGAATTACAGGCGGACACATTCTGAAAAAGCAGAATTACCATTTCGCAAAAGCTTATAAAAAAAGGGGAATTGCCTTAATGATTGATAATGCAGGTAACTGTCATCAGCCTTCAATCCTGTAAAGGTTTTCCATAATTCTGCAACCGGAACTAAAATTGGTTACACCAAATCAATTCTGCTTTCTTTGAAAGGCTAAAAAAAACACGGAGTTGAAATAAGCATTTCGTTAAATCCTTATTGTTCTGCAATTTTGATAATTAAAACCAACGGTTACATGCGTACTTCCCGCCAGGCTGCCATCGGGTTTATTTTTATCACACTGCTGATTGATGTTACCGGGTTTGGATTGGTGATTCCTGTTTTTCCCGAACTCATCAGTAAAATGCTTTCCATACCCGTGAATGAAGCAAGCAAGTACGGTGGTTGGCTGGCTTTTGCTTATGCCATCATGCAGTTTGTGTGTGCCCCCATACTTGGCAACCTGAGCGACAGGTATGGCAGGCGTCCTGTATTGCTGGTTGCATTATTTGGTTTTGGTATTGATTACCTGGTGATGGCCTTTGCACCTACTTATGCGTGGTTGTTTGCAGGGCGAATCATCTCGGGAATTACCGGCGCCAGTTTTACTACTGCATCAGCCTATATAGCCGATGTAAGCACAGCAGAAAACCGTGCAAAAAATTTCGGATTGATTGGCGCCGCCTTTGGTCTTGGCTTTATTATTGGTCCCATGCTTGGGGGCTGGCTGGGCCAGATAGGTACAAGAGTCCCGTTTTTTGTGGCAGCGGGGTTGGCGCTGCTCAACTGGCTTTATGGATATTTTGTTTTACCTGAATCATTGCCGACAGAAAAACGAAGAGCATTTGAATGGAAAAGAGCCAACCCCGTAGGTTCACTTTTACACCTGAATAAATACCCGGCCATTTCAGGTCTTATCGTTTCTTTTGTGCTCATTTACCTTGCCGCCCATGCTGTGCAAAGCAACTGGAGTTATTTCACCATGTACAAATTTGGCTGGAGCAAAGCTATGGTGGGCACTTCGCTTGCACTGGTGGGTCTGCTGGTTGTGGGAGTACAGGGCGGTCTAATACGGGTAGTGAATCCAAAGCTGGGTAATGAGCGCAGCGCTTATCTTGGATTATCGCTTTATGCCCTGGGCATGTTCCTGTTTGCATTTGCAACGCAAGGATGGATGATGTTTGCTTTTCTCGTTCCTTATTGTCTTGGCGGCATTGCCGGTCCCGCTTTGCAGGCTATCATGGCAGGCCATGTGCCGTCAAACGAACAGGGCGAATTACAGGGCGCACTTACCAGCATTATGAGTGTGACTACCATCTTCGGCCCGTTGATGATGACCAACTTGTTTTCTTATTTCACACAGCACAATGCCATTATTTATTTTCCCGGTGCCCCGTTTTTTCTTGGTGGAGTTCTTTTGACCGCCAGTTCAGTAATGGCCTGGCTGACTCTCCGAAGTGAAAAGCCGGTGGCTGCCTGAGTTTGTATCGCTATTTAGGATGTTTTTTAAAATAATTATCGAGCGACAAAGGACCGCCGCCTTCTATCAGAAAGAAAATCAATAGCAGTAACACCACCAGTGAAAAGCCGAATTCAGAGCCCGGCGCAAAAATTCCCCGTGGAAGATTGATGATAATAACTGCCCCCAGCAGAATAGGAATCTGCAACAGCACAGCCCAGCGTGTCAGCAGACCAATGATGATGAGAAACCCGCCGAGCAGGTGTGCCCATGTAATAATCAATGTAATCCAGTCGGGCACATGGCTGATGCTGCTCTGTGCAATCATAGTTTCCAGCGAAATCATATCGTTCAGAAAACTAATGCCCTTGAGAAAAAGAGCAATGCCAAGAACAGCACGGAAAAGCACCAGCCAACGCGGATGATGGGTGATGCTCCATTTTTCGAGTTGTTGCAGCCAACCCATAACAATAAATTTAAGAGCGGGAAGAAAAGTTGACTATAAAAGTTACGAATAACCCGTGGGCAAACCAAAAAGATTTTCTATTGATTTTGCAACAGCCACTGAATAATAAAATAACTGAGCACAATAAACAACAGGATGATGAGTATGGCTATCAGCACCCATGGTTGCTGGCTGATACGGAGTTTTTCCCTGAACTTTTTTTTCTTTTCAAGCTTTTTCCTCAGGTCACGGTTCAGCTGATCCACCATGAAGGTGATTCTTTCTTTGTTTTTTATTTCCTGCAAGCCCTCCATGGCATCATTGGTAAAATCGCTGGCCAGCATTTTTTTCTCCACTTCATGCTTCTGCTCTTCATTCAGCTGCCCCTGCAAATAACGAAGCAGGATTTCCTGGTCAACTTCGGCAGACAGGCGGGATAATATATCTTTTAAATTTTTTGACACTTTCCTGAAATCAGAATTTTATAATCCTTATTGCTCCTGCATTTTTTTTTCAATCAGTATCCTGAGATTCCGTTTCCCGTTCTGGATATAGCTTTTTACCTGCATCATGGTAAAGCCGGTTTTTTCACTTATCTGCTGGTAACTTTTCTTTTCCAGGTAAAACAAAGTTACACACTGCTGCTGCCCGGCATTCAGTTCTTTCAGCGCCGCGGCCATATGTTCATAAATTTTTTCATGATTCAGCAGCTCATTCCTGTCCTGTTCCTCATCGGGCGCCGAAATCCTGTCAGTGATTTCCACCGGGTGTTTACCCGGTTTTTCCCTCAGCTGCATCAGGCAGTGGTTTTTTGCCACCATGTAAATCCAGCTTTTGAAATATTCCACCCGGTACTTGTGCAGTTCGGTAATTACTTTCAGAAAAATCTGCTGCACGCTGTCCCTTGCCTGCTCTTCATTTTTCAGGTACTTCATGCACACACCCAGCAGCAGCAGGGTGTAGCGTTCCAGCAGCATGCCGAGCCAGTGGTTGTCGTGATCGGCATAAAATTTTTCAAGCAGCTCCTGTTCGGTGATATGTTGATGACGGGCAGGGTTCACAGGTTGAAATTAGCTGATTTCATTTTCTGAGATGCCAGGGTAAAAAATTTTCACAAACGTTTTTTTAAGCCGCCAGGCGCCAGTACCAGGTCGGCAATGTTTTGCCTTACTTTAAAACGAATGGTGATGGTAAATGTATATCGTTGCGATTCGGGCACCTGCCCCCAGGCTATGGTAAGCGGTGATATGGTAAACGGAAAAATAAAATAATCATACATTTCTGCCACCGTGAGCCCGCCTTTTGTAACCTGCCTATAATCGCTGTCGGAAAAATCGGTTCCCCGGTTATTGTGAAAACGTTTGAATTCACGGATGACAGAATTTTTTCCGGTGGCTCCTGTATCGGCTATACCCGGCAGCTGCAGATTGATGATGGTATCAGGGGTATGCAATGAATCATTGTGAATAAACAGGTCTTCGGCCACAACCAGCTGCAATTGATGCGGTGCATAACGAAAAGGATTAAAATTCTTATACTCACCTGACATGTAAAAGAAACTTCTGTCTGTACGCCGCTGATACGATGTGGTGGTAAACCAGGGATCCTGCTGCAGCGAAGTAATAAAAGTGCTGAACCGCATATTGAAGGGATGTGTGCGGAAATAATTTCTTAAAACCAGTTGCAGCGGGCTTTGTGAAAAAAGAAAACAGGAACCCGGCAGCAATGGGAGCAGTAAAAATTTTTTCATCAGAAAATACCTTTCAGCCATTTAATAAATGCCACATCCCAGCCCATCATCCTGAAAGCTGTATAAAAAAGTACAATCGCAAATATTTTTTTTACCGTGTCCTGCGGAAGCGATAAAGCTATTTTGCTGCCCAGCCAGCCGCCGGCAACAAAAGCCACACACATGATGCCTACCACTTTAATATCAATATACCCCTGCTTGTAATAATTGAGAACGGCAAGAATACCCACAGGCAGCAGCAGCAAACCCAATGAAGTGCCCTGCGCTTCATGCTGCGAAAAACCAAGAAAGATAACCAGGGCAGGCACAATGATGATGCCCCCGCCTACCCCCACCATCCCGCTTAATATACCGGCAGCCAAACCGACAATTATCAGCAATAAAACTGTTTCGATACTCATATCCCTGAATTTATTTTGCACAAAAAATTATTTCTTGAAAGTTTCTTTGTAGAAATTGATGGCATCCGCTATGATGCGTAAGGCTGTTTCTTTGTCCTGGAAATTATCAATGATTACTTTTTTATTTTCCAGCACCTTATATTGTTCAAAATAATTTTTCAGCTCGGCAAAAAAATGCGGCGGCAATTCATCCACGGTCTGAAAATGATTAACAGAAGGATCTTTGGCGGCCACGGCTATTATTTTATCATCTTCCTGTCCCTGGTCAATCATCTGCATATTGCCGATTACTTTGGCTTCCACCAGGCAAAGCGGGTGAATGGTTTGAGAGCAGATAACCAGTACATCGAGCGGATCGTTATCAAGTCCTAAGGTTTGCGGGATAAAACCGTAATTGACCGGGTAATGAAAGGATGAATAAATCACCCGGTCAAGCTTCAGCAGGCCGGTGTCTTTATCCACTTCATATTTTGCCCGGCTGCCCTGGGGTATTTCAATTACTGCATTCACCACCTCAGGGGCTTTGCTTCCGTAGTGAGCGCCGTGCCAGGGATGATAAACAGTGAGCATGATTCGTGGTATTGTTTCTGGTAATTGGTTACGGGTTGCTGGCTCGCCTGCTAAAGCTTTAGCGAAAGCAGGTTGTTAGTTTCTTGTGCCTTGTATCTTGTGCCTTGTCCCGTGTACTTTAAATTTCATTTTTTCGGCTTATAATAAAGCACATCTACTTTCTCCACTGTAATCAATCCGCCCTTGCCGCATTTTTCAAAAAGCTCATTCACCACAGGCAGAAAAGAATCAATCTTTTCGGCCTGGTCAACTATCTCAATTACCACCGGCAGGTCTTCAGACAGTTCAATCAACCGGGCAAGATGAATATGGCTGCTGGCGCCGTAAGACATAATACCTTTGAGCACCGTACCGCCGGCAAGTCCTTTTTCCCTTGCAGCCAAAAGGATGGCCTCATACAGCATCTGATGACCAATCCGGTCGCTTTCGCCAATAAAAATCCGCAACAGTTTCGATTGACCACTCAGTTCCATTTTATAAAAGTTTAATAAATGTAATTCCTGCCAGCACAGCCGCTATGCCTGCTACCACACTTGTGGTAATGTACAGAAGAAAATAGGTTATGTCGCCGCTCCTTACCAGGTTGAGATTTTCAAATGCAAATGCGGAGAAAGTGGTAAAGCCTCCGCAAAATCCTGTCGTGAGCAGCAGCCGCCATTCGGGAGTGAATAAACTTGTTTTTTCAGATACTTCATAGAAAACACCTATCAGGAAACATCCCACAATATTTACCAGCAGAGTTCCCCACGGAAATGGATGCGGGTAAACCTGGTATACCCATTTTTGACACAGGTAGCGCAGTATGCTGCCTGCTCCGCCGCCCAATCCCACTATCAGGATGTTTTTAATCATTGGGGAAGGGAATCGTTTTTCTGAAAAGCGAAATTAAGGTCCACCAGCCACCGGCCACCCAGCTTAACCACTTTCAGCGAATCCGGTTTGTCTTTATACGAATTGGAATAATGCACAATGGTCACCGAATCGTTCAGCTTATGAACATCCAGCATCCGGATGCTGGATGATTTATATGCTTTCCGGTCATCATCACTTATATTGTTATTGTAATTCCACTCGTACAGGTCAAGCGATTGCTTGTTGGTGGAATCATCTACAATTATGGTTCTTGCCTGCTTGTAATCGCCATCCAAGGCAGCCCTGATGAAATTGCGGGCTGCATCAATATCGTCTTCAGCCACGGCTGGTTTTTGGTTTTCCGGGTTACAGGCTGATAAAACTAATAACATGAGGGATGCTAATTGGAATAAAGGCTTCATTGCTGCAATGTACTAAAAACCTCAAAACATACACTAAAGAAAGAGCGTTACCCACGCAGGGTCTTCGCTTATCTGGCAACGCTGAACTAAACCGGATAGGTTGATACCATGTGATGATAGCCTCACGTTGAAGTGAGGAGCCAGAAGTTTGGATTTGTAAGGCCACAATGCCCACCTCTACCTAAAGAAAGAGATGGCGGGTGAGGAAAAAAAGCCGATAAGAATTTCGAAAGATAAACGGAGCCCCGAAAGATCGGGGCAAGGGACGCTGGGCAGAATAACAAAAGCCGGCTAAATAAAATATTACTGTCCTCCTTTGCTATCTTCCTCTCTCCTGTCTTTATCGTAAGCCCGTAGTATATGCTTCACCAGTTTATGGCGCACCACATCATCTTCATCCAGCTCTATGTGGGCAATGCCGTCAATATTGTTCAGAATGCGGACAGCTTTTTGCAGGCCGCTGCGCTGGTGGCGGGGCAGGTCTACCTGCGTGATGTCGCCGGTGATGATGGCCTTGGCATTGGCGCCGATTCGGGTGAGAAACATTTTCAGCTGCAGGTCGGTGGAGTTCTGGGCTTCATCCAGAATAATAAAAGCGTTGTCAAGCGTACGGCCACGCATATAAGCCAGTGGGGCAATTTCGATGGTTCTTGTGCTCATGTAGTAGCCCAGCTTGTCGGCCGGTATCATATCGTCAAGCGCATCATACAATGGCCGCAGGTAAGGGTCAATTTTTTCTTTCAGATCGCCGGGTAAAAAACCAAGGCTTTCGCCAGCTTCCACTGCGGGACGTGTAAGAATTATTTTTTTTACCGCCTTGTTCTTAAGTGCTCTTACAGCCAGTGCCACTGCAGTATAGGTTTTACCGGTACCTGCCGGGCCGATTGCAAACACAATGTCGTTCTTCTCGGCATACTGCACCAGCTTTTTCTGATTGACTGTGCGGGCCCGGACGGTTTTACCGTTGGGGCCAAACACCAGGATGTCGTTGGGATTGCGGTCCACAAAATTGTCAACCACATCGGCATCGTCGCCGCCGAGAATCTGTTCAAAGTAATTTTCGCTCATGTGCCCGTTTCGTTCGAGGTACTGCACAATGAGCTCAATCTTTTCCCGTGCACTGCTTACCTGCTCAGGCGAACCGCTGAGTTTTAACTGGGTACCCCGGGAAAGAATTTTCAGCAGGGGAAATTTCTTTTTCAGAATGTCGAGTTTGCCGTTGTTGACTCCGAAGAACTCGATAGGGTTGACGGTTTCGAGGTTGATAATCGTCTCTGTCAATTCGCTTCAGTTTTAATTTCACAATCCCGGCAGAGGGTGGCTGCCGGATTTTCACTCCATCCCGCCTGTGCGGAACGATTTAACCCATCCATGATTAAAATAAAGACTTATTATAATCACATCCTAAAGTTACTTATTAACAGCTGTGAAAACAAATAATTGGCGGAATTGTTTGGTTAAGAAATGAATCAGGATTACCATGATTAAATGGATTTTTAGTGAATACATGAAAAGGCATGCTAAAAAATAATCTGTTTCTTCTGATGCAAAAGTCTCCTTGCTAAGTCCTTTGATAAATGTCAACCCTGCTATTGCCAAAAATCATCTGCGTCTGACAGCGTTTCAATATAATTTTACTTCGTGGAAGAAATCAAACCATTGAAGCGAAGCAAAGAGCTGGCGCCGTTGAGCCGTGAGCATCATGAAGGACTTTTATTTGCCTGGAAAATAAAGCAAGGGCTTGCCAACGGAACATCGCTTGAAATTTTGTGCAACTACACCCGGTGGTACTGGGCCAATCATATCAAACCGCATTTTAAAGATGAAGAAAAAGTGCTGATTAAATATTTACCGGCTGATAACCCGCTGGTAAAACAGATGATAAAAGAACATGTGCAGATCAGGGACCTGGTAATATCTCTCGATAAGGAACCCGATAAAGGTTCTCTGGAACTGCTGGCTGAGTTTATCAATAATCATATCCGATTTGAAGAGCGGCAGTTGTTTGCCTTTGCCGAAAAAACACTGACTCCCGGTCAACTGAATGAAATCTACCTTGAACTATCCCATGAACCCCACTGCGAAACAGAATGGACAGATGAATTTTGGGTGAAGAAGTAAAAATTAAATCACGTAAACAATTTCTTCACTGTCCTGCTCTTTTTTTTCAGTATTCAGTAAAGCAGGCAATGAAAAAATCACGTCCTCATTCCTGCCCCAGTAAATGTTGTTGTTTTTTACCATGAACTTTTTAAAGTTTTCGGGGGCATAATATTTTAAACAATCACCTTTGACATATTTCTGAAACAAAGGAAGAAAGTCAATCAATTTTTCGGATTTTTTCCCATCAACTGAAACAAGTAGACTGATAACAAAGTCATGGAGATAACTGGCTGAGATCAGTTTTAACCCCGCTTCAGCTTTTTTCTTATGACGTCGCACTTTACCCTTTTGTGATATATGAATACCATTTCCCATTTTTCCAATACCTTTTTGAAATATGCCTTCAGAAAAACTGCCACTTCATTTGCCTCAGCTTCTGAAAGCAGTTGTTTACCTCTTACTTTTTTGAACAGTAAAGTTACATTATCCTCAGAAATAAGGAATTCCACCTTCATTTCCCGTTCCTGTATTTGTACATGAACATGTATCGGCAGGTGGTCGTTAGTGTAAAACCTGATGATGTAATTGAGATACTGAAAAATTTTTGGCACGACCCAAGATACAAAACAACTTACAGCTTGTTAAATAAAATCAAACCCGGAATCTTCCCTCCATATTTAGAAAGAAGTAATGCAATTTTGTACCAGAATCAATCCGCTGATGAAGCTATCCCGGCTCCTCTTATTATTGCCTTTCATGCTGTGCGCCTTACAAGGCGCCGGCCAGCTTTACAAGGTTTCAGGCATGGTGACAGACCAGAAAAAAGAACCGCTTTCACTGGCCAGCGTGGAAGTAAAGGAGTTGAAGACAGGTGTTATCACGCAAAGCAACGGCACCTTTGAATTTTTCCTGGAAAGAGGCCAGTACACCATCATCATAACTATGATTGGTTTCAAAACCAAAGTGCTCACCGTGCAGGTGAATAATGAAGATGTGACAGAAAATGTGCAGATGGAGGAGGAAGCGGCTGAGCTGGGCGAAGTGGTAGTGAAAGCCAAACTGAAAGACCGTGCTGAGGAAATTATACGGAATGTGATACGCAACAAAGAGAACATTCTTTCAGCGCCGGGTCCTTATTCCTGCAATGTTTACATCAAAGCATTCCAGCAAGATTCGGCGGACACTAAACGCCGGAAAACCAAACCTGACTCTGCTGAAGCAGGTTTCGACTTCAGCCGTATTTCCCTTTCTGAAATTTCACTCCGCCTTGATAAAAGCGAAAACGGGCAGGTGAAAGAAGAAAGAATCGGTGTAAAAAAAAGCGGCAAAACAGAAAGCCTGTTTTTTCTTTCGGCTACTGAAGCTGATTTTAATATTTACAACAACCTGCTCAAGTCGCAAGCTTTGTCCCGCATTCCCTTTGTTTCTCCCATCAGCTACAGCGGCCTGCTTGCTTACCGGTTTAAAACAATCAAAATTGACCGTACCACCAGACCCAGGATTTACACCATTGCCATAAAGCCCCGCCAGCTGAGCAATGCTACCGTGGAAGGTGAGCTGGTGATTATGGACAGCCTGTTTATAGTGCTGGAAGCCAGATTCCGCCTGCCGGTGATGCACCTGCCCGAGTACGATTTTTTTGAAGTGCGTCAGAAATATGATAAAGTAAATGACAGCGCCTGGATGATTACGCGGCAGCAGTTCAATTACTATGTAAAAGCAAAAGGCGGAAAAAAATATGGCCAAACTACAGCCGTGTATTCCGGTTTTGAGATGAATAAAAATTTCCGCAAAGGACATTTTGGTGCGGAAGTAAGCACTACCTCCATGGAAGCTTACCAGAAAGACAGTGCTTTCTGGAACAGGATCAGAACGGAACCACTATCACGCCAGGAGCAGCTCTATACCCAATACCAGGACAGTATGTACCGGGTGATGCACACCGAAGCTTATCTTGATTCGGTGGACCGGGTGCTGAACAAAATCACCTGGCCCAAAGTGCTTTTCTTCGGCCAGATATTCAACAATCATAAGAAAGAAAAAATGTGGATACTGCCGCCCATTACTACCGTATTTCAGCCTATTCAGTTTGGCGGCAGCCGCATCAGGCTGGAAGCGGGCTACCGCAAAACCTTTACAACAAGAAAAGATATTTATCTGCAGGCTCAGCTAAGCTATGGCTTCCGCAATGGCGATATCAACGGCCGCATTGACCTGCGCAGAAAATATAATCCCTTCAACCGCGGGTATTTCAGTTTTGCTGCCGGCCGCGACTTTGCTTTTATTTTCGAAGGCGATGCCTGGGTGAACATGCTGAAACGAAGCAACATTTTCTTGAACAATTTTTTCGAAGCGGGTCATGAGCTGGAGGTGGTGAATGGCTTGTGGCTGGCCAATAAATTTGAAATTGCTTTCCGCCGCTCGGTAAGCAAATACCTGACAAATCCCAAAGCCGACAGTTTGTTTGGCGGCCTGCTGGCCAATGATCAGCCGGTGGAGTTCGACCCGTACAATGCTTTTTACAGCGAAGCGAAATTGTACTTCACACCGAAGCAGCCGTATATACGTGAGCCTAAAGAAAAAATTTTCCTGCAGGCTAAATGGCCAACCTTTTATGTGAAGTGGCGCAAGGGCATTCCCGGTATTTTCCGCAGCGAAATAGATTTTGATTATCTCGAATTCGGGATTCAGCAACGGATAAATTTTGGTGTGGCGGGTGTCACCAATTACACAATAAAAACCGGCAATACACCCAATAAAAAAGTGCTGCGGCTGATAGATTACCAGTTTCAGCGCCGCGGCGATCCGCTGCTGTTCCTGAATCCCAACCGTGCTTTCCAGGCGCTGGATTCCACGTTTGCTTTGTTCGAACGCTATTACCAGGGCAACCTCGTGCATGAATTCAACGGGGCACTGGTAAACAAAATCCCCTTCTTTAAAAAATTAAAAATTACCGAGATGGCCGGTGCCGGCTTTTTGATAGCTGATGAAAGAAATCTTGTTTACTCCGAATTGTTTGCCGGGCTCGAACGGGTGTTTAAATGGCCGCCCAATCCCTTGTCGCGTTTCAAACTCGGCGTGTATGTTGTCAGTTCATTTGCCAACACCTTCCGCAATCCGCTGCAGTTTAAGATTGGCATTACCACGTGGGACAGGTTTAAGAACCGGTGGAGATGAGAATTCACCACCGCGCCACCAATTTAAAATTCACCAGTCGCGGTGTAAGGCGGTTGGGCAATGTAAATACATTGTTGGCGAAATCTTTTATCAGCAGGTAAGAAATTGTATTGGCACGGTCAATGAGATTAAAAACCTCAAGACTTAGCCAGATGTTTTCAAAATTGCGGAAGGGCGAATGACTGCGACGGTTGCTGCGGTCGGCATCGAGCAGCAGGGCGCTGAAGCCGATATCGACACGAATGTATGGTTCAATAAAAGCAGCATTGCGGTACTTCACACTTCCGGGAATATTGTACGGGAGATTGGTGCCGTAAATGGTATTCAAGTAAACACGAAAGTTTTTATTGGTGGCAAGGTAATCCTGGAAAAACATACCGAAGGTCAGCGTACGGTCGGTAGGGCGGCGCAGCCAGCCTCCTTCCACAGTGACACTGTCAATGGGCTGGTTGAGCGAATCGAGGGTATAAACTTTATAAAAATCTCCCTTGATATTTTCCTTTGTCTTCATCAGCCCGATGCTTATCCAGCTTTCGGCATCTTTCACCAGCTCGCCAAAGAGACGGGCTTCCACACCGGCTGCATAAGCTCTTGCATTGTTCTCGCCAAAGTAGCGGATGCGGACGTTATCAATATCATAAGGCACCACATCATTCATTTTTTTATAAAACGCTTCGGCAGTAAGCCGCATAGGTTTGTCGCCCGATTTAAAATTATAATCAAACCCACCGGCCACCTGCCAACTCTTCTGCGCTTTTACAGTTGTGTTCACCGTGCCGTCGTAGCGGCGCAGTTCGCGGTAAAATGGCGGCTGGTGATAAGCGCCGGCAGCTGCACGAAAGATAAGGTCGCGGCCGCCTTTGGGTTTCCAGCTGGCGCCGATGCGTGGCGATAGCAGAAATTCTTTGTTGAGCGAATTGTAATTGTAACGTATGCCCGCCTGCAATGTGAAGGAATTCAGTGAATCGCCAAACAACAGGTTGTCCTGCACATAACCGGAAATTTTATTCACATCAAGCGAAGCGGTTGATTTGAGTACTTTATTTAATTGAAGCAGGGCGGGATTAAACGGAAGCGAATAGCCTGCCGAATCCTGGAATTCCCATTCATTGAGTTTGTCGGCAATGGATGAGCGATCGAACCCAATGCCCCATTGAAAAACATTTTTGCCTTTGTCGAGTGTGCCCTTGTGCGACAGGTTCCAGTTTTCAACGTTCAGTTTGTTGCGTGCAAAATTCTGAAACACGCCGGCGCCCAGCGGGTTTACGATTAAGCCAAAAGTGGGTTTGGCTTTATCAAAATCCCTTTCACCAAAAAGATAAGCGCCGGCAATGTCAATGTTTTCCTGCTCATCGTTTTCAAATCTTGAAAGCATCCATTTCAGCTTCAGGTTTTTTACCGGCTGATTGATAACGGCAAGACCCAGCATATTGGTTTTGTACTGGTCTTTTTCCTGGCCTTCGAAATACACATCGAGTCCCAGCACAGCGCTGAAGAAGGGGGAAAATACAGATGATGTGAGCTGGCTGAATTGGGGAACCAGGGTAAATTTTGTATGCGAAATATTTCCCAAAAACTCCGCCTGCCATTTTTCATTGAACTGGTAATTAATTAACGCCTGGAAATCGGAAGAAGCGGGCACATAATTGCCTTCGGTTTCCTGCCGGCCGAGCAGGTTGCGGTTGCTGCGGTTGCGAATGCCGGCCAGGTAAGTAAGCTTGTTGTTGTTTGAAACACCTTCAAGCTGCAGGCCCTGCTCCAGGATGCTTACATAAGCCGAGCCGCCGAAGCGGCGGGGTTTTTTGTACTGGATATCGAGCACACTGCTCATCTTATCGCCATACTTTGCCTGGAAGCCGCCATTGTAAAAACTGATGTTACGCACCATTTCAGGATTGATGAAGCTGAGGCCTTCCTGCTGGCCGTTGCGAACGAGATAGGGACGGAAGATTTCAAAATCGTTTACATACACCAGGTTTTCATCGTAGCTGCCGCCGCGAACAGAATACTGTGAAGTGAGTTCGTTGTTGGAGCCGACAAAAACTTTTATCAGGCTTTCCACACCCATTACCGGCGCCGGCAGGTTGATGACTGATTTTGGATTGGGGCGGATAAGCCCGGTTTCTCTTCTGTCCCGCTGATCGGATACGACTACTTCCTCCAGTTCTTTCGCTGCTCTTTCCATGCGGATGACGATGGTTTCTTCTTCATTTTCGCTGAGCAGAAAATTTTTTTGCTGCGATTTATAACCGGTATAGCTGAATACAATGGCAAAGGCATGGCCGGCAGTTACTTTCAAACGAAATGTGCCTGAGTCGGCAGTGATGATGCCTTTTTGCTGGCCAAGAATAGTGACGGAAACATTTGCAAGCGGGTTTTCGTTTTCATCCAGCACCTTGCCCGAAACGTAAGCGGGTTTTTTTTGAGCAAAAGAAACAAGGGGCAACAGGCAATGGGCAATAAGCAAGAGGCAACAGACAAGAGGTAAGCTTGTAAGGCGGTTCATTCTTAAGAAGCGGATTTGAGAACAATATTACTCAATAAAATCCGCATTTACCACCGGGAAGAAATTTAAAGCGCTTTTAGTTTTGCAATTGTTTCTTTCGGGTCCGCCGAATTAAAAACCGTATTACCTGCCACCAGAACATCGGCACCTGTTTTCACAATCTCCGCAGAGTTTTCCAATGTAACGCCCCCATCAATTTCAATCAGCACATGCAATCCTCTTTCATCAATCATGCGGCGCAGGGTTTGTATTTTTTCCATTGTTGATGGAA
>CAZDUO010000069.1:0-20494 GCA_964508655.1 uncultured Chitinophaga sp. | reverse complement strand
CTGCCGAAGCCTTTGTGCAGGCGGGTTTACAGGTATTACCGGGTTAAAATTTTTTTACAATCATAAAAACAACCTGTTCTTATTCATGTTCACACTACTCCTGTCTTACTTCCCGCATTAATAGAAAAAACCTATTTTTATTTATCACACCATAATACATGACTCCTGCCGATGGACTGAAGAAATCGTTGACACCCCTCATGCTCTGGGGGCTGGGTGTGGGCTATGTTATTTCCGGCATGTACTTCGGCTGGAACCTGGGCCTGGAAAAAGGCGGCACCCTCGGCATGGCCATTACCACCACTGTCATCATGCTGATGTATGTAACCTTCAGCTTCAGTTATGCCGAGCTGGCCTGCGCCATTCCCAAAGCCGGCGGCGCTTTTGATTATGCACAGAAAGCCCTGGGAAGCGAAGCCGGTTTTATCGCCGGTATTGCGCAGTCGGTGGAATTTATTTTTGCACCGCCGGCCATTGCCTTTGCCATCGGCGCTTATTTCAATTCTTTCTTTCCGCAGGTACCTGTGCTCACTACTGCACTGTTTGCTTATGTTCTTTTTACAGCAATAAATATTTATGGGGTAAAAGAAGCGGCATCATTTGCAACAGCCGTCACCATCATTGCCATCATCGGGCTTGCCATCTTTTATGTGTTGGCATTGCCGGCTTTCAAAGCAGAAAATCTTACCCGTAATTCTTTTCCTAATGGCTGGCAGGGAGCCTTTGCTGCCATCCCGTTTGCCATCTGGTTTTTTCTCGGCATCGAAGGAGTAGCGAATGTGGCCGAAGAATCGGTCAACCCGCAAAAGGATATCAGCCGCGGCTTCGGCCTCAGTATGACCACTCTTGCTGTTCTCTGTGTGCTGGTGTTTGTTTTCGCTGTCGGCATTGCCGGCTGGGAAACGATAGTTTATAAAAACGGGAAGAGCGGCGAAACCTCTGATTCACCTCTTCCCCTTGCCTTATCAAAAATTAACGGTGAAAGCGATGTGTGGTTAAAAACTTTCATCATCGTCGGGCTGTCCGGTCTTATTGCTTCTTTTCATGGTTTGCTGCTGGCGGCCGGCCGCTCTACTTTTGAAATGGGAAGAACAAAACAGTTGCCGGCATTTCTCGGCAGGGTTTCTGAAAAATTCAAAACACCTGCCAATTCTTTGCTCGTAAATATGGTTATAGGGATGATTGCATTGCTCACAGGTAAAACAGCCATCATCATTACCATCTCCGTTTTCGGTGCGCTGACCTTGTACATCATTTCGATGATCTCTGTTTTTGCCCTGCGGAAAAAATATCCTGAACTGCATCGTCCGTTTAAAACACCGCTGTACCCGGCAATGCCCTTCATTACCCTGGTGATTGCCGTAATTTCACTGGCTGCGATGTGTATTTATAACTGGCAAATGGCTATTGCCTATTTCGTAATACTTTTCCTTGCATTGGTTGTTTTTAAAATTTTAAACCCCGGACGGCATGAATAAAAAACAAATCCTTGAATATGTAAAAAATCATTCTTCAGGAAAAGTAAAGCTGGCGATTACGGATACAGATGCTGTGCTGCGGGGAAAATATATTTCCACCGAAAAATTTTTTTCCGTGATGCAAGGCCGCCTCGGTTTCTGCGATGTGGTTTTCGGCTGGGACATGAACGATGCGGCTTACGACAATATAAAATACACCGGCTGGCATACCGGCTATCCTGATGCATTGGCAAAACTTGATTTGAATACGTTCCGGAAAATTCCCTGGGAAGATGACCTGCCTTTTTTCCTCGGCGATTTTGTGAATGAAAACAATGAACCCCTTTTTGTGTGCCCGCGGCAACTGCTTCGCAAAATTGAAGCACAGTGCATGGAAGCGGGCATCACGCCTCTTTTCTCACAGGAGTTTGAATGGTTCAATTTCGCAGAAACTCCTTTCACTCTTCAGCAAAAAGGATTCCGCAACATGACACCCCTCTCACCGGGTATGTTTGGCTATTCCATTTTGCGCAGCACATTCCGCAATGATTTCATGAGCGACCTGTTTACCCTAATGAAAAAATTTGATGTACCGCTGGAAGGCTTGCATACCGAAACGGGACCCGGTGTGTATGAAGCGGCAATCGTTTATGAAAATATATTAGAAGCAGCCGACAGGGCAACGCTTTTTAAAACCGCAGTGAAAGAAATTGCATACAAGCATGGTATCATCGCCACCTTCATGGCCAAGTGGAATGAAAACCTGCCGGGCTGCAGCGGTCATGTGCATCAAAGTTTGTGGGATAACAAAGCAGAAAAAAATCTTTTTTTTGACAAAAATGATGAGTACCGGATGAGTGCGTTGATGAAAAGTTATGTGGCTGGTCAGCTGTATTGCCTGCCGTATATTCTGCCCATGTATGCACCCACCATCAACAGCTACAAGCGGCTGGTGGAAGGCGCCTGGGCACCCACTACACTTACCTGGGGGATTGATAACCGGACCGTGGCACTACGTGTGCTGAACAACAATAAAAAATCAGCACGACTGGAAACAAGAGTGGTGGGCTCCGATGTCAATCCTTATCTCGCCATGGCCGCCTGCCTTGCATCGGGACTTTATGGAATAAAAAATAACCTGGAACTGAAACAACCGCCGACAACCGGTAACGGTTATCGAGATGCAAAATACGGCATACTTCCACGTAACCTGGAAGAAGCAACTAATAAGATGAAAGAATCAGCCATTGCCAAAGAACTATTTGGTGAGAACTTTGTTGAACACTTTACCCTGACAAGAGAATGGGAATGGCAGCAGTATGTGAAAGATGTTTCGGAACCGGATGACAAAAAAATCACAGATTGGGAGTTGAAAAGGTATTTTGAGATAATTTAGGAAATGTTCAATGCTCAATTCTCAAAGTTCAATTTTCAATTATGTGAACAGCTGGGATTAAACTTTGAACAGTGAGCGCCGATTTTTTGGGGGTATTCTGAGCATTCCTGAATTCAATGCTCAATGTTCAATTGAAAATCCTATAACCGAAAACGAATTTTATGGAAAATAAACTTCATAATCTTGAGGAAAGGCTTGTTGAATATAGTTGCAGAATGATTGATGTGGTAGAAGCTCTGCCAAATACAAGAGCTGGAAACTATATAGCCGGGCAATTGATAAAGTCCTGTATTTCTCCATCATTTAATTATGGCGAAGTGCAGGCTGCTGAGTCAAGAAATGATTTTATTCATAAACTCGGTCTGGTACTGAAAGAACTCAAAGAATGCAGAACGGCTCTGAAAATTATCAGAAAGAAGGACTTGATTAAACCAGTAAAAAGAATAGAACCTATTTATAAAGAAACGGAAGAATTGATAGCCATCATTGCAAAAAGTATTGAAACAGCTAAAAAAAACAGAGACAAACCTAAAGACAATTCAAAAAATGAATAAAAAAATATTTTTTAAACCAGGATAATGTTTAAAGTTTCAGCAGCCTGTCAATTGAACATTGAATATTGAGCATTGAAAATTGAACATTCTATCAAATCGGGATGTATGTTCGGTAAAATAAAAAACTATCCATGACCATCAACACCATCTATCAATACAACTTCCCCACCACCATCCGCTTTGGGGCCGGTGCGGTGAATGAACTGCCGGCTTACCTGAAGCAGAACGGTTTAAAAAAACCACTGGTGGTCACCGATTCGAATGTGGTACAATTATCTTTCTTTAAAACTATCATGGAAGATTTGCGCAGTTATCATATTTCACCGGAAATTTTTTGCGATATTCATAAAAACCCGGTGAAGTCGGATGTGTATAAAGGCACCGAAGTGTGGGATGGGAGCGAAAGAGATTGTGTCATCGGTATCGGCGGCGGCGCGGCACTGGATGTGGCCCGTGCCATTGTGCTGCGGGTGAATCACCGCGAGGATTTGTTTAAGTATGACGATTTAATAGGCGGCGATGTATTTGTGACCAATGATGCCCCGCACTTCATCACCATCCCCACTACGGCCGGCACCGGAAGTGAAGTGGGACGCAGCGCCATCATATCCGACGACGTGACACACCAGAAAAAAATTCTTTTTTCACCCAAACTGATGGCGAAAATTGTTTTTGCCGACCCGGTGCTTACGATGGAACTGCCTGCTGCAATAACCGCCGCCACAGGAATGGATGCGCTTACACACAACATGGAAGCATTCCTGGCCAAAATGCCGCATCCCGTTTGCGAAGGCATTGCGCTGGAGGGAATGTATTGGATAAAAAAATCGCTGGTAAAAGCAACTAATAACCCTGATTTGGAAAGCAGAAGCAAAATGCTGATCGCTTCCATGATGGGCGCCATCGCCTTTCAGAAAGGCCTGGGTGTGGTGCATTCGCTGGCGCATCCTTTGTCAACTTTACTCGACACACACCATGGGCTTGCCAATGCAGTGAATATCCCTTATGGCATGGAGTTTAATATGGCAGGCTGTGAAGATAAATTCCGCCGCATGGCAAGAGCGCTGGAGCTGAAAGAAGAAACCGGTGAAGCGGTGGTGAAATTTTTGTTTGAGCTGAATGCTCAGATAAATATCCCTCATCACCTGCGAGATATTGGGGTAAGGGAGGAGCAAATTGAAACACTGGCCGACCTTGCCCATGCCGATTTTGCCCATCCCAACAATCCGAAGCCTGTAACAAGAGAAGATTTCAAACAACTTTACCTGAAAGCCCTGTAGAATGATGTCTGCTAAACTGACGATTGGAGTGACTGATTGCAGCAAATATGCCAACTACAGTAAGTGGATGCTGCAATATAGCCATGAAGTGGAAGTGGTGAAACTTGGTTACCGTGACAATTATGCCGACGACATAAAAAAATGCCGTGGCCTGTTGCTTACCGGTGGCGAAGATGTGCATCCACGCTTCTATGGCAAGCCGGAGCATATTGAATTTTGCTATAAATATGATGTAGATGAAAGAAGAGATGAGTTTGAACTGAAGCTACTTGATTACGCTGAAGCCAACCAGCTACCGGTGCTGGGCATCTGCCGGGGATTGCAGATTGCAAATGTTTTTTACGGAGGTACATTGATTCCCGATATACCATCGTGGAAAAAACCCAGTCATTCAAAACTGCCTGATGGAAAAGACAGGTATCACCCGGTGGAGGTTATGCCATCATCCTGGTTTTACAGTTTGGTGCAAAGCAAAGAAGGTTGGATCAACAGCAATCATCATCAGTGTGCTGATGACCCCGGCAAAGGACTACGCATCTCCGCTTCGGCGCCTGACGGAATAGCGGAAGCGCTGGAGCGGATTGATAAAACCAGATCATTTCTCTGCCTGGTGCAATGGCACCCGGAACGAATGACAGATCCTGAATCGCCTTTTTCAAAAAACATAAGACATACATTTGTGAATGCTGCGCTGAAACTAAATTGATTCCAGAAATATTAATTTGAAATATGAACATCATCAATCCAGCCTCTGAAGAAATCATTGCCAGCGTTCAGGAAGACAATCCCTCTTTACTTGATAAAAAATTTACTGCTTTAAAAACCGCTCAGCCTTCATGGGCAGCCCAACTTCTTACTGAAAGAACTTCCGTTCTGAAAAATTTTTATGCCTTGCTGGAAACAGAAAAAGAAGCTCTTTCCTCCATCCTCACTTCAGAAGTAGGTAAACCGCTGCAGCAATCACGCAACGAAATCAATGGTGCAAGAAGCCGTATCAAATGGATGCTGGAAAATGCAGAAAAATTTTTAAGCGACGAGCTGATGACAAGCGCCGAAGGCCTGCAGGAAAAAATTTCGTACGAGCCGCTGGGCCTAGTCTGCAATATTTCTGCCTGGAACTATCCCTGGCTGGTGGGTGTGAATGTGTTTGTGCCCGCCCTGCTGGCCGGAAATGCGGTGATGTATAAACCTTCGGAATATTCCACGCTTACCGGTTTGGAAATGGAACGCCTCCTGAAAGAATCCGGTGTGCCGGAAAATATTTTCCATATCGCCATCGGCGGTAAAGAAACTGGTGAGCTGCTGTTGCAACTTGATTTTGACGGTTACTTTTTCACCGGCTCATATAAGACAGGTAAACATATTTATGAAACTGTTGCACCGAAAATGGTTCCCTGCCAGCTGGAAATGGGCGGCAAAGACCCGCTGTATGTTTGCGATGATGTGAAAGATATCAACACTGTTGCGGCTGCTACAGCCGACGGAGCTTTTTACAACAACGGTCAAAGCTGCTGCGCCGTGGAAAGAATTTATGTGCATGAAAAAATTTATGATGAATACCTCCATGTTTTTTTGCGGGAAGTAAAATCGTGGAAAACAGGTATGCCTGCAGAAGAGGGTGTTTACATCGGGCCGCTGGCAAGAAAAGCACAACTGGATATTTTACAGCAGCAGGTAATTGATGCACTTCAAAAAGGCGCTGAGCTTTTAACCGGCGGCAAGCGCATCGAAAGGAAAGGATATTTTTTTGAACCCACTGTTTTCACCAATGTAACACATGACATGCTGCTGATGCGTGATGAGAGCTTTGGCCCCATCATCGGCATTATGAAAGTGAAAGACGATAAAGAAGCAATGAAACTGATGAAAGACACTGAATACGGTCTCACTGCTTCAGTTTATTCTGCTTCAAAAGAAAGAGCCGAAAAAATTTTACATCAAATAAATGCCGGCACCGGTTACTGGAACTGCTGCGACCGGGTAAGCGCCGCTGTGCCGTGGAGCGGAAGAAAACATTCCGGCTTTGGCATCACCCTATCGCACCAGGGCCTGCGGGCTTTTACCAAACCAAAAGCATGGCACCTGAGGTCAAAGTGAATTTGACTGAGGTGTTGGTCCTGGCTGCCGGTTTAGGCAACGGGCTTTGATTGTTGGTTTTCCGAAACCCAAAGACCATGAACCATACTGGCTGCCATACCCAATACCCATGAATTGTCCTGTCCATGCGGATTAAAATCATGAAGTATTAATTTCTGAAGGTGGCATTTTCACCGGTCAGTAACCGCCGCTTACCGACTTCTCCCCCCTCATAGCCCATACACTATTGTCCATTCACCATTCACCTCATAGCTTTGGAATAAAATTTACAGCTATGACAAGGTTCGATGAAAGATGGGAAGCAAGAAGACGGCGCTGGGAAAACAGGATGCATCGTCATGACGGTAAAGGCAGGGTATGGACCGGTATTTTTATTCTAATTATCGGGGTAGCCGCCTTAATGAAAGCGACGCTGACTGATTTCCCCGACTGGCTTTTCAGCTGGCAGGTGTTGTTAATTGCCCTGGGGGTTTTTATCGGCATCCGGCACCAGTTTCGTCACGTCACCTGGCTGATACTGGTTCTTATCGGCGGTGTTTTCCTGGTCAATGATATTTATCCTGATTTCACCTTCCGCCGTTATATGTGGCCCATGGCACTTATCATTGTGGGATTGTTTATCATCTTCAAACCCAAACGCCGGTGGAAATGGGATGACGTTGATGAAAAAAAAGATTCGGTATCAACGCCGGCAGGCGCTGAGGCGGAAATCAGCAGCGAAGATTTTATTGACAGCACCAATATTTTCGGCGGCTCGAAAAAAAATATTCTCTCAAAAAATTTCAAGGGTGGTGATCTGGTCAACATTTTCGGCGGTACCGAGCTGGACCTTACGCAGGCCGATTTCTCCGGCACTGCCGTTATCGAAGTGACCAATATTTTCGGCGGCACCAAACTTATTCTTCCTTCCCACTGGGAGTTGAAGTCAGAAGCCGTTACCATATTGGGTGGCATTGACGATAAAAGAAAAATGACAATGATGCAGGAAAAACCCGAAAAAACACTGGTGCTGAAAGGAACCATTCTTTTCGGCGGTATTGATATCAAAAGCTATTAACCTCACTTTTCAATCAACTGTTATGAACTGGTATCTTGCAAAACTGGTATTCCGTATTATCTGCGGCGATGGTCATCACACCCCGCAGTTTGATGAACAGCTCCGGCTGGTGAAAGCGGCCGGCAAAGAAGAAGCATTTTACAAAATGCAGCAAAAAGGATTAAGCGAAGAAGAAACTTTTTATAATGCCAAACAACAACTGGTACAGTGGAAGTTTATAAACGTAAGCGAGGTGTATAAGCTGGGCGATTTTATTGACGGCGCCGAACTGTATAGCCGCATCGAAGAACGGGACGATGCGGACCGTTATATTGATTTTGTGAACAGCAAAGCCGCCGGCATTATTCATACCGATTCACATGAACTGCTTCAACTGGTGTGACCATGGCAGCCTCTCCACTTTCGGTACCGCGGTTCCGCAATATTTTTATCATCAGCTGGCTGATTGTAATCGCTGATCAAATCTTCCTGCTGCGCTGGTTCGGCCTCAGCTGGGAAAAAGCAATTGCCGACAGCCTGGTGAACGACCTGCTGCTTTTCGGCGCCTGCCTGCTCATGATTAATTCGATGCGGTTTTACCTGCCGCAGTGGGAGAAATCTTTTCAGCTCCTGTTTAAGTGTATCGTGTTCACCGTGCTGGTACTTGTTTTTACACGTATTATTTTAAATGCATTGTTTCATCACAACGAAGAATATAAACATTTTTTTGACCAGTCCCTCATCATCAGGGCCAGTCTTGATTTCCTGCTGCTGGGTGTCATCACACTCATCAGCGTCATCTGGTTCAACTGGCAGGAGCAGCAGGAGCAGGAAAAAATAAAACAGGATGCAGAAAAGCTGGCCCGGGAGGCCGAGCTGTTCAAACTGCGCCAGCAATTGCAGCCGCACTTTTTGTTTAACAGCCTCAACAGCATCAATGCCCTTATTGGTGCCAAACCTGATGAAGCAAGAAAAATGGTGCAGCAGCTTTCCGATTTTCTGCGGGGCACCATCCGTAAAGAAGAGCATCAGTTAGTTTCGCTGAAAGAAGAGCTGAAGCACCTCGGGCTTTACCTCAGTATTGAAAAAGTAAGGTTCGGCAACAGGCTTTCCGCTATTATTGAATGCGAAAAAGAAACCGAAGAATCAAAACTACCGGTGCTTCTGTTGCAGCCCATCATGGAAAATGCCATCAAGTTCGGACTCTATGATACTACCGGAGAAATCTTCATCCGGCTGCATGCTTCAAAAGATGACGGCAACCTGCTGGTAAAAGTGACCAACCCTTTCGATCCGGAAACATACATGGGTACGCAGGGTACCGGCTTTGGTTTGCAATCAGTGCAGAGAAGGTTGTATCTTTTGTATGCAAGAAATGATTTGCTGACAACTGAAACGAAAGACAATATTTTTATTACCACAGTGAAAATTCCGCAAACTAAAACCGCAGGCTGATGATTGCGTATGACAGCCGCTCAAAATAAAACTTCATTCAATGCATAAAGTAATCATTATAGACGACGAGCCGCTGGCCAGGAGTATTGTGACAGAATACCTGCAGCATCACCCTGACCTGGTGGTGGCACAGGTGTGCGGCAACGGGTTTGAAGGGCTTAAAGCCATTCAGCAATACAAACCTGACCTGATTTTTCTCGACATTCAAATGCCAAAGATTAACGGGTTTGAAATGCTGGAGCTGATTGAAAACCCCCCGGCCGTGATTTTCACCACTGCCTTTGATGAATACGCCATCAAGGCTTTCGAAGCACATGCCATTGATTATTTGCTGAAGCCGTTCAACCAGGAACGATTTGACCGGGCCATTCAGAAATGGAAAGAACAGAAAAATTTACCAGCCGGTAAAAACACAAGAGAATTGCTGGAAGAAACTTCGCTGGTGCCGCCGCAGAGCCAGCGCATCGTCATCAAAGACGGAAGCAAGATTAAGATTATTCCCATCCAGGAAGTGCATTACCTTGAAGCGGCCGATGACTTTGTAAAAGTATTTACCAAAGACGGTTATTTTTTAAAAAACAAAACCATGAGTCATTTTGAGCAGGCGCTGGATGCTTCACAATTTGTCCGTTCGCACCGTTCTTTTATTGTCAATATTCAGCAAATCACCCGGATTGACCCGTATGAAAAAGACAGCCATGTCGCCATTCTCCGTTCCGGCGCCAAAGTGCCGGTGAGCCGCACAGGTTATCCGCGACTGAAAGCCGTATTGGGATTGTAATATCATCATCCATTTATTTTCACAATGGCACAGCGGCAACAACTGAACAAAATAGCCGGGAGTCATTTTTTTTCTTTCCAATCAATTTACTTTATTTATTTCGGGATAAATTATCTAAATTTAAAGACTGATTCCTTCCGATTGAAATTCTCCATTCCGCACAACTGAAAACAGCCATTTTTTCCGGGCAGAAAGACTATGAAAGCCTTTATTCGAACTGCTGTATGAAAAAGAGCAAAGCCTGTTTTTATTTATTAAGACTGGTATTGATCAGTCTGCATATTGCATTTTTGTTTCCTCTCATCACACTGTCGCAGGGCGGATCGGAAAAAGGCCTTCCTTTTATTACCAACTATTCCGCTAAAACCTATAAAGCACTTCCGCAGACCTGGTGTGCCATAGAAGATAATTCGGGCATGATGTATTTCGGAATCCAGAACTATATCCTGGAATATGATGGCATAAAGTGGCGAAAAATAATTTTTACCAGCAATGCCGCCAACGTGGTTCGTGCCATGACAAAAAATAAATACGGGCAGATATACTGGGGCGGTTACGGCGACCTGGGCTACCTGGAAGCAGACAGTCTTGGACAAATAAAAGCAAGATCGCTGCTGCAACTGATTCCGGAAGAATACAGGAATTTCCTTGATATCTGGTCGGCCTATGCTGCCGGCGACTATATCTACTTTCAATCGAGAGAATACATCTTCAGAATTGGGGAACAAAAACAGGGCGCTGAAAAAAGGGAAGTAAAAGTGTGGAAACCGCAGTCAAGATTTATGTTTTCCTTTTACCTCGACGATAATTTTTATGTACACCAGCAGGGACTGGGGCTCTATAAAATGTCAAATGATTCGCTGCTACTGATACCCGGCAGCGAATTCCTCGGAAAAGAAAGAGTACAGGTGATGCTGCCTTACCATCCGGGTGAAAGCGGAAAGCAATACCTCGTGGGAATGTTTTACAGCGGTCTTTATTTATTCGACGGGAAAACATTCCGGCCGTTTGCTACCGAAGCTGACCCGATTCTTAAATCCGGGCTGATTTTATACAAAGGGCTGCTGCTGAAAAACGGAAATTATGTTTTAGCTACCACCGGCAAAGGGCTGGTAATTATAGATGCCGATGGTAAGCTGCTGCAACAAATCAACCGTGATGTGGGGTTGCAGGACGAATCCATTTATGGAACCTATGAAGATAAAAAAGGGACATTGTGGCTGGCGCTTGATAACGGAATCTCACGGGTGGAAACAGCCTCGCCGCTGACACAGTTTACCCTGCAGTCTGGTATCAATACCGGGGTGCTTTCCATAAAAAGATTTAACAACGATATTTATATCGGCACTACCAACGGTCTGCTGCACTACAATAGGACCAAATCTTTTTTTGACCCGGTTCCTGGCATACCGCAAAATCAGATCTTCACTTTGTACCCTGATGGAGAACAGTTGCTGGTGCCCGGCGACGGTCTCTTTGCCATCTGGAATAAAAAAACAATTACCCTCCGTCCGTCAGTCAGCGCCGATCTGACGATCAGCGGACTTTATATTTCAAAAAAATACCCGGATATACTGCTGGCAGGCGGGCAATTCGGCGTAGCTGTTTTTACCAAAAAAAACATTACTGCAGCAGGAACGTCATCCGCCAACTGGAACTTTGCAGGGTATATTCCAAATGTAGCCGACCAGATATGGAATTTTGCAGAAAATAAGGATGGTTCCTTCTGGGGCGGCACGCAAAACGGGCTGGTGTATCATTTCACTTTGGTCTTTAATAACCCGGGCATACCCGATCCACAAAAAACAATTGTAGAAAAATTTGGCGCCAAACACGGATTTCAAAATGCACTCGGCTCTGTTTATTCCATCAAAGGAGTAAACTATTTTGTTGCCGATTCTGTCTTGTACTGCTTTGATGATACGCGGAAACAATTTGTACGGGACAGCACGTTCGGAACATTCCCCAACGGAGGGCTTGCCACCGAGTTTGATATGGCGGAAGATTCACTTGGCCGGGTATGGATAAGAGGGGGTAAACTGACAAGACTTGCTATTCCCAAACCGGAAGGCGGATACCGCCTGGATGATTCAAAACTGAATTCAATAGCAGAGCTCACCATTCAGAAATTATTCCCTGAACCGGATGGCATTCTTTGGGTTTGTACTACAGATGGCTTGATCCGCTACGATCAAAACCAGGAAAAAAATTATGAACAGCCGTTTAAAGCGATCCTGCGCCATATTTCAGCAGAAAAAATTCCGTTGAGTACTGCTGCCGATGCTGATAAAAAAACCGTTTCTGTTTCTTTTAAAAACAACACCCTCCGGTTTGAATATGCAGCGCCTTTCTTTGAACAGGAAGACAAAACACAATACCAGACCAGGCTCGAAGGATTTGAAGATGACTGGTCATCACTTGACAATAATTATTATAAAGAGTACACCAATCTTTCGCCCGGCCAATATACTTTTCACGTCAGGGCAGTAAACATTTACCGCAAGCAAAGCGAAGAAGCCTTCTACACCTTCACCATTTTGCCGCCGTGGTACCGTACATGGTGGGCTTATTTATTATATGCATTGACCGCTGCGATTATTATTTATTTGTTGATCCGCTGGCGTACACGTCAGTTGCATGAAAAACACCGCGAACTGGAAAAACTGGTGGAACAAAGAACACATGAACTCAGCCACCGTGTGGAAGAACTGGCCGTTATCAACAGCGTGCAGGAAGGCCTGGTAAGGCAGCTGGATATAGATGAAATTTACGAACTGGTAGGTGAAAAAATCAGGCAGATATTCAATGCCCAGGTAATTGATATAGTTACTTACGACAGGAAAAACAACCTGCTGGAAGACCGCTATTCCTATGAAAAAGGCGACCGCACTCTTGTTGGCAAGTGGGAGCCATTTGGATTCAGAAAACATGTGATTGATACGGGTCAGTACCTGTTGATCAATGAAAACCTTGCGCAAAAGAGTGTCGAATTCAACAGCAGGGTTATTCATGGCGAACAGCCCAAATCGGCGATATGGATGCCGCTTATCACCGGCAATGAAGTGACCGGCATGATCTCCTTGCAGGACCTGGACAAAGAACATGCTTTCACCGACTCGCACATCAGCCTGCTCACTACCCTTGCCAACAGCATGAGTGTGGCGCTGGAAAGCGCCAAACGGTTTGACGAAACCAACCGCCTGCTGAAAGAAACCGAACAACGTACCGCGGAACTGGCGGTGATCAACAGTGTACAGGAAGGACTGGCCCGCGAACTCAACATGCAGGGAATATATGACCTGGTGGGAAATAAAATCCAGGACGTTTTTAACGCACAGGCAGTGATTATTGCTACACTTGACCAAGAAACAAAAACAGAAACTTTTAATTACCTGATTGAAAAAGGAGAAAGATTTCATTTAAAACCGCGGCCCTATGATAAATTAAGACAACACCTGATTGACACTAAAGAAAAAATCCTTATCAATGAAAATTTTGAAGAAGTAGGTCCACGGTTTGGCATGAAAATACTTCCCGGAACGGAGCATCCCAAATCCTTATTATTTGTACCGCTTATTTCCGGCGATAAGGTCAGGAGCTATGTCAGCCTTCAGAATGTAGATAAAGAAAATGCTTTCAGTGATGCTGATGTCCGGTTGCTCGAAACACTTGCCAACAGCATGAGTGTGGCCCTGGAAAATGCCCGGCTCTTTGATGAAACCAACCGCCTGCTGAAAGAAACCGAGCAACGTACGGCTGAACTTGCCGTCATCAACAGCGTACAGGATGGGTTGGCAAAAGAGCTGGATATGGAAGGTGTTTATAACCTTGTTGGCGACAGGATACAGGAACTGTTTAATGCCCAGGTTGTGATTATAGCCACATTCGATTTTGCAAATATGACCGAATGTTTCAATTATTTCTTTGAAAATAATGAAAAAGTCAAGGCTGATCCAAGACCGGTTAATAAACTCAGGCAACTGTTAATTGACAAAAAACATTCTATTTACATACCCACCAAAGAACAGGCGATAAGGGAATATGGAGTAACACCCATTGCCGGCACGGCAATGACAGAATCGCTGTTATTTGTACCGCTCCTGTCCGGAAACAATATCAAAGGTTATGTCAGTCTTCAAAACCTGCATACACAAAATGCTTTTTCCGAATCGGACATCCGGCTGCTGGAAACACTTGCCAACAGCATGAGTGTGGCACTGGAAAATGCAAGACTCTTTGATGAAACCAGCCGCCTGCTGAAAGAAACCGAACAACGCACAGCAGAACTTGCTGTAATAAACAGTGTACAGGAAGGTTTGGCAAAAGAGCTGAATATGCAGGCTATCTATGACCTGGTAGGTGAAAAGATAAGAGAGATTTTCAATGCACAGGTGATAGATATTGTCACTTATGATGAAACCAGCAGCCAGATTGAAGACCGCTACACGTATGAAAAAGGCGACCGGACTTTATTAGGGCCGCGGCCACTGAAAGGATTCAGAAAACATGTGATAGAAACCGCCAGGCCGCTGGTAATTAATAAAAACGTAGAACAGGAAAGAGCAAAATATGACCAGGCAGTGATGATCGGGCAGGGCGCCAAATCGCTGGTAATGGTACCCATGATTGCCGGCGGAAAAGTAACCGGTGTCATCAGCCTGCAAAACCTCGATATGGAAGATGCTTTTCCTGATTCAGATGTGCGCCTGCTTTCTACCCTGGTAAACAGCATGAGTGTGGCATTGGAAAATGCAAGACTCTTTGATGAAACCAACCGCCTGCTGAAAGAAACCGAACAGCGTACGGCTGAACTCGCCGTTATCAACAGCGTACAGGAAGGGCTGGCCAAAGAGCTGGATATGCACGCCATCTATGAACTTGTTGGCGAGAGGATACTTAAAGTCTTCAACGCACCCAATATTGTTATCCGCACTTTTGATCATGAAACAGGCACAGAGAATTGGCGATATGCTATTGAAAAAGGAGAAAGGCAATTCATAAAACCCAAACCATTTGTTTGGCACAGCAAGCAATTAATCCAAACCCAAAAACCAATCCAGATAAATGAAAATTATCTTGAAACCTCAAAAAAATACGGGGGTACCGGTCAATTTGTTGGTCAGCCGACCAAATCAGGAATTTTTGTTCCCATGGTTGTTGGCGGCAAAGTAAGGGGCTCCGTAAGTCTTCAGAATGTTGACAAGGAAAATGCATTCACTGATTCTGACCTGCGGCTTCTCACTACCATGACCAACAGCATGAGTGTGGCGCTGGAAAATGCACGGCTCTTTGATGAAACCAACCGCCTGCTGAAAGAAACCGAACAGCGTACTGCCGAGCTTGCCGTCATCAACAGTGTGCAGGAAGGCCTTGCCAAAGAGCTCGACATGCAGGGCATTTATAATCTTGTGGGCGAAAGGCTCTGCACTTTATTCCCCGATACGCAAACACTGGTGATCCGCACTTTTGATTATGACAAGGGCCTGGAACATTTTCAATATGCCATTGAAAAAGGCGTGAAGCTCGAAATAGATCCGCGTCCGTTTATGTGGGCAAATAAAATTCTGATTGAAACAAAAAAACCACTCGACATCAGGGAAAATTATGTGGAAACTGCCCACCGGCACGGTGGCAGCGGTGTCACTAAAGGACAGCCGCCCAAATCAGCCGTGTTTGTTCCCATGATGGTGGGCGATGTGGTGAAAGGTTCTGTCAGCCTTCAAAACGTGGACAAGGAATTTGCTTTTAATGATTCTGACCTGCGGCTGCTCACTACCATTACCAATAGCATGAGTGTGGCGCTGGAAAATGCACGGCTCTTTGATGAAACCAACCGACTGCTGAAAGAAACTGAACAACGCACTGCCGAACTTGCCGTGATCAACAGTGTGCAGGAAGGCCTGGTTCGTGAAATGAACATGCAGGCGATTTATGACCTGGTAGGCAACCGCATTTGTGAACTCTTCGATACACAAACCGTACTCATCCGCACATTTGATAACCGAACCGAAACAGAACATTGGCAGTATGTAATTGAAAAAGGTCAGCGTCTTTACAGCAATCCGCGACCGCTGATCTGGGCAAACAAACTTCTTATTCAAACCAAACAACCCTTGCTTATCAATAATAACTACCTGGAAACCGCAAGGAAATACGGCGGCACCGGAGTAAGCAAAGGCCTTCCGCCCAAGTCAGCTTTGTTTGTACCCATGATTGTCGGCGATGTGGTAAGGGGTTCGGTAAGCCTGCAGAATGTAGAGAAAGAAAATGCATTTACTGAATCCGATCTCCGGTTGCTTACTACGCTTACTAACAGTATGAGTGTGGCATTGGAAAACGCAAGACTGTTTGATGAAACCAACCGCCTGCTGGGCGAAGCCAAGCAGCGAGCCAATGAACTAAGCACGGTTAACCATATCAGCCAGGGACTTGCTTCACAACTGAACATGGATGAGCTGATAAAACTGGTGGGTGAACAGCTGCGCCAGCTCTTTAAAGCCAATATAGTTTACCTGGCCATACTCGACCCGAAAACAAAAATCATTCATTTCCCCTACCAGTATGGCGATAACATGGCGCCACTGCACCTGGGCGAGGGTCTTACTTCAAAAATAATACTGCAAGGAGAACCGCTGCTTATCAATAAAGATTTACAGGAGCTTCGAACCCAGATGGGAATTCAGCCGATTGGTATTCCTGCCGCATCCTATCTTGGTGTGCCCATACCGGTGGGCGACGAAGTAATCGGTGTGCTGAGTGTGCAAAGCACCGAACATGAAAACCGCTTCAATGATGATGACCTGCGCCTGCTGAGCACCATTGCTGCATCGGTGGGTGTTGCACTCCGAAAAGCAAAACTGTTTGAAGAAGTACAGGTGGCAAAAACAGAAGCTGAATCGGCACGCAAGGCAGCCGAAAAAGCCAACGATGCCAAAAGCGCTTTCCTTTCCACCGTGAGTCATGAGCTACGAACGCCGCTTACTTCCGTGCTGGGCTTTGCCAAAATCATTAAAAAACGGCTGGATGAAAAAATTTTTCCGGTCACCGATACTTCCGACCCCAAAACAGAAAAAACCATTCAGCAGATTTCTGAAAACCTGAAAGTGGTAGTATCGGAAGGTGAACGGCTCACTCACCTCATCAACGATGTGCTTGACCTGGCCAAAATTGAAGCCGGCAAAATGGAATGGAATATGGAAACAGTTTCGATGCCTGAAATTGCCGAGAGAGCCATCGCAGCTACCACAGCATTATTTGAAAACAAAAACCTGGTGCTGGAAAAAAATATTGAATCAAAAGCCCCCGATATCACCGGCGACCGGGATAAGCTGATACAGGTGATGGTAAATCTTATTTCCAACTCGGTAAAATTTACGCCCAAAGGAAAAGTGACATGCCGGGTGTTTCAGAAAGATGATGAAATAATAGCCAGCATTACAGATACCGGCATCGGCATAGCCCCCGATGATCATGCCGCCGTGTTTGAACAATTCAGGCAGGTGGGCGATACGTTGACCGATAAGCCAAAAGGAACCGGGCTGGGCCTGCCCATCTGTAAAGAAATAATAGAACATCATGGCGGCCGCATATGGCTCGATAGTGAACTGGGCAAAGGCAGCACTTTCTCCATTGCTTTGCCGGTTAAGAAAACTATAGCGCCAAAACCCTTGCACCTCGACGACCTGGTAAAAAGACTGAAAGAGCAGGTGGTGCAGTCGCAACTTAGCATAAACGGCAAAATAGCCCGTGTGTTGGTAGTGGATGATGATGATTCCATCCGCTCGCTGCTGCAGCAGGAACTAGGCGATGCCGGTTACCTGATTGAAGAAGCAACAAATGGCAAAGAAGCGCTGGCAAAAGTGAGAGCCAACCGGCCCGACCTGGTCATTCTCGACATCATGATGCCCGAAATGAACGGCTTTGATGTGGCTGCTGTGCTGAAAAATGATCCGCAGACAATGGACATACCCATCATCGTACTATCCATTGTACAGGATAAAGCAAGAGGATTCCGTATTGGTGTTGACCGCTACCTCACTAAACCCATTGACACGGGAATTTTGTTTAATGAAATCGGCAGCCTGCTGGAGCAGGGCAAGTCGAAAAAGAAAGTGATGATTGTGGATGAAGATTCCGCGACGGTAAACACACTTACCGATGTGCTGAAAACAAAAGGGTATGCCGTGACAGAGTCGAACGGGAAAGAACTGGTGGAAAAAGCGGTAGCCAACCAGCCGGATATTATCATCATTAATTCATTGCTCAGCGGCAAGCAGGATATTGTACAGACCCTGCGCTTTGAAAAAGGGCTGGAAAATGTTTTGTTTCTTGTTTACCAGTAAAAAAAATAAATCACTTAAAAGGCTTAACTGAAAAAGTATGGATAAAAAAATACTGATAGTGGATGATGAAGCACACATCCGCATGCTGATAGGCCAAACGCTGGAAGAACTGGAAGATGAAGGCGTTGAGTTTTTAACTGCCGACAACGGTCAGGCAGCGCTGGAACTGATACAGACTGAAAAACCCAACCTCGTTTTCCTGGATGTGATGATGCCGAAGATGAACGGTATGGATGTGTGCAAAAAAGTTAAAAAAGAACTGGCTTTGCACGATGTCTATATCATCATCCTTACTGCCAAGGGACAGGAACTGGACCGGCAGAAAGGACAGGAAGTGGGCGCCGATATTTATATGACCAAACCCTTTGACCCCGAAGTGTTGCTTAACAAAGCAAAAGAAGTTTTAAGAATTGACAACTGAGACATTCGATATTTTACCCCATTATGAATACCCGTAAATAATATGGCAGGTATCAGTCTGAAAAATATTGTTGGCAAAAAAAATGAAACATCGGCAGTTATTCTCCAGTTAATCAGCCAGCCCAATGCCGAATGCCGGATAGAAGATAATGACGGAAAAATTTTACTCGGCAATGCATTTGAAAATGCAATTACATCTTTCCCGGTAGTACTGGAAGGCGAAACAATGGGTTGGGTAAAAGGCCATGAAACCGGTTTGCTGGTGGCCCGCCTGCTGGAGCAGCTGGCGCAAAAAGAATCGGAGAAAAAAAAGCTGGGTACTGAAGTGCTGAATCTTTACCAGGAAATCAATGTTATTTTCAATTTTTCGGAAAAACTTTCGCAAACCATCGAGCCCGACATGATAGCCTGCATCACGCTGCAGCAGGCCATGCATTCCATACCGGCGCATAGCGGTGTATTAATATTGTGGGATGAAGAAAAAAAAGAACTGCAGGTGCCCGCTGTACAGGGCGAGTTACTTTTCAACAACGAAAACATCAGGAATAATCCCGGGCTGCTGCTGCGCATCGGGCTTAGCGGCCAGAGTGAGATTATGAATGATTTCACCAAACTGAAAGAAAAAAGAATGGTGGAAGAACCGGTGCAATCCATGATGTATGCAGCCATGAAGGTAAAACACCGCATTATGGGTGCCATCATTCTCGCCGGCATCGAAGCTGAACAGTTTTCCGCTGCACACCTGAAATTACTTGTTACCCTTGCATTACAATCATCCGCCGCCATTGAAAGTGCCATGCTGTATGAAAAAAATATCCGGGAAGTGCGGGAACGGGAAGAAGCCATCCTGCGCATTCATGAAGTGACCAAAAAATTTGTGCCTAATGAATTCATTCGTTCACTTGGTAAAGATGTCATTACCGATGTGCGGCTTGGCGACCAGGCAGAGAAAATTGTAACGGTATTGTTTACCGACATCCGCGACTTCACCACGTTGTCAGAAAAAATGACGCCGGAAGAAAATTTCCGGTTTGTTTCCTCTTTCAATGCCCGGCTGGGCCCCGTCATCCGTTCGCACAATGGCTTTATAAACCAGTACCTCGGCGATTCTATCATGGCCATTTTTCCTGAAAGCCCTGATGATGCGCTGAAAGCAGCCATTGAAATGCAGAAAGCTGTTTTTAAACTAAACGAAGAAAGGAATGTGAGCGGACTTCAGCCAATAAAAGCAGGTATTGGCATGCACACCGGCCCGCTAATCATGGGCATCACCGGCGATGAACACCGTATGGATGCCGCCACCATTTCCGATACCGTAAACACCACTGCCAGAATTGAAAGCCTGACGAAATATTACAAATCGCCGCTGCTGCTGAGTGGCGACACGCTGCGGCTGATATCGCAGAAAGACAACTACCAGTTCAGGCACCTGGGCAGTGTACGGTTGAAAGGCAAGCACAACCTGCTTACGATATACGACTGCATCAACGGGTACAGCCATAATGAATTGCAGAAAAAAATGAAAACAAACCCGCTTTTTATTGAAGCCATGCAGTGCTACCACGAGCAGCGGTTCGAAAATGCCATTCACCTTTTTCAGCAAATACTTACTGCCGATACAGAAGATTACACAGCGACCCGGTTTATGGAAAACGCCCTGAAGTTTTTGAACGAAG
>CAZDUO010000068.1:0-20736 GCA_964508655.1 uncultured Chitinophaga sp. | reverse complement strand
CGAAATTTTGAAATCAGCCCGGTAGTGGGCAACCACCTGGTAAAACTTGGCAACGGAAAAAATTTGGAGAAAAAATTCAACCGGCTGCTGGCATTTTACCGGCAGGTGATGGTTAAAACAGGATTTGACGCCTACAGCACGGTGGATGTACAATATAGCGGGCAGGTGGTGGCAACAAAGAAAGGCAAGGGGAATAATAAAGTGGATACCGTGCTTCTGAAAAAGAATATTGAGAAGCTGGTAAAAGAAGTGCAGCAGATGAGCAGCGATACAATAAACGGATTAAATAAGATTCCTGGAAAGCCAACCATAAAAGTGGAACAGCAGTAAGTACAAATTGATAGGAGAGCCACCGGCACTCAGCTTACTAACCCAAACACTGTGAAAACTGAATCCTTACCCGGGAGAGAAGTCGGAAGTGCCGACAATACTTGTCGGCATGCCGACCGCAAGCGTCGGCATCGGAAGTTGGGAGAAATGGGCAATGTGCAATAAACAATGGTCAGCGGGAGAGAGTTAGTTAGCAGCTCTGATCTCTCATTGAAGGATAAGCAGTATATGAAAATGAAAAACGCAAAGTTCTTTTCAACGCACCGAGGGGTATAGCAATAACTATCAGGACTGGTATCAAAAAAAATTTCAACATAAACCCAAAACCTATCTGTAAACAACTAAAAACGACAATATCATGAACAACGAAAATCCCATCATCGTCGGACTTGACATCGGCACTACAAAAATCGCCGTAATTGCCGGCCGTAAAAATGAATTCGGCAAACTGGAAATCCTTGGTTTCGGCAGGGCCAACAGCAATGGCGTTAAGCATGGCCAGGTGTTGAATATTGATGAAACCATCAAGGCGATCAATGCGGCGCTGGAAAACTGTAAGGCCAGCAACCCGGGGCTTGAAATTAAAGAAGTATATGTGGGCATTGCAGGCCATCACATCAAAAGCCTGCAAACCCGCGGCGATATGGTGCGGCAAAACACCGAGGAAGAAATTATACAGCGGGAAATTGACCAGCTGGTGGCCGACCAGTACAAAACTTATATTCCCGCCGGCGACCAGATAATTGATGTGATTCCGCAGGAATTTACCATTGATAATTTTCAGAACATCCCGAACCCGATTGGTTATGGCGGTGTAAAAATCGGCGCCAACTTCCACATCATTACCGGCGACAGGAATGCCATACGCAATATCAGGCGCAGCGTGGAGAAATCACATTTGTCAACAAAAGACCTCGTGCTGCAACCGCTGGCTTCCGCAGCCGCTGTGATGGGACAGGAAGATTTGGAAGCAGGCGTAGCGATAGTTGACATCGGCGGCGGCACCACCGACCTTGCGGTATTTTATGAAGGCATTCTCAAACACACGGCGGTCATCCCGTTTGCCGGCGAAAACATAACCAATGATATTAAAACCGGTTTGGGTGTGCTGCGTACCCAGGCCGAGCAGATGAAAGTGCAGTTTGGCAGCGCACTGGCCAACGAAGCAAAAGCCAATGCATGGATCACCATTCCGGGACTGCGGGGCATGCCGCCAAAGGAAATCAGCGTAAAGAATCTTGCCAACATCATCCAGGCACGCATGAGTGAAATACTCGACTTTGTTACTTATCATTTGAAACAGGTTGGCCTCGATAACAAGGCGCTGAATGGCGGCATCATTCTTACCGGCGGTGGTTCGCAACTGAAACACATGATTCAGCTGACCGAATATGCTACCGGACTGAATGCAAGAATCGGTTTCCCTAATGAGCATCTGGCCGCCGGCCATATCGAAGAGCTCGCCAAACCCACCTATTCTACCTGCATCGGTTTAATACTGAAAGGCTATGATGACTATGAACACAAACGCAAACAATTTGAAACCGAATTTAAAAAAGTAGAAGTGCCCGACAGCCTGAAGCAAACTGCCACCGATGGTGCGGAGGTTTTGGCAGAGGACGGTGTTTCAGCCGATAAAATGAAGAAGAGAAAAAATCTTACCGGCTTCTGGGATAAATTCAAAGACCGGCTGGTGGATCTGTTCAGGGAAGAAGAGGACCATCATTTATGAAAAGTCAAAATCCGATAGCTATCGGATCAAAATTAAAAACTAACCTATTACTAACTGCTGCCTTTTTTAACAGGCAGCAACATAAAATCTAACCGTATGATTCATTTTGATCTGCCAAAAGAAAAATCATCCATCATTAAAGTGATTGGCGTAGGAGGCGGAGGAAGCAATGCAGTTAACTATATGTTCAACCAGCTGATTGAAGGTGTCAACTTCATCATCTGCAATACCGATGCACAGGCCATTGCACTGAGCAATGTGCCGAATAAAATTCAGCTCGGGCCTCATCTTACCCAGGGCCTTGGCGCCGGCGCCAACCCCGAAATCGGCCGCCAGGCTACGGAAGAGTCGCTGGAAGAAATACGACGCATACTGGAAGTGAACACCAAGATGACCTTCATTACTGCCGGTATGGGTGGCGGCACCGGCACCGGCGGCGCTCCCATCATTGCAAAAATCTGCAAAGACCTGGGTATACTCACCGTCGGAATCGTTACCACGCCTTTTGCTTACGAAGGAAAGAAACGCATTTCACAGGCCGAAGAAGGTATCAAAAACCTGAAGCAGTATGTGGACACACTGCTTGTCATCAGCAATGATAAGCTGCGCCACCAGTTTGGCAACCTGAAAATGCGTGAGGCATTCGCCAAAGCCGATAATGTGCTTGCGACAGCAGCCAAATGTATTACCGACGTCATCAGCAGCACGGGACAGATTAATGTAGACTTTGCCGATGTGTGCACTGTGATGAAGAACGGCGGTGTGGCCATACTGGGCAGTGCCGCAGCACAGGGCGAAAACCGGGCACAGCGGGCCATTGAAGAAGCTTTAAACTCGCCGCTGCTCAACGACAGCGATATCCGCGGCGCCAAATGGATTCTTATCAATATTAACTCAGCCGAAGGCGATGATGAATTCACAATGGATGAAGTGGAGATCATCCAGAATTACCTGCTGAGCCAGGCCGGCGAAAATACCGATGTGATACTCGGTCTCGGATACGACAATTCACTTGGCAGCAAGCTGGGCATTACACTTATTGCCACCGGTTTTCAGCACAAAGATCCGTTTACCAAAACCAGCGCAGATAACTACCGTGTGAAGAAAAAAGAGGTTGAGAAAAAAGAAGAAAAAATTATTATGGTACTTGGCGAGCCGGAGGGGATGAAGAAAGAAGAGCCAAAGGAAGAAGAAAAGACCGAAGCAAAAGTGGTGGATATTCTTTCGCCCTGGCTGGTAGAAAATGTGCCGGCCACCGATGAGCCTGTTTCGGCCATGATGATTGTGGAAGATGAAGAACTGGAAGAAGAGGAGAATGAATCTAACACCTTACATCCAGGCGAAGAAAATAAAGTAGTGGTATGGGAACTGCACCTGAACGAAAAACCACTTAGTGAAACCACGAACCGTATTACGGGTGAAACTACTGGGGAAAAAATAGACGCATCGGAAAAAAATCAGCCATTATTTTCGGCTGATGAATCCGTAAAACCCGCAGCAAAAAAAGAAGAAACTAAACATAGTACTACCCCGGTGTCTGCAGCATCGGGAGGTTACCTGGCCAGACCATCCAATATTTACGCAGAAACACAAGCAGGGGTCTCCACCCCAATGCCTTCTGCTGAAGAACCGGTTCCGCACCAAGTGCCAAACACCAACAGCGAAGAAACGCTTTGCGACATGCAATTGGTAATGCGGGATGACATTCCTGCGGCGGATATGCCGTTGGCTCATCAGGCTCAGCCACCTTTGTCTGCTTCTGTTGAGGATTCGCCGATGGCGAACGAAGCGGAAGAACAAAAACGTAGGGCAGCCGAAAGGCTGAAGAAGCTGCGTAATCTGTCATTCAACATTAACGCGGCCGACCCGAATAATGAGTTTGAGACTGTGCCGGCTTATATCCGCCGCAATATGGAATTGTATGGCAACTCCCTTACTGCAGTCGAAAATTTTTACAGCAATTACGAAGTCAAGACCGACGAAAACAACCAGGCTAAAATCAGCACCATCAATACATTTCTCGAAGGCAAAAAACCTGATTAACCTTGGCTTTAACAAGGTAAATCCTCATCCTTGTGAAACCATGAGCTTGCGAAGGATCTTCCATAGCCTTATTTCAGGCTTGTGTTTTTAGTTGTTCTCCCCGATTTCTATCGGGGAGATTTTTTCCTGCGGGTCCCGGTAAAGTCGGGGCGAAGCAAACTCTTCATTATGGCTGTGCATCCTGTAACTGTGGTTTTTTATTATGTAACCGGCAGCAGTAATTCTTTTCATCGTCCCTTGCGCCTGCCCGAAGTATCCGCCACAGGCGGAGCAGGTGGGTCGCACTCTTGTACTGCAGCAATTCTATTCAACTTCTTATTGTTACTACAACTTATCTCAAAAGTAATTTTAACTCAGATATTTTGAGAAACCGAGTTACACAGTGATGATGTTTCTGAAGTAAATTCTCTGTGTAACTCCTTAACTCTGTGCCACTGTGTTGTAATTATGACTTTTGAGATAAGTTCTGATTTTTTTCTCTTTAATAAAATATATTTATCAATTTCCTCAAACTTTGATTCTTGTTCCATGTACCTTGTGCCCTTTCCCTTCCTCCCTTATCTTGCATCCCCAATGGAAATCAAAGAAGCGAAATACATCATCAGCAGCCCCTCAGTGGATAAATGCCCGCAGCCCGACAGGCCCGAATATGCCTTTATCGGCCGAAGCAATGTGGGCAAGTCGTCGCTCATCAATATGCTCTGCAATAAAAAAGAGCTGGCAAAGGTTTCAGCCAACCCGGGCAAAACGCAACTCATCAATCATTACCAGATAATCTCCCACGCACCCCGGCCACAGCAAAAGAGCAAGACGCTGAACTGGTACCTGGTTGATCTTCCTGGTTACGGGTTTGCTGTCGTTTCTCAAAAACAAAAAAAGGGCTGGGAAAAAATGATTGAAGAGTATATCCGTAAAAGAGAAAGCCTGGTAAACCTGTTTGTGCTTATTGACAGCCGCCATGAGCCGCAGAAAAAAGACCTTGACTTCATCAACCGGCTGGGGGAGTGGCAGGTTCCCTTTTCCCTTGTGTTTACAAAAGCTGATAAAAACAAGCCCGGTGCCACACAGCGTAAGGCAGAGGTTTTTATGCAGAAACTTTCTGAGCGGTGGGAAGCAATGCCGGAATATTTTATTACTTCAGCGGTCACACGAAGCGGCCGACAGGAAATGCTTGGCTACATTGACCGGCTGAACCAAAAACTGCAGGGCTGATGAGGAAAAAATGAGCCAGGTTCAGTTATGTTTTGCCAGAATAATCAGCTATCTTGCAGCCGAATTTTTTAACGCCATGCGGAAAATCTTATCTGAAAAAAACGTTGCAGCCATACTATTTATCCTTGTGCTTGTCGCTTTCTCTTTTGCCCACGAAGATTCCAAAAAAAGGAGTCATTATTACAATGCTTCTACTATCCAGATTCACCAGGATCATTCATCAACGAGTTTGATAACAGTGAAAAATAATGCGGGCATGAATGTTGCCGGAAACCGGCAATAACCCCTGGCCGGTTTTTATTTCACTTACCTTCAGTTCACTACCTTATTGGCGCAGCTGCTGCTGGCAAAGGCTTCAGGTTTTGCCTTAAATGCGAAACCCATGCCCAGGATATAACCCATCGCTTCTTTCAGCGCATCATTGCTTTTAAAGTGCGGGTTGGTATTAATGTCGGCATGCACCTCCATGTCCACATCATAAATAGTGAACAGGTTGCAGAGTTCGTAAGCAATTTCAATGCTCTTGGCCACTTCCATCAGCATCCGTTCCTTGATGCTGAACTGCTGCCTTGTTTTTTCATTGTGAATAAACATAAAGCCGCCGTGCCCTTCACGCAGAAACACAATCACCGTGGCAAATTCGGTTTCATGACCTTTTACCTGTGAGTCGGTGCCGATGCACACTTTCAGGTGATAACCGGCTGCCGTTTCCCGCTTGATGGCATTTTCTACCGCCTGAAGTATCGGGATGTCTATTGCTTCTCCATTGAATTTTCTCCAGCGCATACGAAAAAGAGGTTTTTCTAAATTATAGAAAAACCTCTGAAATCCCAAAAGGGTACGGATGATAAATAGTTAATGCATTATTTCTTAATGAATTTTTCTGTCCATTGCTCAATACCGTTGCTGAACCGGATGATGTAAATACCGGGTATGATGGTGCCTGCGTTGATAGCGCTGTATCCTTTTTCTACCACTCCTTTGCTGATAAGTTTCCCGTTGCGGTCAATAACCTGGTACTGGTAAACAGCAGGGCTGCTGACATTCAGGCTGACGCCTGTTATGTTGTTTCCTATTAATTGCGGCTTCAGGGTTTTACCTGCACGAATGGTAATCACGTTTGAGTAGTATTCTTTGAAGTTGTCAAATGTTACATGCATGCGGTATTGCAGTGGTTTAGTGTCGGCCGGTCTGTAGCTGAAACTACGCAGATGGTTTAAAGGCTGTTCCAGTACTGTAAAATTTCTGCCGTCGCTTGAAACTTCTATCACTTGTTTGATTACTGCCTCATCTGCATCAATCAGCCAGTTGAGCAGGTGAAGTTCGCCTTCAAGCCGACCTCTCATTTCCAGCCTGCGCAAAGGAAGCGAGGTGCCGGGCACATAACTTGCCTGCAACGAATAAGAGCCAAGACTTGCATATTCAGGAGCATAAATATTTCCTTTGCCATCAATACGCAGGTAATAAGTGCCGGCGCTTATCAGCGAGTCAACGATAGAACTGAGGAGGTTGCCCGGATTATAAATGCCAAGCGTATTGTAACCTGCATCGAGAAACTCTACCTGCAAATCGAGATCAGAACCTGCATTGCTGCTTCCCACATTATAAGGAACAGCGCTCAGTTGAAACTGGCCAAACTCAGGCATGGTGAATTTAAACAGGTCTTTGTCGTCCGTTTTTTCTATCACACCGCTGATGGTAAACTGCTCGTTGTTATCAAATGATGCATTGGTAGCAGTGTTGTAAGCATCAGTATGATCGTCGGTGCGGTAGCCAAAGCCATTGGTGGCATTGGTGATAATGCTCAGGTCGGTTTGAATATTGTTGCAGCTGATGGAATTGGGCCCGTTGTGCCACAGGGTCATGTTCTGGTTGTAACCGGCGCCCATTATCGGGGCCCATCCAATTTCACCGGTACCCTGGCCCCAGTTGTAATCCGATGTTTTTACGCAATTACCATCATACGAACTTTGATGGCGCAATCCAAGTGTATGCCCTGCTTCATGCGATGCAGCCTCGGCAATGTTTTTAATATTATAACCGAGCAGCGATGAAAAAACAAAAGCTGGTGTGTTATCACCCCAGGTAAATGAATTCAGGTAAGCAACACCGCCGGCGCCGGAGCCGTACCATTCATACGAAGTGGTAATAACAATGCGAATTCTCCGGTTGGCAGGCGCCTGGTTGTATTTGGTCTGGCTGGTAGTGACGTTGATATTAAACGGCCGGAAATCTTCCGCTGTACGGTTAAACACTTCGGTAATCTGTGTTTCATTCAGGCCGGAAGAGTTGCAGTTGAAATCGCCGTACACATTCCACATGGTGCCGGAAACATAGTGGCCATCAAAGTCAAGGTAAATGACGGCGCTGGCGCTGGTGTAGCTGTTCAATGTGGGCACCTGTGCATGTGCTGTCTGCATTCCTCCAAAAAGCAGCATCAGCAAGACAGGTTTGTAAAGGTTTTTCATAAAAAGGGATTTAACGGATGAAATCATGGTTTCTCATTGGTACGGATTGAAAACGGGCTGTTATTCATTAACCAGGTCATAAAGTCCTTTTTTGACGAAATAATATTGGCCATTCTCAAAACCAAGCTCGTAAGCATCGGCGTGCTGAAAACTTATGATACGACCTGTGTATTTTACAGCGCCGTCTTCCATGGTAATTTTTGAAAATGAAAATGCAGAACCCGGGAAATTGGTCGAGCGGATGACCATGCTTTTTATCCCGGAGTCTTCATCAACAGCAACTGAAGCAATAGTTCCCCGGAAAATAAAATTGTCAGCAAGAGCAAAGTTCACTTCACTGCCCGCTGCATTCTGCAGCAGCGATTCAAGACTGCTGATGCGGCAATTGATTTTTTCGGGCAATGGCTGAAAAAGCGCCGGCCGGTTGTAGTCCGGTTCTCTTACAAATGGGTGTTGCGCTTCAGACTGGAAACAGAGTAACGTCAGGATGAGGCAGGTAATGCCTTTGTAAAGATTTTTCATCGGATACATTTTAGTTTAAACAGGATATTGACTGGCAGCAAAAAAGCTTACTGCAATCTTCAGGGAGGGTGACGGAATCACAACAGAATGTGACTATGGAAAAACGGGTAGCGGTCTATTTTATTTTTATAAATAAGAAGAATTGAAGCATGTTTTTTTAATAAGTAAGTATACGGTAAACGGCGTCGTACTATTTCAGGTAAAAAAAATTAATACTGCCCGGTGCTTAACAGCACCAGCGTACATGCATTCTGTACTTCGATGCCGTTTTGCTTTGCCCGTTCAGCCAGTTCTGCATTTTCAGCGCCGGGGTTAAAAATGATGCGCTGGGGTTTAAGTGATAATACATAATCGTAGTATTCATACTGGTGCAGGGTATTCAGGTAAAAGGTAATCGTATGAATGTTTTCAAATTTTTTCTTCTCAGTTTCCACCGGCACATCCTTTACCATCATTTGCCGCTTGCCGATGGCAACTACCGGGTACCCCATGCTGCGCAACCGATGTATAGCGAGGAAACTGTACCGGGCAGGATTGTCGGAGGCACCGAGCACCAGCGTTTTTTTCTTTTCATTCATTTTGTAAAACTATGCGGAAAAAAATTACTGCATTCAGAGCAGCTTGTACTGTTTTCGCGGCACCCTGCTTATGATCTCTTCCAGCGCATTTTTCAGAAAGGGATATTTAAACTGAAAACCGGTTTCTGTAATTTTTGCCGGCAACACCCAGCGGCTCTTCAGCACCAGTTCCGTTTCTGTGCCAATCAGTGCAGCGCCGAACCTCAGCATCCAGGTGAAGGCGGGAAGGCCAAATTTATTCCGGGTTACTTTGCGAAGGGTCTGCATAAATTCATCATTGATTACCGGGTTGGGTGCGCAGCAATTGAAAGTGCCGCTCATTTCTTTATGTTCCCAAATCCATTCAATCATGCGGCAGGTATCTTCTGCATGAATCCAGCTGTACATCTGTTTGCCGCTGCCCTGCTTGCCGCCCAAACCGAATTTTAATAAATTAAAATAGGGAAGCAGGATGCCGCCCGGTCCTAAATTGATGGCCATGCGCAGTGCAACTTTTCTTGTACCGGGAGTATGTTGTTTATAAAAAATATTTTCCCATCGTTTGCAAACCTGTACGGAAAAATCGTCGTGCATTTCACCGTTGTATTCATCCTGCGGCCGGTCTTCCGCATGACGGTAAATGGTGGCAGAAGAAGCATTAATCCACAGTGAGGGAGGCCGGCTGCACTGCCCGATTGTTTCCCCTATTGCCCGGGTAGCATGGGTACGGCTGTCAAATATTTCCTGTTTGTTTTTTTCGGTGTAGCGGCAGTTCACTGATTTACCGGCCAGGTTAATTATTATATCAGCACCTTCAAGTTCATGTTGCCAGTCACCGGCCGATTTAGCATCCCAGGGGACTATTCGCACATTTTTCAAGTCGTCAGCTGAAAGTGAGTTGTAATTATTTCGATTGGTTTTTTCGTTTGCAACCAGTCTTGACAATATTACTATTTCATTTTCCTTCCCTAAGTGCCGGGTCATTTCCTGCCCCAGGAAACCCGTACCGCCGGCTATTATGATTTTTTTATTTTTCACAACAGTTGATTTAGTGAAAGAGGAATAATATAAAGCCGGTCATGCAAAGAAGGTTCATACTTACTACCCATTTGTTTTTTGGCAAAACGCCTGCGTACTCCATCCGTCGAATGTATTCTTTAAAAACAATGGCTGCGGTTGCTGCCAGGTAAAGGCTGATGCACCACTCCGGCAATATGGAATGCACACACATCAGCGGAATAAGCAGGAGTATAACCGTGAGTGCAAGAATATTCACCTGGCCCAGGTATTCAAAAGCTTTTTGTTTGGAAAAACTGAAAGCCAGCAGGCAGTTGGCAGCAACAAAAACAAGATGAGCACCCTGTAATTGGGTAGATGAGACCCGGTAATAAGAAAGAGTGCTTAAAAACGTTGCATGCAGAGGGAAAAGCATCAGCGTATTGAATAAAAATGACAGGGCCATAAAGTAAAAACGATACCAATAATTATTGTCGGGCGAGCAATCAATGCTGCCGGGCCCGCATTTACGGGCCACTATCACCTTGCGGTTGTAAGAGACGAGTTTGTAGAGTTTCTTCAGAAACCATTTTACCGGGGGCAGGTTTCCTGCTGATTTTATCCACGGAATTTTCTTACCAAGAATTTCCAGCAATGCATCTATGCCGTAAAGTACTTTACCATCATTAGTGTCAAGCAGGGGTATTTCATTCCGGCTTTTATCAAAATCAATTTTTGTTAAATAAATTTCTTCCAGGCTGGAAAAAGCTTTCCTGCCTGCGCCCGGCAGCAGTCCAAATTTTACAAACTGGCCGGAGTACCAGCTGCAAAAGGGGCAGTTGTCGTCGTAAATAAGAATTTTATTTTCCATAATTAAAGTTTAGATTTTGTAAAACCGCTCAATTCATTTCGGAGTACCTTCTGTTCAATCAGGCGCTGGTAAATGATAATGTAATAGATCCCGATGACAGCGGCGCCGGTAATTCCAATCCAGAAAACTACCTGCACATCATCGGGGTCAAAAAGCCGGGAGAGGGGCCAGCAAAGGAAAATCAGGATTAAATCAGCAGCACAACATATCCAGTAGCGGATAATCTGCTTTTTAAAACCGGAATGAATGAAGCAGGGAGTATTAAATCCGGCACTGATTAGTTGCCAGCAACCGAGGAGAAACAATCCCGCCATAAATAAAAAGAGGTAAAATACCGGCACAGATATTATCATCAGGAGCATCAATACCAGCTGTCCATAGTAATCTGTTTTCTTCAACCACAACATATCAAGTATTTTAAATTTTCAGAAAACAATGAAAATAGTTTTACAAATAAAAACCGGTTTCCCGGTTTTTTCCCATCTCCGGAAAGAGAAGGGTTAGGGGTGAGGCTTAAAGAGCTTCATCAGGCTGCCGACAAACCAGTTTTCATCTGCCCTGATCATCACATCCAGTGTTTTATCAGCCTGCATGCCCAGTTTTTTTATGCCGCTTACTGTTTCCACAAAAGTTTTTACCTGTTTGTCCCGCTTATCGCCTTCCACATCTTCCAGCTTGTCCAGCAGCTGCATCATGGGCTCCAGCTCCCGCTTTTTTCTTTCTTTCACAATTTGCTTTACCACTTTCCAGATGTCTTTTTCGGCTACAAAAAATTCTTTTCTTTCACCGGGAAGCAGCACCCTTTCTACCAGGCCCCAATTGATGAGTTCGCGGATGTTCATATTGGTATTGCCGCGGCTGATGTTGAGTTCCTCCATGATATCGTCCTGGCTGAGCGGATCGGCGCTGATGAGCAGCAGGGCATGAATCTGCGCCATGGTGCGGTTGATGCCCCAGTGGGTGCCAAATGCGCCCCAGCTGCTGATGAATTGCTGCCTGGCTTCGGTTAGTTTCATACACCAAAGCTACAGCATGTGTTTCGAAATTTCAAAAAATACTGAAAATATATTTTCCGATGAAGCTGGCTTTATCTCCCGCCGTCATCCCGCCATCAATGTTCTTCATACTGTAGTTCTTTTCTGAATAGATGAAACAGCTTGCCGATTACGCCCAGTAAAATGCCGGCAATAAACAAACCTGCTGCTACCGGGTACAAAAAATCCGAAACAGGGTCATTCAGCAAGGTGAGAACGGAGCTGAAAAAAAAGAGAAAAATTCCTTCAAAAAGAAAGATGTCAAACAAGGCGTTATAAAGGTTCATAGATTTTTGCTGCATCACGTAAATACGTACAGGCACAGCATTATATGAGATGTAGAACCGCCTTTTTCTGAAAAACAGGTGAAATTACTTAGCGTTTAGGCTGATGTATGGTTAGGGGCAATGAATGTATAACCGGCAATCCCGGCGAAGTAGAAACGAACTATTACTACATAAGCATGGCTACCGGGTTTTCCATATATTTTTTCAACGTTTGAAGAAAGGCGGCTCCCACGGCGCCATCCACACTGCGGTGATCGCAACTCATGGTCACTTTCATCACATTAGTAGTAGTAAATCCCTCGCCTTTTTTTACCACCACTTCTTTTATTTTACCTACGGCCAGTATGCAGCTGTCGGGCGGATTGATGATGGCTGTGAATTCTTCAATATCCATCATGCCAAGGTTGCTTATGGTAAATGTATTGCCTGTAAATTCATGCGGCTGCAGTTTTTTATTCCTGGCTTTTTCGTACAGCTCTTTTGCTTCAGCCGCTATTTGTGAAAAAGATTTCTGATTGGCAAATTTTATAACGGGCACAATAAGCCCCTCGGGCACAGCTACAGCGCTGCCGATATGTATATGATGCCATGTGCGGATAGTATCTCCCATCCAGGAAGAATTGACCGCCGGGTGCTGCTGCAAAGCCAACGCACAGGCTTTGATAAGAATATCCTGGAAAGAAATTTTTACAGGGCTGAATTCATTCATCTGCGTCCGGGCTGCTATCGCATTGTCCATGTTAATTTCAATGGTCAGGTAAAAATGGGGGGCGGAAAACTTACTTTCACCCAACCGGCGGGCAATGGTTTTGCGCATCTGGCTGTTAGGTGTATCGGTAAATCCTTCTTCGCCGGTGGCAGGTGCCAATACCGGTTGCGGTTTTGGCGAAACAGGTTGCGTGGCAATTTTAGTTGATTCAGCAACGGCCGTCTGCAGGTAAGTATCAATGTCGGCTTTTACAATTCGGCCGCCATCGCCGCTGCCGCGCAGTGTACGCAGGTCAATTCCTTTTTCTTTTGCAAATTTCCTTGCCAGCGGTGAAGCCTTAATTCTTCCGTTGCCGCCGGTTGCTGCTGGTTGCTGATAACTGGTTGCCGCTTGCACTTCTGCAATAGACGGTTTACCTGATTCACTTATTTGTGCCGGTTTCAATACTCCGCCCTTTGCCGCTGCTGCCACTGCTTCTACATCCACTTTACCTTTTTCACCAATTATACAGAGCAGGGCATTCACGGCAATTTTTTCTCCCTTTTCGGCGCCGCGGTATAAGAGTGTTCCGTTCTTATAGCTTTCCAGTTCAAGTGTTGCTTTATCAGTTTCAATTTCGGCTAGTATATCGCCTTTCTTTACCATGTCGCCGATATTTTTATGCCAGGCTGCTATTACTCCTTCAGTCATCGTATCGCTTAGCCGCGGCATCAGTACTACTTCTTCCATTTTGCTTATGTCGATGGCCGTAGCGGAGGCAGTTGCTACCGCCGTTGCTGGTTGCATTTCTTGTGTCATTTCCTTCTTACTTTGAGTTATTGGCTGTGCTCCACCACTGAGCAAACCTGAAATATCTTCACCCGGTGCGCCAATAATGGCCAGCAGATCATTTACCTGAAGTTTACCACCTTTTTCCACTCCTATATGTAAAAGGGTGCCGTCCTTGTAACTTTCAAGTTCCATTGTAGCTTTATCAGTTTCGACCTCTGCCAGCAGGTCGCCTTTTTTCACAGTATCGCCAACCTTCTTGTGCCAGGCGGCAATTACTCCTTCGGTCATAGTATCGCTCAGGCGGGGCATTAAAATCACATCAGCCATAATCTGAATTTTTGATTTGAGTCCCGTCCCGAATGTTCGGGATTCGGGAGGGATTTCAGATTTGAATGGCCGAAATTAAGGCAATTTGGTGAATGGTGAATGTTTGCTTGCGGACTGTTAAGTGCAACTTGTGCAATGTGTGCAGCCATGAAATTATTCAGTAATCAAGTTCCAGGCGCAGGCGGTCTTTGAGTTCTTTTACCAGCGGATATTTTTCCGTCATTTTCAAAAACTGTTCTCGGGAAGTGAGGGGAGTGCCAACGGGAATTTTTTCTTCTTTATTTTCTTCCATTACGATAAAAAACTCGAGCTGGCTGTTGTGCAGTTTTTCCCGCAGAAACTGCGAAGCCTTCTGCCCGTTTTGTTCAATAAACCTGAACTGGATGTTGTTTGACACAAGCGCCGTAAAACTATTGGAGTCCTGCATACGCAGCACAGCCATTTCAAAGTTAGGTGCTGCAGGGTTTTTTTCTTTTTTCAGTTTGGCGGTAAATTCATTCCAGGCCTCTTGCAGTTTTTCCTGTTCAAGTGGCAGGTTGATGCTTTCAACTCCTTTTCCGTTATTCCCGTTACCCTTTACCTGGCGGCGGATTTTTTCAAGAGCCGTGAGTCGTGTACCAGGTACTGCCTTATTTGTAGTTGCTCCGGTTGCAGCGGGTGGCTGCGAGGCTGCCGGGCCCTGTATGATTTCAGAATATTTTTTTATAGAAGATTCCGGTTCATTCGCCACGGAAGATTCAATCAAGAGCTTCGCTTCTTTTTCCCCAGGTTCTGCTTTCTTTTTATGGCTGTCCTTTTTGAGTGGTGTAATGGCAGCAGTGCGGAATGCCAGCGGAACGTCAGCTACTTTTTTTTTACTTATTCCGCCGGTATCGGTAGCCAGTTCTATTGCCTGCTGCAGGTAGCAGAGTTTTATAAGCGTCAGCTCTGTATGCAGTCGTTTATTGCGGGCTGCTTTGTAATTTATTTCTGCCTCGTTAATAATATTCAGTGCGCTGATAAGCAGCGAAGGCGAAATCTTTTTTGCCGTGGCAATATATTTTTCTTTAAAGCTCTCCACTGCTTCCAGCAGGCCGGCTACTTTTTCATCTTTACACACCAGCAGGTTGCGGATGAATTCGGCAAAACCATTCAATACCATGTCGCCTTCAAATCCCTTACGGTTGATGTCGTCGTACAGCAGCATGGCGCCGCTCAGGTCCTGGCTGAGGATGCAGTCCATCAGCTTGAAATAATAATCGGCATCCAGTATGTTGAGATGTTCCAGTGTGTGCTGGTAAGTAAGTTCACCGTTGGTAAAGCTGGCAATTTTATCCAGCAGGCTGAGTGCATCACGCATGCAGCCTTCACTTTTCTGGGCAATAATCTGCAGGGCTGCTTTTTCAGCCTTTATATCTTCTTTGGTACAAATTTCCTGCAGGTGCTCTACTGTGTCGTTGTTGGTGATGCGTTTGAAATCAAAAATCTGGCAGCGGCTGAGAATGGTAGGAAGAATTTTATGTTTCTCTGTTGTGGCCAGGATGAAAATGGCATAGGAGGGGGGCTCTTCCAGTGTTTTCAGAAATGCATTGAAAGCTGAAGCGCTGAGCATGTGCACCTCATCAATAATATACACTTTGTACCGTCCGGCCTGTGGCGCAAATCGAACCTGGTCAACCAGGGTGCGGATATCATCAACTGAATTATTACTGGCTGCATCCAATTCATGAATATTGAGTGATATGCCTTCGTTGAAAGAATGGCACGAATTGCATTTATTGCAGGCCTCGCCGTCTTTTGAGCGGTGTTCGCAGTTGATGGTTTTGGCAAGAATGCGGGCACAGGTGGTTTTGCCCACACCTCTTGGCCCGCAAAACAGAAAGGCATGTGCCAGCTGGTTTTGTTTGATGGCATTTTTCAGCGTGGTGGTGATGTGCAATTGCCCCACCACGGTGTCAAATGTCTGCGGCCTGTATTTTCTTGCTGAAACAATAAACTTGTCCATGGTACTTGCTCACTTTGAATCCCGAATATCGGATTTCTGCATTGGAATTTGGAATTTGAATTTTGAATTTTTTACACCAGTATAGGGTGCGGTTTGAATTCTTTTGACCGGTCGAATAAATAACGGTATGTTACGAGTATCCGGCTTCGGTAAGTGCCCAGCGCTTCGGCCACGTTAATCATTTTCGGGTTGAATTCACCAATCCACTGCATTTCATAATCTTCATAAATAGGGACACCCAGTTTGTATTCCCCGTTTTCGATTTGCAACTTCTGAATCACCCGGGCGCCTTCCACTATCATATAACTTTCCACTCCTTTTCCCTGGAATTCGGGCACCACGCCGAATACAAGACCGGTGAATTTATTGTTTTTAACTGTTATTTTTTTCCAGAGAAATTTCAGTTTGTGCCACCAGTCAAATTTGCCATCAAGGTATTTGAACCACTGGTTCAGATCGGGCAGGTTAATCCAGAAGGCGATGGGTTCATCTTTATAATATACAAACCAGCAAATTCTTTCATCCATCACCTGCTTCATGTTTTTAAGCATTTGCAGTACCACTTTTTCTTCTACCTGTTTCAGCCCGCCATGGCCCGCCCATGCTTTATTATAAACAATGGTGAAATCCCTGGCAAATCTTTCCAGTTGATTTTTACGGATGTATGCAGCGCTGAAATTCGGGTCTTTGGCGCACTCGGCATGTCGGGCATAAAACTTTTGCTGAATCCGGTCTTTAGCTTTCAGGGCAAAGCACACCTGGTTGAAATAATTTTTAAAACCATAATTTTCAAACAACTGCTGGTAATAAGGGGGATTGAAATTCATGCAGTACATCGGCGGAATTTCATTGCCTTTTACAACCAGCCCCCACCAGCGGTCCCTTTCGCCAAAATTGATGGGACCATCCATGGCCTGCATGCCCCGTTGCATCAACCAGTGTTTTGCCACATCAAACAGTGTATCGGCTGCCGCCTGGCTGTTGATGCAGTCAAAAAAACCAATGCCGCCCACCGGCACATCGTCACCTTTGTTTCTGTATTTTTTGTTTACATATGCGGCTATCCGCCCCACTAGTTGTCCATGGTCATTCTTTAAAATCCACCTTGTGGCTTCACCATGGCGAAAGGCTTTGTTTTTTTGCACATCAAATACATCATTGATGTCTTTATCAAGCGGCCGGATATAGGCAGCATTTTTTTTGTTGAGCTCAACATTGACCAGTAAAAACTCCCGGGCAGATTTTTTATCAGTTACTTCTGTCAGCCGCATCAGGCAAATGTAGGAAAGAAGATGTTTCTGCAATCCCCGAACGGTTTCAGCATGGGGGTATTAATTTTTTACGGGGTAGTTTTCAACGGCTCATAATTTCGAAACTTCAATTATTTTATCGCTGCCGCCGCCGTTGCTGGTGCCGATGTACAGTTTTCCGTCGGGTGAAATGCAGACATCACGCAGCCTCCCGAATTCGTTTTTGAAAAACATGGCCGTACTTATTACGCTGTTTCCATCGGCGCTCAATTTCAGCTGGCGCAGGCTTTGATCTTTCAGCGTGGTCATCAGGATGGAGTTTTTCCAAACGGGAATCCGGTCGTGGTTGTAATAATCAATGCCACAAACGGCAATGGTAACATTGCCTGAAGACCAGATGGGTTCTTTAATATTATTAGCGGTGCAGAAATTTATTTCGCTGCCATCGCAGGGTCCGTTCACATTTGGCCAGCCGTAATTTCTTCCTTTTTCAATTATGTTTACTTCGTCTTCAATAGCCGGCCCGTGTTCGGAAGCATACCATTTATTGTTTGCAAAAATGAGACCCTGCTGATTGCGGTGCCCGTAACTCCACAATGAGTTGCCCGGTGTCGGGTTGTCTGCCGGCACTGTGCCGTCGGCATTCAGCCGGTGCAGTTTTCCGCTTTTCGAATTTACATCCTGCGAAGCAGCGGCATTGGAAGCATCGCCGGTGGTAAAATATATTTTTATACCTGTATTTTCGTTCACCACACGTATTCTTGAACCATTATGAATACCGGAAGCAGGAATATTGTCCATAAGAGTAACCGGGTTGGTAAGCCTATTGTTGCTGAAAGTATATCGCACCACTTTTTCCCGGTAGCCGGCAGCGCTGCTGTAATTATAAACAACATATAATAAACCGTTATTTAAAAAATCGGGGTGCAGTGCCATGCCCAGCAGGCCGCCTTCGCCGCTCGAAACCACTTCGTTTATTGTTGTGCTGAAAACGATGCTCCCCGTTGCGGGATTCATTTTGGAAATTTTTCCGTCCCGTTCAGTAAACCAGATATGATTATCGGTTCCCCAAATCAGTTCCCACACATGTTGCAGGTTTTGCTTTACCACACGTATGCTGTCAGCCGGCGGGTTGGGAACTGCGCCATTTGATTTCTTTTTATTGCAACAGGTGATGAATGGAATGACAATAACCAATACCGTTTTGAGAAAAATAAGTTTGTTCATGACTTGATTTCACCTAAATTAAAATCCTTTGATATCCGGAACAAATTCAACTTGACCAACCGGTTTAATTACTTTATGAAAATCATTTTACCGGCAAAAATCATGTGCCAGGCCACCCGGTTTACTTCCATGGGCAGGGAATTACAAAGCTTGGTTTATTTCGGCCCCTCACAATCAGCGATAATTCGTAGGTGTTTGGTTTATCATTGGCCTGCCTGAGTTTTGAAACAGTGACATCATAACTTAACCCAAACTGGTAATCTTTGTAAGCGAGACCCACATAAGGTATCACTGCATTTTTCGACCAGTACCAGATGCCTGCATTCAGCATCAGGTCGTTGTAGTAGGGCAGGTAATAACCCAATGCACCGCCGAATGAATAGTATTCAGCCGTTGATTGCGACTGGTAAACGGCATTCAGGTTCAACACCAGGCTTTCCGAGAGGAATGTTTCAAAATTGCTGTGTACTACTTTACGCACCGGCAGGTACTGGTTTTCATCTTTCAGAAAGGTTTGCTTGGGTTTGTTTACATGAAAAGCGGAAACACCGAGGTCAAAATTGCTGTTCTCCGAAGTGATGCTGTACAGCAAGCCGGTGCTTACTGAAAAGTACGGCTTCATTGAAGACAAACTGGTTTCTCCGGTTGGCAGGTTGGTATTAAATCCATAGCCTGTAAACTGTTCTTCAAAATCAATGCCTGTGAAATCAATCCGACGGTGGCCATAAATGGTGCCGAACCCTGCACCCAGCCGGTGTTTGTATTTGCCATCAGTCAGTTTCACCCGGTAAGAAATATTCAATGACATATAAGTGCTTTTTACCACACCGCCCATGGCCCTGTCGTACATCATCATGGTGCCGGCGCCAAAGCTGTTGCCATCAAATTCCATATTGGGAATTTTTTTCTGAAACTTCCTGTCGTATGACAGCGTACCGGTAACATAGGGGCTTGCAGGGCCAATCCACTGGTCGCGGAAATTAGCTATTGCCCGCCAGTCGGCATTGATGTTGGCCGTAAGCGCCGGGTTGATGTTAAGCGGCGACGAAAAAAATTGTGAAAAGCTCGGGTCCTGTGCTGCTGAATTTTTTACCAGCAGTGCCGACAGTATTGCCGGGACAAGAGGAACCAGAATTTTTTTCAGCTTTTTCATACTGTTAAATTTACCTGATTAAAACTGAATTGCCAGCTTTCTTAATGTACTTGCCGTCCACGCCAATGGCTTCTACCGTCCATGTGTATACATCCATCGGCATCGGTTTCCCATTATACCTTCCATCCCAACCGTGACCAATCATATTGGTTTCAAACACCAGCTGGCCCCAGCGGTTGAAAATCCGGAAGTATTTCAGTTCGCGGATGTTCACCGTCAGCGGGAACAGCTTGTCATTATGCCCGTCATTATTCGGTGTCCACGCTTTGGGCACAAACAAATCGGAACGCACCAGTGCACCGGGCACCTGTGCAGTTATCCGCACCAGCACGGTGTCTACCGTTATACAACCATTATCTCTTGTTATATAAATGATGTATTCTGTCTGTGCATCGTAATTAAATACCGGATCCTTGATGGTATAAGAGTTCAGCCCCACAGGCGGTGTCCAGTTGTAATTAATACCGATATTTCTTGCACTGAGCTGTGTGGAAATAAACGCCTGCGTAGTGATGGGTGCATAGCGTATGCCGCTGATCAGCCTGTAAATAATAACAGTTACTGCCACCGGTTTGGTACTGGCGCAGTTGTTTGCACCCAGCGCCTTGATATAATAAGTACCCGTAACAGCCACCGCAGCCGGGTTTTGCAGCGGGATGGTGGCCAGCGAATCCATCCAGTAAGTAAAGATTAAGCCCGGATCGCTTCCGGCCGTGATGGAAGAAGCGGTCAGATCAACCGTCAGCGGTTCGCAAACCGGCGGCGGCTGGTTGATGACAAGCACAGGCACCGGTTTCACAAGTAATATAAGTGTAGCTATGGAGTCGCATCCGGCTGTATTCACCAATGTTACATTATAAGTACCTGCAGTTGTATAGCTGTTTCCGTTCCATATATATGGTGCCTGGTTGGCGCAAATTGAATCAACCGTGACGGAGTTTGTAGTATCATTTATTGTCAGAATCAGTGTGGCCACCGAATCGCAGCCTGCAGCATTGGTCAGTGTCACGGAGTAAGTACCGGTAACGTTGTAGTTGTTGCCATTCCACAGATAGGGCAGCTGGTTATTGCAAACTGTATCCAGCGTGGTGGAAGTGGTAGTATCGGTTACGGTTAAAATCAATGTAGCCACCGAATCACATCCTGCAGCATTGGTCAGTGTCACGGAGTAAGTACCGGTAACGTTGTAGTTGTTGCCATTCCACAGATAGGGCAGCTGGTTATTGCAAACTGTATCCAGCGTGGTGGAAGTGGTAGTATCGG
>CAZDUO010000067.1:7477-21840 GCA_964508655.1 uncultured Chitinophaga sp. | reverse complement strand
GGGGTGTGGCAAAATGAAATTCATCAACATAAACCCATCTTCCTAATTTGCACCATGCCCCACCTGGAAGAATCCAAAGGTTACCAAATCATCAGCCGCTGGCTTGCCTCCAAAGGCCTCGTTCCTTTTGCATTTCAAAAACAAACCTGGCAGCAAATACTGAACGCTGAAAGCGGCCTGGTGAATGCACCCACAGGCTGCGGCAAAACTTTCTCAGTTTTCCTCGGCGCACTGATTGATTTTATCAATCATCACCCCGATGATTTTAAGCGCAGAAAAAATAACGGCCTGCAACTGCTGTGGATTACTCCGCTGCGGGCACTGGCCAACGACATCGGACGGGCCATGGAAGAAGTGATTGCCGGGCTGGGCATGAACTGGAAAGTGGGCATCCGCAACGGCGATACCAGCGCAGCCGAACGGCAGCGTCAGAAAAAACAAATGCCCGAGGCGCTGATCATTACCCCGGAGAGTCTTCACCTGCTGATGGCGCAGAAGGGCTATGCTGAATTTTTTTCTTCTTTAAAAATAATAGCGGTGGACGAGTGGCATGAGCTGATGGGCAGCAAGCGGGGCGTGCAGGTGGAGCTGGCGATTGCGAGAATAGTGAAAATTCAGGAGTCAGAAGTCAGGAGTCAGGAACAGGAAGGAGTCAACCATCCTTTGATTTGGGGTATCAGCGCTACCATCGGAAACCTGGAAGTGGCGAAAGATGTACTGCTCGCTCCCCTATCCGCAAAGAGAGGGGCCGGGGGTGAGGCGAAAAATACCGGTTTGATTGTTCGTGCCGAAATGAAAAAGCTTTACGAAGTGGAATCCGTTTTCCCCGAAGAAATAGAAAAATATCCCTGGGCGGGGCATCTTGGAATAAAACTGATTCATAAAATCATTCCCATCATCCGCCGGAGCAAAACGACGCTGGTGTTTATCAACACAAGGGGCATGAGCGAAATATGGTACCAGCAACTGCTGAATGCAGCGCCTGACCTGGCCGGCGCCATGGCCCTTCACCACGGCAGCATCGAACGTGAGCTGCGAGACTGGGTAGAAGAAAACCTGCATACAGGAAAACTGAAAGCCGTGGTTTGCACAGCCTCACTCGACCTTGGGGTTGATTTCCGCCCGGTAGAAACGGTGATACAGGTGGGCAGCCCCAAAGGCGTAGCCCGTTTTCTGCAACGTGCGGGCCGCAGCGGTCACCGTCCTGATGAAGTGAGTAAAATATTTTTTCTGCCTGCTCACTCACTCGAATTGATGGAAGCTGCCGCATTGAAATCGGCTATTGAAGAAACACTGATTGAAAGCCGCGAACCGATGCTGCTCTGCTACGATGTGCTGATGCAGTGGCTTTGCACACTGGCCATCTCCGATGGATTTGATGCCCATGAAATTTTTAATGAAATAAAATCCACACACTGCTATGGTCACATGACGGAAGATGAATGGAAAGCCATCCTGCATCATCTTGTAAGCGGCGGCCATGCGCTGCAGCAGTATGATGATTATAAAAAACTGGAATTGATTGACGGGCGGTACAGGATAACCAACCGCCGTGTAGCCATGCGTCACCGCCTGCATATCGGCACCATTGTAAGTGAGCCAATGATGCGTGTGCAACTGGTGGGCGGCGGATTTATCGGCGTGATTGAGGAATGGTTTATCAGCCGCCTCGAACCCGGTGATGTGTTTTCACTGGCAGGAAGGAGGCTGGAATTTGCTTCTATAAAAGATATGACGGCGTATGTGCGGAAATCGAACGCTAAAAAATCCATTGTGCCGAGCTGGCAGGGAGGCCGGGTGCCGCTGAGCGCCAACCTGGGAAAGAAGCTGAGAGAAATGCTGACTGAGGTGAATGAAAAGAGTGAAAGGGAAGGCGGGAAAAAGATAACAGAGCTGGAAATGTTGCAGCCATTGTTAGAACTGCAGCAACAGCTCTCCCATTTACCCAAAGCAAACGAACTGCTGATTGAACAGATTGAAACAGGTGACGGGTTTCATTTGTTTGTTTACCCCTTTGAAGGGCGCCTGGTGCATGAAGCGATGGCGGCTGTGCTGGCTTATCGTATCAGCCGCAGCAGGCCCATCACATTTTCATTTGCCATGAACGATTACGGCTTTGAACTGCTGAGCGACCAGCCGATACCGGTGGACGACAGCAATGTGTATGAACTTTTTTCAACGGAAAATCTTTTCGATGACATACAGCGCAGTGTGAACAGCACCGAGATGGCCAAAAGAAAATTCCGCGACATTGCCGCCATCGGCGGTTTGATATTCCAGGGTATGCCGGGCGAAAAAAAGAAAGCCCGCCACCTGCAGGCATCGGCTTCACTTTTGTTCAATGTGTTTGCCGAATATGACCCGCACAACCTGCTGCTGCGCCAGTGCTACCGCGAAGTGATGGAGCAGCAGATGGAAGAAACCCGCCTGCGGGATATGCTGAGCCGCATTCAGCAATCAAAAATCATCATCACGTTTCCTGAACGGCTCACTCCTTTCTGTTTCCCCATAAAAGTGGACAGCCTGCGTGAAGATCTTTCTTCGGAAAAACTGGAAGACCGTGTGCGGCGGATGCAGGCAGCGCTTGCAGGTTAAAATCAGTCATAATTTTTTTTCTGCCTTATTCTTTCTCCTTTTAATATCTAAAAAAAATTAAACGGGTTAAGCCAGGGTGCAATTACCAAGCCCTGTGGAAAAAAAAGCCATGTAGTTTATAGGGGTAAACTCTTATTTTCGGGTCACTTCAGAAAAACCCGTGTTTGATTCCTTTTTGCAAATAAAAACCAACCCTGTCTAACCCCGTTTATGAAAAAACATTTAACTCCCCTGATTCTTTTTGCATCCATCAATTTCACCATGGCCCAGCAATGCCCCGGCGGCGGAACTAACTTTGCTTCTTCGGTTACCTTCAGCGAATCGTGGATATCGGGATGCCTCACAGGTACATCGTGCAACGGGGGCATTGAATTTGACAACCGCAGCGCCTGCGAACCCACAACGACGATGGACGCCTGTGCCTCTGCCCCATCTTGCACCAACAATGCGCAGGATGGCTCCGATATCTGGTTTAATTTTTATGCCACATCAACCACAGCCGTAATTAATGTGATACAGAATGTTTCGTTTATTGCCTGCATACAGGCTTTTTCCGGCGGACCCACCTGTGGCTCGCTGGCCGAAATAGGCTGCGCCAAAGCGGCCGGCCCCAGCAGCGGTGTCACACTTTCTCTTTCGGGGCTTACTGTTGGACAGCTTTATTATTTCCGTGTGTTTGGCAGCGCCAGTGCAGCTTCGCAGCGCACGGGCACTTACTGCTTTTGCGGCTCCTCCGGTTTGGGAAGCTTCGTACTGCCGGTAGTGCTTACTTCCTTCACTGCAACAACTGATAAAGACAATGTGCTGCTGAAATGGACAACAGCATCAGAAACAAACAACCGGTTTTTTGAAATTGAGCACAGTACTGATGGGGTAAATTTTTCTTTGCTCAATCGTGTAGCAGGCAGGGGAACTACCACCGCAGCCACTTCCTATTCTTATTTACACAGCCATGTTCAGGCAGGCAGGCATTATTACCGGCTGAAACAAAGGGATGCAGACGGCCGGTTCAGCTATTCAGAAATTATAACGGCTATGGTGGCCAAAAATAACCTGCTTTTGCTTTACCCGGTGCCTGCAAAAGATGAGCTGGTAATTGAAGCTGATGAACCAATGCAGCTTGCATTATACAACAGCGCCGGCAAACTGGTAAAGCATATCAGCATCAGTACGGGGAAAAATCATGTACCGGTTGCTACTTTACCACCCGGTGTTTATTTGCTACGCAGCAATACTCACCCGGTGCCATGGAAATTTTGCATCAGCAGGTAACCGGCATTCAAAACAGGAGTTTAATTTTGCATCCATCTTATGAATGCCCTGGTAGTTTACAGCATCAATGAAAATGATTTTGTGTTGAGCCCGGAAAGAACTTTGTTCTGGGAAAAACAGAAAACACTCATCATTGCCGACCTGCACATTGGAAAAACGGGGCATTTCCGGAAATCGGGCATACCCGTGCCGCAAAAAGTTTTTAAGGAAGACCTGCAGCGCCTGTTTACCCAGGTGCTTTTTTTCAAAGCCGAGCAGCTGATTATTGCCGGCGACCTGAGCCACAGCCAATCAAACAGGGAACTGGAGCTTTTTAAAAAATGGCGAAACGACTTGCGTGCCCTGAAGATTCAACTGGTAACGGGCAACCACGATATACTGGAAGATGCCTGGTACAAAGAGCTGAACATAAAAAGAAAAAACAAACTGCAGATTGATGATTTTTCTTTTTATCATGACCCGGAAACAATTGAGGCATCGGCGAATGAAAAACATTATTCATTCTGCGGTCACCTGCATCCCTCGGTGTTTATGAAAGGCCGGGGCCGCCAGGTGCTGGAGCTTCCGTGTTTTTATTTTAAAAATAATTATGCCGTGCTGCCGGCCTTCAGCCGTTTTTCAGGCATGGCAAAAATTTTACCTCAGCCGGGAGAACATGTTTTTGCCATTATTGAAAACGGGCTGTTACAGGTACAGTGAGGCAAATGTTTGATGAGTGATGAGTAAGTCAGGATTACTGACTTTTTACTTCCCACTCCTGATTACTTCCTCACTTCTTCCTCCTGAGCTGGTTGTAATCAATAAAATAAATAAAGCGCAGTGTAAATTCATTGCCGTGGCGGAGTTCCAGTGTTTTTCCCAGGTTGCTGAGGTATTTCATGTTCATGGCGCCGTCAACATATTCTTCGTTGCCGAGGAAATTTTTCCAGCCAACTACCACCCGGCTGCCCAGCCTGAAATCCCAGGTAAAGAACGCATCGAGGTTGAAGAAATTTATATTTTCATCCTGGTCTGATATAAATGGCCGGGGAATATCTTTTCCATTTTCATCCACATTTGCAAACCGTTTGTAAATAACCTTGCTCCAGTTGTGGCGGATGCGCATGGCCAGGTTCATGCGGGGTGTAAAATTGTACAGTCCGGAATAAATGGAAGTGACGTCGGTGAAATCAACAAACCCGATGATGGGTTCGCCGTTGGTTTCGCTGCCGGCATATACTATGTAATCAGTTTCTGCTTCATGCCTGTTGTTAACCTCCATCGACACTTTGTTGCTGAAGCGGTAGCGCAGTCCGAGTTCGAGAATATGGTAATTGTGTTTTTCGGGAATATGAAATAATCCCTTCAGGAACTCGTAACTGAAATAAAGTTTTTTGCGGCTGTCGGTACTGCCTTCAATTTCTGCATAGCTCCAGGGCGGCCGTTTGGCATAGCGGCCCGGCGTGTTAAGAACAAAATAATCGTTTTCGCCTGCTGGCTGCGAACCAAGAGTGAACCGGACATCCCAGAAATTTTTAAATACCCAGAAGCCCGCGGCAGTCAGCCTTGTGTGGGTGAATGCATACGGTTTGTAAAGCCAGCCGAAGTTGGCCCGCAGGCTGTAGTTGTATGTTAAAAAATTTCCCTTGGGAGTAAACTGGTTGTAGCTGATCTGCCCGGTGTAGGAAATTTCATTGGCAGCAAATAAAATTCCGAGGTCGTTTGGGTCGTACTTGTCCGACTCGATATTGCTCTGCAGGTAATACTGCACCTTGCCGCTCACTTTGCCGATGCGTAAAAAAGTATTGAAGCCGTCGTAAGGAGCAGGCCCGAAAATTTTGCTGTACCGTATGGCGCCTCTTGCATTAAAGCTGTTGTGCTTGTCGAAAAAGCTGAAATCAAAAGCTGATACATTGGCGTCACGTTTGGCGGCGCCTTCACGCAGCACATTGGTATTGGTAAGTGTTATATAAGAGCGGTTTTTCAGCACCTGGTCAAACACCAGGATATTGTAGTTGGCTAGCGGCTCGGTTACAATGCTGCTGTCGAGTCCAGTTGTTTTATTTCGCACAATAGCTCTTTCTTCCTGTGTGACTGCATTGAAGAGGCCCAGCCCGAGTTTGTTATTTGTACGGCCAGAAAATTTTAGTGCATTATAAAGATGTGTGACAGCCGGGTTCTCTTTAATGGTATAATTACCGTTGCTGTTTACAAAATTCTGAACCGAACGGAATTTCTGTGGTGTTCTTCCCACCCGACGTGAATAAAACAAGCCGGCTTTATTAAACAGCTCGGTGCCTTCAGTAAAAAACTGGCGGTTTTCATCAAACTTGATTTCGTAGGGTGTAAGATTATTCACCACATTATCTGACACTACCTGGCCAAAATCCGGAATGATAGTGGCATCCAGTGTAAAGCTTTCGCTGATGCCGTATTTCAAATCCATGCCTCCACTTTTCAGCCACTCGGTTTTATATTCATTTCCTACCGGCGATATATTGACACCGCCGGATAAATAAGGCGAAAAACTCAGTCGCAATGGCGGTTGAATATCCTGCAGGCCGGTATAATCGCCAAACTGGTTGACAAAACCATTTACATTGGGGTCAACAAAATTCCAGAACGAGTTTTCATTATTTCGACGGGTAAAGCGGAGAAACTGGATACCCCAGTTCTGCATTTCTTTTTTTGAAAAACGTAGTGAGAAAAGAGGAATGCGCATTTCCACCACCCAGCCATTGTCAGTGATGCGGGTTTTGCTTTCCCACACTGCATCCCATGTTTTATCGCCATATTCACCAAATTCGACGTTTTGATTTGCCGCCAGCTTGGCATCCGTTTGCACATTGGCTGAAGTGACAAGAAACTGAAACCCGTTCTGGTTGTCATTGTACGTATCGAAGAAAACAGAAAAATAATCCACATCGCTGCGCTGCTCACCATCTCTTGCTGTCAGTTGCTTTCTTATCAAGGCAGGATCGTCGAATAGTATGGCCCCGATATAAACGGCCGAGTTGTCGTAAAGAATTTTCACTTCGCTCCTCACGGCGGAAGGCTCTCCGGCATTAGGGAAGTTTTGAATAAAATCTTTTGCAAGCGGGGCTGTTTGCCAGGCAATATCATCCAGGTCGCCATCAATACGCGGCGGATGATTGGTTTTTACTGCAGTCAGTTTTTTCGTTTGAGAAAAACCAATGAGGGAAAGCAGTATCAGGGGTACAGGCAATAAGAATCTAATGGTCATACAGTAAGACAGTTAGCCGGGGTCAAATATAGTCCATTAAAAATTTCTTACATAGCAATAGAGGTATTTAATTAAGCGGGAAAAACAACGGCTTCAGGCTCAATTCATCTTTTTTTTCAGTGTGCTTACCTGTTGGTGTAAGTTGGACACTATATTGGCCAGCTGGTTAATGTCCCAACGCTGCTGGATTCCGGCCCTGCTGATAACCACCGAAGCCTGCCAAATTTCGAGTATTTCATCGGCATTTATCTGGTAAGGTTGGTAAGCCGGGTTATCGCTTATGAGTGTCAGCTTATTTTTAATGCGATTATTTTTTTCAATTCTTTTATACACGATACCGTCACTTTTCGATACGATGATATAAGCATAGTTATTTTTTAAATCATCCGTGGTTTCCACCTTTTCCCCCACTATGATGGAGCCGCTGGGTGTAGGCAGCATGGAGTCGCCCATGATTTCAAATGCCCGGTAATTGCCGCCGGAAAGCATCGGCAAGGTAAATGTATTCAATTCATCAATGTATTCCGGGTCAGCATAGCCGTTCAGGTAACCGGCGGCAGCTTTTACCGGCACAAAGGGAATATCGGGCCGGCCACCGGCAAGTTTTATCGCTCTTCGCTTTGCCAAATAATTGCCTTTATTATCACTCAGGTCTTTTCGCAGCAGCTCATCCATTGAAAGTTTGAAAATATCGCAGACCGATTCCAGCACATCCATATTGGGATGGGCTCTTTCTTCTTCATAAGCACCGATGAGCGACCGCTTGATGCGTAGTTTGTCGGCAAATTCCTGCTGTGTCCATCCGCGCAGCTTGCGCAGGTACTTGATATTTTGATTGGCTGATGACATTGGAGCTAATTGAGTTAGCCGCAAATTACTAAACATTTTGGGCAGTCAAAATTTTTTTTAGCTGAATCTTTTTGGCAGGCAGCGAAAAACAAAACATTTTTGCCGGGGAATAACAGCTATGGCTAAAACCAGGAAAACAGTAACGGCTTCACTAAAAAAATCAGGCAGGGAAAAACCGGTAATCCTAATCACCAACGATGATGGTATATCTGCCCCGGGCATACGCAACCTGGTGGAAGCGGTGAAAGACCTGGGTAAAATTGTAGTAGTGGCTCCCGACAAACCACAATCGGGCATGGGGCATGCCATTACTATCGGCTCGCCACTGCGCCTGCATGCAGCGCACAGTTTTGAAGGTGTGGAATCATACCAATGCACCGGCACACCGGTGGATTGTGTAAAACTGGCGGTGGATAAAGTGTTGCATCGCAAACCCGACCTTTGCCTGAGCGGCATCAACCATGGCGCCAATCACAGCATCAACGTAATTTATTCCGGCACCATGTCGGCTGCCGTAGAAGCGGCTATTGAAAGCATTCCATCGGTTGGTTTTTCATTGCTCGATTTCAGCATCGAGGCGAATTTTGAAGGAGCAAAAAAATATGCCCGCATCATTGTAGAAAAACTGCTGGGTACGGAACAGGACAAGCACATGATCCTGAATGTAAATATCCCGGCAGTGGCAGCAGAGGAAATCAAAGGCATAAAAATCTGCCGGCAGGCTTACGCCAAGTACGAAGAAGATTTTGTGGAGCGGAACGACCCGCACGGCAGAAAATATTATTGGCTTACAGGTGAGTTTGTCAACTTTGATAAAGGCAAAGACACCGATGTATGGGCGCTGGCCAATAACTACGTGAGTGTGGTGCCGGTGCAATTTGATATGACCAATTATATTTTAAAGGAAAAATTTGAAAAAGAGTGGCGGCATTTATAATGAAAAAAGATAACCTGAAATTTGGATTGTTATTGGGTGTACTGGGTCCGCTGCTGGGCCTGGTAATTGTTTATTTTGTAAATTTTTCTTCCTACAGCATGGCTGATTTTCTCGATTATTTCTTTCACGACAGCCGGCTCATTACTTCCATCGGCGCACTTTGCCTGCTGGCCAATGCAGTTATGTTTACACTTTATATTAATACACACCGGGACAAAACGGCCAAAGGAATTTTTGTGACCACCCTGATTTACGGCATTGCCATACTGGTGCTGAAAGTTTTTATTTAGGTTACCGGCAATTGTCATTCTATGTTGTACCCGTTGCGACGCTCCGTTCAACTTTTATTCCCTGATTATTCTTTTATGCAGCTGGGGCATGAAAAGTTCAGCTTTCATACCGCTATTCAACAAATACTTATTTTGCACGATAATTTATCCACAAAATATTTCACCGTTGGGTGCAGGAAGTATGAAGTATTACATTATCGCAGGGGAAGCATCGGGTGATCTGCACGGCAGCAATCTTATCAAAGAACTGAAGAAACTCGACAGTTCGGCTGTCATTCGCTGCTGGGGCGGCGATAAAATGCAGCAGGCAGGGAGTGAATTGGTAAAACATTATCGTGATCTTGCTTTTATGGGTTTCTGGGAAGTGCTGAAAAATATTTTTACCATCCTGCGCAACCTGAAGTTTTGCAAAAAAGATATTGAACAGTTTCAACCGGATACTTTAATCCTGGTTGATTACCCCGGCTTCAATTTACGTATAGCCAAATGGGCAAAGCAGAAAAGATTACGTATCATCTATTACATCTCGCCGCAGGTGTGGGCATGGAAGGCAAACCGGGTAAAGACGATGAAGCAGTGTATTGATAAAATGCTGGTGATACTTCCATTTGAAAAAGATTATTTTAAAAACAAATGGAACTGGGAGGTGGAGTATGTGGGGCATCCGCTGGTGGAGGAAATTGAGGAGTTCAGGAGTCAGAAATCTGCCTTCCGAAGCTTTAGCGAAGAAGGGTCAATAGTCCGTAATCAAAAGTCGGGAAATGAAAACCCACGACTCACGACTCACGACTCCCAACTCATTGCTCTTTTGCCCGGCAGCCGCAAACAGGAAATACTGAAAAAGCTGCCGGTGATGCTGGAGGTAAGTAAATCATTTCCGCAATATGAATTTGTGGTGGCCCGGGCGCCGGGAATTGAAGATGAATTTTACGACAGGCTTATGAAAAACTATTTAAATGTTTCGTCCGTATCCGGCAAGACTTACGAATTGCTGATGAAGGCGAAGGCAGCATTGGTTACCTCGGGTACAGCAACACTGGAAACTGCATTGTTCGGGGTGCCACAGGTGGTTTGTTACAAGGGTTCCTGGCTTTCGTACCAGGTGGGCCGGCGGCTGGTAAAAGTGAAATACATTTCGCTGGTAAACCTGATAATGGACAAACTGGCAGTGAAAGAGCTGATACAACAAGATATGAATGAAAGAAATCTTGTTTCAGAATTAAACGAGCTGCTGAAGAATGAGCAACGTATTTCACAAATGAAAACCGATTATGAAGCACTGAAAAGCCTGTTGCACCAAAAAGGCGATGCCTCTGCTGCCGCTGCACAAATTATCCACCGCTTTACTTCAGGAAAATAATTTTATTGCCAGCAGCACCAGGCAGAGAATAAAAATAAGAATGCTGGTCCGGTTGATCCAGTGCATTTTGTTTACAAAATCGCTTTTGGGCCTGTTGGGGTCCGGCTTGCGGATGTATAAATATTCGGCTATCTGCTTCAGAACACCCATAAATCAAAGCGGATAAAATACCCTCCCCGCCGGGAATTAAAAATTGAAAGGTACTTATTCTTTCTTTGTTTTCTCCATCGGCAGTTCAGGCAGGCGGCTCCACTCCTGCACCGAACCATCATACACTTTTATGTTATAACCCAGTTGTCTGCCGGTGAGGTAAATCACACTGGCCGTTTGCCCGATGAAGCAGTAGGTAACCACTTCTTTGTTTTTGTCTGGCACCACGGCGCCAAAATTTTTCTGCAATACTTCCGTCGGTTTTATGTTATTGGTGGAATCAATCATATCGGTATAAGGCAGATTTAAGGCGCCTGTGATATGCCCGTCGCGGGGATTGCCGGTAGGATCGCCGTCATAAAATCGTTTCAATCGTGCATCCACCACTTCGGCCGATTTGGCCTGCAATGATTTCAAAACATAATCTTTATCCACCAGTACAGGATTTACAGCGGCAACAAAATTTCCTTTTTTAATTTCAGGCATTTCTTTGGTTACCGGGTAACCGGCTTTTTTCCATGCTTCCAATCCGCCGTTTAAATAATATACCTGCCCCTTCAATCCTAAATATTCCAATGTAGCAAACATGCGGGCCGTCACACTTACCTCAGCTTTTGTGTGACAAAGCACCACTTTTGAATTTTTATTTATTCCCAAATCCTGCAAAACCTTAGTAGCTGTTTTTGTATCGGGCGGGTTAAAACTTCCCTCGGGTGAATCGGCCGACAACCACGTAGGCCAGAGAAACCTGGCACCTTTGATATGTTCAGCTTCATAGTCCAACCGAAGAAAATTAGGCTGCAGTATAACAATGTTTGGATCGCTGATATTTTCATGCAGCCACTGCGGGCTGACAATGACATTTTGTGCGCTGACAGTTGCAGCAATACTCATTAACAAGGCAACCATTGGCAGTTGTATCCGTTTCATAAAAAAATTTTTTGAGGAGATCAGAAAGTTAACGCTATACGCAGTGCAAGTTACAGTCAATTTTGGTTTTTGATGATTATAGGCGACTGAAAGCAGATATTATACCCATCCGGGTCGGTAATATAAAGCTGTTTCATACCATAAGGCGCAATTGCCGGCTTAGCCGCTTCAATTCCCTTTTGAATGACATAATCATACACTTTATCCGCATCATCACACATAAAATACAGGCATGCATCCGTATGCGCTTCCTTCCTGGCAGGATCGGGGCTACCAGGGCGGTCGGGCATTTCGTATTGCGTGTTGAGCATAAGCCTCGTATCATTGAGTTTGAGCATCACCCAGCCAATGTCATCCGGAGGGCCGGCTTTCTCCACCAGAATGAAACCAAGTTTGTTACAATAAAAATCAAGTGATGTTTGCATATCAAACACCTGGAGCAAAGGGGTCATTGCTTTGACACGGATTGCCATGGCTATTTGATTATTCACATTTCAGTAATGCCAGCCCGTAAGGATGTACTTTAGTCTGCATGATTTTATTTTTCACAGCCGGATCATCGTGCATAAACTGTAAAGCGGCCGCATCATCTTTTGCATAAAATACTACAAGACCGATCATATCAGGGTTATCCAACGGCAGGTTTGTTCTGCCGGCCAGCACCACCACACCCTCATTTTTATACTTTTTCAGCCGCTGGAAATGTTCGCCTACAATAGCCTCATCTGCTTTGGACCAGCTCTTTTCATCCTTTTATTTTTCCGTCAGGGTGAGCACACCGAGGTAAGCGTTTGGTTTTGCTTTGGCGGTATCCTGTGCAAAAACCTGCAGCGAAAAAAGACAGCTCATTACGATTAATAATTTGCTCATGATTTATCGGTTTTGTATTTACCGGATTGTTTTAAAAACTCAATATTCTGAAAAACTCCGGCCAGGGCCCCATCTCCTCTTTGTACTGTTTGGCCATTACTCTTGTAATTTGGGCCAGGTGGGTCAAATCATGCACCACCCAGGTGGATAATAAATTCCGCAGCGTCACTTCTCCCAGCTTCGGGTGCATTCCTTTTTTATCCAAATCCTGTTCTGTTAAGTTGAGTGACTTTAGCCAGGTCATGTTTTCGTTTCTCAATTTTTCAAATTCGTCCAGCAACTGCTGCAATGTTTTTCCTTTGCTTTCCTCGTACATTGCAAAGCGATCCCAGGACATAAAAGTTTTCGCTGTACCGTGTTCCAGGATCATTTTCACCCTTGCCGTCCAATCTGTTCGTTCGCCATGAATCAAATGCCCCACCACATCATATGGTGAAAATGTTTCGGGGCCTTCATTATTCATTATCCAATCATCATGCTGGTGACTGAGTAAAGCTTTCAGAACGACAGGTGTCCGTTCAAGTACCTGGTACGATTTGAGAAAATCAAATTTCATTTCAGCGCCTCCTAACCTCCCTGAAGGTGAGATTTTTTGAGTTATAGATTTTTAGAAATTATCTTTTGTTTTTCTTTTTGCTGCTTTTTTGCCTTTGGGCAGTTTTTCTTTTACTAATTCATACGCCTGCTGAAGCAGTTCCTCCCATTCCCTGCTGTTCAGGCGGCTGATATCATCCACATACACCCATTTATGTTTGGCTAAAAAAGGCGCCGGCCTGAAACCTTCCCGTTCTGTCAGCTCAATGAATTTTTTTTCCGACGTTTTAAACGAAGCCGTCACCGGCAACAAGTCAGGCGACGTAATTAAAAACATTTTACCGCCTACATTAAAACACAGGTGGTTTTCCCATTTGATATCTTCCGTCACATCCGGAAAACTTTTACAGATTTTTTCAATGGCTTCCAGTGTCATTTCTTCTTCACTGCCTTTTTTACGGAGGTTTTTTTCTTACTTGCTTTTGCAACCTTGTTATACTCCAGCGCCAGCCTGACCCAATACTCCAGTTTCTTTTTTGTATTGAGCACATCCGCATCCACAAACACAAACCCTTTCATCACTTTGCCGGTAAAGTCCATAGGCTTACAGCCCTCTTTTTCCATCACTTCATCATACCTGGCCGGATCAAGACGCACCATCAGCCGGTCTTTCTCCACGCCGACACACATTTTATCATTTACCATAAAGCATAAACCACCGAACATAGCCTTTTCTTGTACGTTTTTTTCTGCAAGGGAAATCAGTTCCCTTGTCATGTTTGCAAGTTTTTCGTTGTATGCCATAAATTTATTTTCTAACAGATTGCATGGATGAACACAGATTTTTTCTTTAAGCAAAAATCAATAGCCGCTGTAAATATTAATTAATTATTCTTATTAAACTTTCCTTATCCTTCAAACTACTGACATTAAAGTTTACAAGAATTCCAATCTTTTTGCCTGACAATTTTAAATAAGTCAGCAGCTGTTTTTTATGAACATCCTGTAAGGCTTCAACAGATTTAATTTCAATGATAACCGAATCCTCAACAAGAATATCAAGCCTGAATCCAAGCTCTAACTGAACATTATTATAATTTACAGGAAGGCCAACCTGCGAGGCAGCTTTTAATCCCCGCTGAAAAAACTCATAAAGCAATGCGGCTTCATAAACACTTTCAAGCAGCCCCGGGCCAAGTGTTTGGTGTACTTTGAATATAGCGCCCCTGATTTTATAGGTAAGGTCGTTTATATCCATATCTGTAGTTTTTTACAGTCGTGCTCTTTCTGTGCAAATCTGTGTAATCCGTGAGCAATTTTTCTCTCACAGATTTTTTTCTGTGTAAATCTGTG
>CAZDUO010000067.1:2825-7377 GCA_964508655.1 uncultured Chitinophaga sp. | reverse complement strand
TGTGTAATCCGTGAGCAATTTTTCTCTCACAGATTTTTTTCTGTGTAAATCTGTGACATCTGTGAGAACTATGAATTAATCACATTCTTCAGCTTCTCATTTTTATTCCGCAAATCAATTCCTCCTTCCAGCAATGATTTCAAATTAGCAAGATAAAATGTCCAGCCGGTTTTGCAGCCTGCATGCCAATAGTGCCTGCCTTCCTCATCATCGGGAATATTCTCCTGTAATAACTCAACCACACACAGGCCTTCTTCCTGCTTAATTGATACGCTGCAAATACCCGCCTTGCCAAAAGTGAATTTAAAAAAATCTTTGCCATTGCATTCAAGGATAGTTCCTTCTTCGGTCACTTCATCGGGCCAGCCATGCCAGCGCCAGCGGTAGCTGTCGCCTTTTTGCACAAATTCATTCCCGGCCCTTAAACTTCCATCCGGTTTTTTATATTCACTCAGCCGCAGAAACCAGTACTCTATTCCCTCTCTTGTTGCCCAGCACCAGTAAAGTTTTTCTTCGGGGGCATTTACCGGCACACGGGTTACAAAAGTTGTCCAGTCGAAGGTTGACATAAACCAATTTTTATAAAATGAATAAAAAAAATCAGCTTTTTTGAATCCGCATTACCGGTCTTGTTTCACTGCGGCGGAGCACTTCATTGAACCCTGCTTTTCTGAAAACTGATGCCAGACCTGTCCACACAAATACATCGGCCATCCTCCCCTTTTTTACTTCCACCGGATATCCTTCTACAATTTTTGCTCCTTTCTTGAAAGCAAAAGCAACTGCAGCCTTCAGCAAGGGTTCCGTTAAACCTTTACGTCGATAATCTTTTGCAATAAAAAAACAGCTCACACTCCAAACGGGTTTATCATCTACCGGCTGCAGCACTTTTGAGTTTTCAAGCCGTATATATTCTTTTCGTGGTGCTATTGCACACCATCCCACCGGTTTTTTATCCTCGTAAGCCAAAATACCCGGTGATGATTTTTTTACCAGTTCTTTTATCGCTTTGCGGTTGCCTTCACCTTTCATCTTTTTGTAATCAGCAGCATACAGACGCCAGCTCATGCACCAGCAACCCTCGCAGGCGCCTTTTGGCCCGAACAAGGTTTCAAAATCTTTCCAGTTGGAAGAAGTCAGTGGTTTAAATGAAAATTCCATAATGCTGCTATTGTGAGTGGTGAGTTTTCATTCATCATTCATCACTCATCACTCATTTTACCGGCACACTATGTAATCCAATCCTGTTGCCTTCGCTGTCCATTATAACGGCCATGAAACCGTATTCCGGACTGATTTCTGTTTTGGGCACCATAATTTTTCCGCCGGCCGATTCTACCTTGTCGAGTACCAGTTGCACATCGGGATTTGCATTCAGGTAAACGAGGGGCCCGTCGGTGGCCGAAGGCTTATGAAAACCGCCGCTGTCAACAATGGCGCCGCCTATGCCGGTCATCATGTTATCCAGCGGAAACATCCGCATGCGGATATTCTGCAAATCCAGCGGATTCAGTTTGATCCTGAAAATGGTTTCATAAAATCGGGTTGCTCTTTCAAGATCGGTGGTTCCTATTTCGAACCAGCTGATGGCGTTTTGCATATTTCAGTTTTTATTTATGTCCAAAATTATTTATGACTGATGTCTTCACCGAAAACAAGTTCATACCCGTTGTTGTCGATTATAGAAAAATCACGCATTAAATATTCCCGGTCATCAATTGCCGATTTTATCCTGGCTTTGTCTTTCACCACATTCCAAAATTTTTCTACCTCATGCATAAATATGTAAATACTGCCGGTCAATACAGGTTGGGGAAAAAATTCTTCTTTATTTCCGGGTTCTTTACAATCATCCGGTTCATCCCGGGGTACCACAAACATTATTTCCACTTCATCTTTTATCAGGGTAACAAAATCGGGAAAATTGCTATGCCCCCTGAAGCCCGGCACATTTTCATAAAAAGAAATTGTTTCCCGGAGGTTTTTTGTCCATAATATCGGCGCCAGTTTTTTCATCCAGGAAAGAATTAAATCCTGTTTTACCATTTGCCACAAAGATCAGTTTATATCCTTTCCTTCTTTTAGTTTTGTAATGTTTGCAGTGATGGTTGCTTTCTGCGCTTCCGGCGCCTGGGTTAATGCCTTTTCCGCATACTCCAGCGCTTTTTTAAAATCTCCTTTGGCCGAATAGTATGACATAAAGCCGGCATTCACGGCATACACATCGCCATGCTTTTTCTGGCTGGCGGCAAATATTTCCAGTGCCCTGTCTGGCCGTTTGGCTGTAAGCTGTGAACGGCCTGCATTAAGATACTGGTTGACATTGGCAAAAACCAGTGCTTCGTTCAGCGCTGAATCTGCCTGCTGTTGTTTATTATTTTTTGCATAGGCATTGCTGAGCGCATTGAGTGTGGCAAAAGTTTTTGTTCCGGCTGCCCGCTGTGCCCACGCCAGGGCTTCTTCCAGGTTTACATTGTTATTGATGCAGTAATTAGCTGCTGCCAGCATGTTGAATGCATTAAACCCTTTCTGGCCGGTCACTTCATCCCGCAGCTTTGCCACCACGATGTTGTCCACATCCACATCCACCCGGAAAGGGATGGAGAGCATTTCCCACTGCAGTGCAATCACGCAGTATTTGGGTTTATGTTCAATAAATTCATATTTCAGCCACTCCACGCTTTTATCCAGCTTCACGGGTTTCACTTCCACACGCAGCGCATCAAATTTTTCATCGTAATAAAAACTGCCCCATGCACCGGACTGGCCGGAAAAAATTACGGTTGCCTTATCGGGCCACACAGCCATGTGCAAACCATAAGTGCCGGCTTTCAGTTCCTTACCTTCCACTTTCACATCATGTTCAAATGTAATAACCGTATTTTCATTGGCACCGGCACGCCAGGGCTGCGTGTTTTTATTGGTATTTAAATTAAGCGAAGTAAACCCGTAAGCAACAGGAAAACTGCTGCTCTCTCCAAATATCTTTCCCTCCCTTCCGTTTACATCGGGTCTTGAATATTTAACAGAAATGGAAGTGATGCCCACTTCCTCGGTAACGGTAGCTCTCGGGTTGCCGCCGCTGGGTGGCAAATCCATTTGTGCATGCACAACAGAAATAAATAAAATGGCAACAGCCGTCAGTTTAAGTTTCATAAAAAATGTTTTAAAGTTTTGATTTGGTTTCTTTCAACCCTTTTGCCTGCAGGTAATCCAGCAGTTCTTTTGCATCATCTCCGCCCTTTTGTGCATGATGCAGCAGTGTTAAACCATGCGGGCCCCTGGCAAATAAATATTCAGGATATGCCTCAAGCCATGTTTTTACAATCTTTGTTTTGCCCAGCATGGTAAGCACAAACAGGCTGGTGCGGGCACCGATGCCGATAAGATAATTTGCTATTTCTTTGTTGCCAACATGACCGGCGCCTTCAATAGCCGTTTCAAAATCACCGCCACCCCAGTCCCATGTGGCATAGAGTAAGGTTGGCAATTCCGTCAGCATTGATTTTACTTTATCCAGGTTGCCATGACCGGCAATCACAAAATCTTTTACTTTTTCAGAAGGCAGCGGGTCAGTTTTTGCTGAAAGAGTTGCCGGCGATTGCTGACCCTGTAAAATGGCAGGAAGGGTGATGAGTGCGCCGGCGCCCAGTTGCAAAAATGATTTTCGTTTCATTACAGGAAGTTTCACTAAAGGTCAGTAAAATTTACCGGCCATGCTGTGCCGCTTATCAAGTCATGGGTTCATTTAAAATGATTCTGGAAATTGATGATAAAAAACAGGAGCGGTAATGAGGAGGGTACAGCAAGAAAAATGGAACGAAAAAATCAGAAGGCGATTGAAGTAATTTGTTTCTGCAGGTAGAAACAGCCTTTTTCATTTCCGGCTGCATCCCACTGGCCGTCAATAAAACTTCCGGTACGGTTCAGGTTGCCGTAAAGAATCACTTCACATGATTTTTTTTCTGGAGATAAATAAGAAATGATGATGGCGGTATCGCCAACCAGCTTATAGGTGCCGGCCGACCCGACACATACATCGGCATACCGGCAGATTATTTCTGCCTTATTTCCGGCATTGAGTTTTACGGAAATTTCGTTAATCTCATTAATCGTTCCGAAATAGCCTTTCCACAAACCGCATACATTATCACTGCCGGGAGCTGAGCTTTTCGGAAGGATTGAAAAAAAAGAAATGAATATGGTTGCTACTAATTTCAAAGCCATAAACATTTGGGACTACAAAACTATATTTTCCTTTGATTATTTAAAAGTGTATTTAAAATTAAAAAAACAATTATGAGCATTTGATGACAAAAATCATGGATGTTAACGGGAAAAGGGAGTTTGCCGAAACTATTGAATCACTTATTTTTGCCCTCCGTTTGGGGAACTAGCTCAGCTGGCTAGAGCGTTTGCATGGCATGCAAGAGGTCAGGGGTTCGACTCCCCTGTTCTCCACAAATAAGGAAAGAGGTCACCCCGATTCAATCGGGGCTGTTCTCCACAAATAAGGAAAGAGGTCACCCCGGTTCAACCGGGGCTGTTCTCC
>CAZDUO010000067.1:0-2725 GCA_964508655.1 uncultured Chitinophaga sp. | reverse complement strand
CTGTTCTCCACAAATAAGGAAAGAGGTCACCCCGGTTCAACCGGGGCTGTTCTCCACAAATAAGAAAACAGGTCACCCCTATTCAACCGGGGCTGTTCTTCCAAAAACTTGCATCCAGTGAATAACGAGCCTTTCTCTTTGAATACTTTCTGTGTCTATATTATTTACAGTGCTTCCCTTGACAAATATTACATCGGATATACCTCTGAAATTGAAAAAAGAATGCAGGAACATAATAGCGGAATTTCTTCCTTTACTGCAAAAGCCAATGACTGGGTTTTGAAATATAAAGAAGAACTCCCCGACAGGATATCGGCTATTACCAGGGAAAAAGAAATTAAAGCCAAAAAAAGCAGGAAGTACATCAAATGGCTGACTGGATCAGCCGGCTGAGCGTTTGCTGTCCCGATAGCCATCGGGAAAGAGGTCACCCCGGTTCAATCGGGGCTGTTCTTCACAGGTATTCAAGGCTCATGTTTGTGCATAAGCCTCTTTTTTTTAAAAACTGTATATTTTAACCGGTACTGCTTATTTACCGGCATAAAAAACCCGAAGATTTACAGTAAAGAAAGTAGATGGTTAAACTTTTTTGGCTGATTTGGAGTATCGTGATTTTACTATTTTCTTTCATCAAATGATCCCTTCCAATACCCGCTTCGTGGTATTTTTTTCGCTTCCCCGTTCAGGCTTGAAAAAAGTGGATAATAAACCTGAAAAATATAGTGAAAACCCGATAAGTTTTGTAGATTTATAGCTCTACTTAAAATCCTGTCTATTAATAACCTAAGTTGAAACCAATGACCTTGAGAAGCCGGATTTATTAACCATAAAATCAGCCGGCATGAAAATTCGGAAAATTTACACACAGGTTTGCATTTCAGTTTCCAGTTTTTATTCTCCACTACCAGGGAAAAGGATACTTCTAAGGCAGTAAACAATTGATGGCTGTAAGTTGAAAGTACGGCATGCACTTCTTTTAATATCCTTTTTGAAAATCCCGTTAAGCCAGGTTCGGATTAGAAAAACATTTTTGGCATTCATTGGTGTTAGCAATTCATAGCCGTGGAAAGCCGGATTGTTACCCATGAAGCTTTTATAAACCAACCAAAGTTTATAAAGAGAAAATTGACTGGCAGGCACAGCGATATTGCGACTTTTAAACCCGTTTATGAAAATGAGTTTAACCGCTTTCTGAAAAAAGGAAGGATGGCTTGCTTTGTGCTGCTGATGATACTGGCATTTCATGGAATTGGGTTGGGACAATCAAATTCATTTCAACCAGGACAAAATTCATTCGTTAATTTTTCCCCTGTATTAAAAAAATTTTTGGGTGTGCCAGCAGAGCTGCTGGTTGAAGTAGTTGGGAAAAACAGTTATGAGAAAATTGAAGCTACCACCGATGCCTCAATCATTTGTTATCCTGATTCCACAATATGTTTAAGCAGCGGCACTACTTACACACATAGCGGCACTTTATGGGATGCAAGTGGCACAGCCGATCCATCCTGTTCTGACCAGACAACACTTTCTTATTCTTTTACTTCATCAGGCCCGGTTACAACGTCTTCAACAACCACACTGGATGGAACTGTATTTGGATCGGGTACTTCCACCATTACGTGGACAGTTACTGATGCCTGCGGAAATACTGCAAGCTGTTCATTTAATGTGACTGTGCATGCACCGCCAGCAAGTCCATTGGATGCCGGGAGTCATAATACGGACACAGTTACAGCTTGTGTTGGTTACAATCCTGCGCCTTTAAATGTAACTGGAACAACTGGTGGAGTCGCACCATACAGTTATCAGTGGTTATTGAATGGGTTACCCATTGCAGATTCAACATCTTCAACCATCAATCCTGGACAAATAGCATCTTCAGGTACTTATTTATATTCCTGTGAAGTCACCGATGCATGTGGAGCAACAGACATAACAAATCCAAAAGTATTTATTATAAATCCTGATCCTTCCGTTTCAATCACGGGAAGCAGTTCTGTATGTTTAAATGGAAGTACTTCAATATTAGCAACTGTTACTGGAGGTGCCGGTTCTTTTGACTTTATCTGGCAACAAAGTCCAAATGGTTCGAATTCATGGACCACAGTTTTCACAGAAAATGATGTTTTCACCTCGTCTTATTCTCCACCTACATCATCCACCGGAACTTTATATTACCAGGTTAATTTATCACCAAATGTTGGTTCTTGTAATGATTCAAGTTCAAATGTAATTGCAGTTACAGTAATTGCATTGCCATCATGTAATATATCTGGAACTGATGGTGTATGCCCTGGTTCACAGAATACGTACACAGGACCTGTTGGACCGGGTTCTTATCAATGGGTTATTACAGGGAATGGTACAATTTCAGGCTCATCTACTAATTCTTCAGTAATTGTTGCTGCCGGTTCTTCCTGCCTTCCATACACATTAACTCTGACATTTACAGACATAAATGGATGTAGTAATAGTTGTAACTCCACCTATAGTGTAATTGATAATAATACTCCGGTATTCACCGGCAGCTATGCCGATATTCCGTTAGGTTGTAATCCTGCCGCAACTGCAATCACTGCAGCGCTGAACGGCGCAACGGCCACCGACGCCTGCGGCGCTGTTACATTAAGTACTGGAACGGATGGCGCTGATCAAAGCGATGGTTGTTTACGCACAAGAACCAGAACCTTCACCGCAACGGACGGCTGCGGCAACACGGCAACCA
>CAZDUO010000066.1:15894-22119 GCA_964508655.1 uncultured Chitinophaga sp. | reverse complement strand
CATTACAGGTCAGGAAGAAAAAAGAAAAAAGTTCAGAGACGAGTTCGGGCTTGTTGATGATACCATTGCCATCGGCATCATTGGCCGGCTGGTGCCGGTAAAAAATCATTTGCTTTTTTTAAAAGCAATAAAAAATGTGCTGGATAATTCAACGGCTAAAATCAAAGCATTTATTATCGGTGATGGCGAATGCAGGACGACTATTGAACAACTGGCAGCGGGCCTGGGAATAAAGTTTTCAATTCATACAGACACGCAGCATCCGCATCCGCTCATTTTTACTTCATGGCGTACCGATGTGGATGCCATTTGCGCCGGGCTCGACATGGTGGCGCTTACTTCGCTCAACGAAGGCACTCCGGTAAGCCTGATTGAAGCACAGGCTGCAGGTAAACCGGTTGTGTCAACACGGGTGGGCGGTATTGCCGATGTGGTGCTGGAAAATAAAACCGCCCTGCTCAGTGAAGTAAATGATGAAAACGGCTTTGCAGAAAACCTGCTGCGGCTGGTGGCCGACGCATCGCTGCGAAACAAACTGAGCCACGCCGGGAAAGATTATGTGCTGGAAAAATTTGGTTACCGCCGCCTGATGCGTGACATGAGTAAGCTGTACAACGAACTGCTTGCTGAAAAAACATCAAAGCTGTAAAATGGAATCCGATGTTCAATCTCTTTGGTAAAAAAGATGCGGATGTTTTTGATTACGGCCTGCTGCATGCCGATATGCATTCGCACCTGCTGCCGGCAGTGGATGACGGCTCGCCTGACCTGGCCACATCGGCAGAGATGATAAAAGGATTGACTGCGCTGGGGTTTAAAAAACTCATCACCACACCCCACATCATGTGGGATATGTACCAGAATACAAGGCCAGACCTGGAGAAGCGGTTTGATGCACTGAAAGAGTATTTGATAAATGAAGGAATCACAGTTGACATCCGTCTTGCCGCCGAATATTTCCTGGATGACAACCTGAAAAAACTGCTGGCCCGCAAAGAGCCGCTGCTGACCATACATGAAAACAGGGTGTTGGTGGAATTTTCACTTGCCAGCGAACCGATGGACCTGAAAGAAATTCTTTTTGAAATGCTGCTGCAGGGCTACCAGCCGGTGATTGCTCACCCGGAGCGTTATATTTATTACGAAAGACACAAATCCTTTTTTGAAGAACTGAAAATTGCCGGGTATTATTTTCAGCTCAACCTGATGGCGCTGGCCGGCACGTATGGAAAATCGGCAAGAGAGCTGGCGCATTATTTTATCAAACATAATTACTACGAGCTGGCCGGCACCGACCTGCACAATAAACAACAGCTCACCCATCTCCGTCATCACTCCATTGCCGCCGGGCTTAAACCCCTGCTCGATTCCGGCAAACTCCTGAACCGCGAATTATAAATCTGCCCGTCATTTTTTCCCGTATCATTTGTAAATTGAAAAATGAAACCAGAAAGGAATCCTGTTATGGTATCATTCAAAAGGATTCAGAAAACCAACTGAAGTTTTATTCATGTCTTCATCCGTCATCATTATGGGCAGCGGTTTTGCCGGCCTGTCGGCTGCCAGCTTCATGGCCAAAGCCGGCTGGCGGGTGACAGTGATTGAAAAAAACAACATGCCCGGCGGCCGGGCACGGCAGCTGAAAGAAAACGGTTTCATCTTCGATATGGGCCCGAGCTGGTACTGGATGCCCGAAGTGATGGAAAGATATTTTCAGCAGTTTGGGAAAAAAGTTTCCGATTATTATTCGCTTCACCGCCTTCATCCTTCTTATCGTGTTTACTGGGCAGAAGACTTTACCGATGTGCCTGCGGATTTCGAAGCATTCAAAAAAATGGCTGAAGACCTGGAGCCGGGTGCTGCAAAACAAGTGGAAAAATATTTACAGGAAGCTGCTTTCAAATACGAACTGGGCATCGGTAAGCTGGTGCATAAGCCGGGCCGTTCGGTGGCTGAGTTTTTCGACCGGGATATTTTTAATGGCGTTTTGCGGCTTGATGTATTTACTTCCATTAAAAAGCATATCCGGAAATATTTTAAGCACCCGAAGCTGCAGCAGCTGATGGAGTTCCCTGTTTTATTTCTCGGCGCTTTGCCCGAAAATACACCGGCCCTGTACAGCCTGATGAATTATGCCGACATAAAAGGCGGCACCTGGTATCCGCAGGGCGGCATGTATGCCGTGGTGAATGCCATGTTTCAATTAGCGCTGGAGCTGGGCGTGGAGTTTCGCTTTAATGAAAGTGCAGAGAAAATTGTAGTGAAGAACAGTGAAGGGAAGAAGCTGGTGACCGATAAGAATGAATACCGGGCTGATGTCATCATCAGCGGGGCCGATTATCATTTTACCGAAGAAAATCTTTTGCCGGAAAATTACCGTAGTTATTCCAGTGCCTGGTGGCAAAAAAGAGTGATGGCGCCGGGTTGCCTGTTATATTTTATTGGGCTGAATAAAAAACTGGTTGATGTGGTGCATCACTCGCTTTTCTTTGATGTGCCTTTCAGTAGCCATGCAAATGAAATTTACAGGGAAAAGCAATGGCCGGCTGAACCGTTGTTTTATGCAAGCATCCCTTCGGTGACCGACGCCTCAGTAGCGCCGCCGGGCTGTGAAAGCATGGTGCTGCTGATTCCCGTAGCGGCGGGGCTGAAAGGTGATGATGATGCACTTAGGGAAAAATATTTTCAGCACATCATTACCCGCATGGAAAAACATACAGGGCAAAACATCCGCGACGCGGTGATTTATAAAAAAACATATTCAGTATCTGATTTTGAAAGAGAGTATAATTCTTTTCGTGGCAATGCCTATGGCCTTGCCAATACGCTGATGCAGACAGCTATATTTAAACCGCGGTGCAAAAGCAAAAAAGTGAAGAACTTATTTTACACAGGGCAATTGACGGTGCCGGGCCCTGGTGTGCCGCCCTGCCTTATCAGCGGTGAAGTGGTGGCAAAGGAAGTGCTGAAGGAATACAAAGGAGCAGCTAAAAAATTTTCTTTAAACGATAATACGTAAACCAAACTCCGATGATTGAAAAATTTTTTACTCTCAGCGGCAGGTGCAGTAAAATCACAACTGAAAGTTACAGCACTTCGTTTTCTTCAGCCATCCGGTTGCTGCATCACGACCTGCGTCAGCCCATTTACAACCTGTACGGCTTTGTCCGCTTTGCCGATGAAATAGTGGATACCTTTCATGATTTTGACAAGCCAACATTGCTGGCTGAGTTTAGAAGGGAAACGTATGCGGCTATTGAACGGGGCATCAGCCTCAACCCCATCCTGCACAGTTTTCAGCAAACGGTGAATGAATATAATATTGACCATTCACTCATCGAATCTTTTTTCCGCAGCATGGAAATGGATTTGGAACAGAAAACATATGACGCAGGAAATTTCCAGGAATATATTTATGGCTCGGCCGAAACGGTGGGCCTGATGTGTCTTCATGTTTTTTGCGAAGGTAACAAAGCGCTTTACCAAAAACTGAAATGGCCGGCCCGTTCACTGGGTGCCGCTTTTCAGAAAGTGAATTTTCTGCGGGACATGAAAGCGGATTATACCGGCCTGTTGCGGATGTATTTTCCCGGCTGCGATTTCAATAATTTTACAGAACAGGACAAACAGCAGATTGAGGAAGACATTCAAAGTGATTTCAGCACGGCGTATACCGGAATACTTCAACTGCCGATGAAAGCACGGTTTGGTGTGTATGTGGCTTATAAATATTATCTGTCGCTTTTTAAAAAAATAAAACGCCTGCAGCCGGCCCGTGTGCTGGAAACAAGAATCCGGATTCCGGATTATAAAAAAGCATTGATAGTTTTGCGGGCGGGTGTTAAAAACCAACTGGGACTGATAGGATAATTATGAAAGAGGAAAAAGTGATACTGGTAAATGAAAGCGATGAAGCGCTGGGCAGCATGGAAAAAATGGAAGCCCACCGCCGCGGTGTATTGCACCGGGCCTTCAGCATTTTTATTTTCAACAGCCGGGGCGAAATGCTGCTGCAGCAAAGAGCTTTTTCCAAATACCATAGCGGGGGGCTGTGGACCAATGCCTGCTGCAGTCACCCGCTGCCGGGAGAAATTATAATTGCTGCGGCTGAAAGAAGACTGAAAGAAGAACTTGGGTTTCAAACGCCACTCGAGAAAATTTTTGACTTTGTTTATAAAGCTGAATTTGATAGCGGGCTTACCGAGCATGAATTTGACCATGTGTTTGCCGGTGAATACGAGGGCCCGCTGAATAAAAACCCGGAAGAAGTGAACGATGTTTGTTACAGGCAGATGGATGAAATAAAAAATTCACTACAATCGCATCCGCAAAAGTACACAGCATGGTTTAGGCTGGCATTTCCCCGTGTGGTAGATTGGTGGTTGAAAAATTATTTGCCTGTCACGAACAATGCCAGGTAAAATGCCGGAGGAAATAAAAATAAAATACGTCTTAACAACTTTCATTAAGCAGTTGACAGTATGACGTGGTTGTTTTTTATATTAATTCTTATCGCCACATTCTTAATCATGGAAGTTGTCACCTGGCTTACACATAAATATGTAATGCATGGTTTTTTGTGGTGGCTGCACAAGGATCATCACCAGCCACGGCCGGGTTTTTTTGAAAAGAATGATGCCTTCTTCATCATTTTTGCCTTGCCCAGCATCCTGCTCATTTACTTCGGCACGTATAATCATTTGTGGTGGCTGCAGGCCATGGGCTTCGGCATCATGGCTTATGGCTTTGCCTATTTCCTGGTGCATGAAGTCATCATTCACCAGCGGTTCAAATGGTTTACCCGCAGCAACAATACGTATGTCCGTGCCATCCGCCGGGCGCATAAAATGCATCACCGGCATCTTGACCGTCACGAAGGCGAAAGTTTCGGCATGCTGCTGGTGCATAAAAAATATTGGGACAAAGTAAAGCGTGATAGAAAGCTGAAATCAGGAAATAAGGCGGAAGAGAATCCTCCCTCTCCTTTGCCTTAGACAATCTCCAATTGAGTTCTGAAATCCATCGGGGAAAGAAGTGTTAGGCAGGTTCAAAAAATTCAGCCCGGCTCTATATAATCAGGTTTATACAATTCAACAAAGAAATGTTGCAGTCTAAGTCTCCCTTTAGGGGGCAGGGGTATGATTTTATCATCGCCGGCGCCGGCTGCGCAGGCCTCAGTTTATTAGTACACATGATTGATTCCGGAAAATTTACAGACAAAAAAATTTTATTGGTTGAGAAGGAAGAAAAAAACAAAAACGACCGTACCTGGTGCTTTTGGGAACCCATGCCCGGTCTTTTTGAACCAATCGTTTTTAAACACTGGAAAAAAATGTGGTATCACGATGAGGATTTTTCCCGCCTGATGGATATTCATCCTTATACCTATAAAATGATACGCGGCATTGATTTTTATAATTACTGCCTTGACGTCATCCGCCGGCAAAAAAATATTGAATTGCTTTTGGGAAATGTGGAAGATTTGAAATCTGAAAAAGATAAGGCAGTGCTTAGCGCAGGCGGCAATACTTTTACCGCTGATTATATTTTCAACAGTATCCTGTTTAACAAACCCGTGCTGAAGAAAAACGAATATTATATGCCGCAGCATTTCAAAGGATGGGTCATCGAATCTTCACAGCCGCATTTTCACCCGGAAGAAGCCACGATGATGGATTTCCGCATGCCGCAGCAGGGCGGCATCACCTTTATGTATGTGATGCCGTTTACGGAAACAAAAGCTTTGGTGGAGTACACACTTTTTACAGAAAACATATTGCCGCAACAGGAATATGATGAAGCGCTAAGGCTTTATATTGCCGGGCAATTAAAAATTGATGCATACCGGGTGCTGTCGGAAGAATGGGGAATCATTCCTATGACAAATTACCGGTTTCCTGCCCGGGAGGGAAGGATAATAAACATCGGCTCTGCCGGCGGACAAACAAAGCCGTCCAGCGGCTACACGTTCCGTTTTATTCAGAAACACTCGGGGCAACTGGTAACGCAACTTTTAAAAGCTGGTCATCCATATTTAAACACTCATTCCAGCCGCTTTCATTTTTACGACAGTGTTCTGTTGAATATACTGCATCATAAAAAACTTTCCGGGCCCGAAATCTTTACACCCATCATCCGGAAAAACAAACCGGCACACATGCTGCGTTTTCTTGACAATGAAAGTACCCTTGCTGAAGAATTAAAAATCTTTTCCTCGCTGCCGGT
>CAZDUO010000066.1:0-15794 GCA_964508655.1 uncultured Chitinophaga sp. | reverse complement strand
ATGCCCCTTTAGGGGTGGGGGTTAGGGTTTTATTGATCCGGGTCCATCTGCATAAACTCTCTTTTTACCGCTTTCAGCATGCTGAATAACTGGGCCACCTGTATCAGCAGCAACACAGCCAAAGCCAGCACCACATACCAGGGCAGGTGGATGGCTTTGACATCTCCAATTTTCTGAAACGTGGCAACATGATAACCCGTCAGCGCTGAACCAAATGCCATGCCCGCAATGAGGAATGAAAGCAGGGAGAACACCACTTTCAAAAACATGATGCGCATGGTGGAATACCCCACTTTGAAATTTTCAAGAATAGCAGCCGGGATGATGAGCACGATGGCTATCCAGCTCCAGTTTTTATTGAACCATTCATTATCCAGCACCAGGTTAAGGCCAAGTACAAGTACAATTGACAATAAACCCCAGGGGAAAATCAAAAAAGTGGAAGGCTTGGTTGTGGGTATCTGCATATAATGTTTTTTTGAGTGAGGCAGAAAGGTAGAAAGAATTCGGATAACAGGCAATGGGCTATGACCATTCTTACCGCCGGGCATCTTTGGCAATGATTGTTTACATTTATAACCTGGTTGTATGAAAATTTGTTGACGTGGGCCTTGCAGTACTAACCGGCTTGCAGATTTTTTGAAGTGTCCCGGATTTTCTGTGTACATCCGTGTAATCTGTGAGAAAAAATTTCCTGATGTAAATTGATTTTTCATGAAGTATATTGTTGTAATCTTATTTACTATAACTGTACTTGGACAAAACTGTAATTCACCGGGTAAAAAAGAAAATACTGTGTATCAAAAAACAGGATATTTGGAAAAATATGACGCAGCGCTGGACTCCATAATTTCTGCCGGCGCCCCGGCGGAAATCATTGCCGAAGGATTTGACTGGAGCGAAGGGCCGCTGCGGGTGGAGCAGCACAGGATGCTTTTGTTCTCCGATATTCCTACCAATATCATTTATAAATGGACGGAAGAAAAGGGTAAAGAAATTTATCTGACTCCCTCCGGTTATACTGATACTGCAAAACGCAGCGGTGAACTGGGCAGCAACGGATTAATTCTTGACAAAGACGGGTATCTTGTTCTCTGCCAGCATGGCGACCGCCGAATGGCACGTATGGACACACCGCTGGATAAGCCGGCGCCAAGATTTATTACGCTTGCTGATAAGTACAATGGTAAAAGACTGAACAGTCCGAATGATGCAGTGTACAACAGCGCCGGTGAATTATTTTTTACCGATCCCCCTTATGGCCTCGAAACTCAAAGCGACAACGACCCGGAAAAAGAATTGCCATTTAACGGGGTGTATAAAGTAAAAACCAATGGCGAACTGGTGCTGCTGGTTGATTCCATCACAAGACCCAACGGGCTTGCTTTTTTACCGGGAGAAAAACAACTTATCATTGCCTGCTCCGACCCTGCCAAACCCAACTGGTATATGTATGATGTGCTGGGCGATTCGCTGGTAAACGGAAAAGTGTTTTACAGCGCTGCAGCAGAACTAAGTAAAGGAGAAATTGGTTTGCCTGACGGGTTGAAGATTGACAAAAAAGGAAACGTGTTCGCTACAGGCCCGGGCGGATTGTTTATTTTCAACAGCGATGGAAAATTACTGGGCAGGCTCAGGCTGGATAACCCTGCTTCCAACTGTGCCCTGTCGCCGGATGAAAAAACGATTTACATTACCAACGACATGTATGTGCTGCGGCTGAAGATAAACCCCCACCCCTGAAGGGGAGCATGGGAATAAAAAAAACAAAACTGCATTATGCAACTGCTCATCATTCTGCTGGCTATCGGTCTGCAGATTTTTTTAACCACACGAAAGCTCAGCCCTTTTCTTTCATTGCTTATTGTAGCCGTACTGGCCGGGCTTGCCTTTGGTATGCAGCCGCAGGCAATATTGAATTCGGTAAAGGCAGGCGTAGGCAATACACTGGGTGATGTGGCGCTGATTATCTGCCTCGGCGCCGTGCTTGGAAAAATCCTGGAGCTCAGTGGTGCGGCTAAGCAAATTGCCAACACGCTGATTCATTCCTTCGGTATAAAAAATATTCAGTGGGCGGTGCTGCTCACCGGTTTCCTGGTAGGCATTCCGCTTTTTTATAATGCCGGGTTTGTCATTCTTGTTCCGCTCGTTTTTTCCATTGCACGCACAGCGGGGTTACCATTATTATATATCGCCATACCCATGGCGGCCAGCCTCAGCACCACACATTGTTTTCTGCCGCCGCATCCCGGGCCTATGTTTTTATTAGGCGCTTTCAAAGCCGATTTGGGTAAAACACTTATGTACGGACTGGTAATTTCAGTACCGGTAGTTATCATTGCCGGGCCACTGCTGGGCCGTGTGCTGAAAAAAATGAATGTGGATGTGCCAATGCAGGAAAACACGGAAACAGAGAAAAAGGATTTGCCTGGAATACTTGAAAGTTTTATCCTGGCACTGCTGCCGGTTTTACTGATTGCCCTGGCGGTAGTTGCCAATAGTTTTTTCCCTTCTGATTCGCTTTTTAAAAAAATCATACTGTTTACCGGCGATGCCACTGTTGCTTTGCTCCTCGCTGTGCTGCTGGCGGTTTATTTTCTTGGCATACGCAAAGGAAAAAACATGCAGCTGATGATGCTGTGGCTGAATGAAGGGATTGTCGGCGTGGCTGTCATTTTACTTATTATTACCGCCGGCGGTGTTTTTAAGCAGGTGCTGGTTGACAGTGGCACGGGGTCCTACATCACTTCTTTCAGTAAAGAATGGAGCATTCACCCGCTGGTATTTGCCTGGCTGGTCACTGCCTTATTGCGGGTGGCCATTGGTTCTGCAACCGTGGCCGGCATTACGGCAGCAGGTATTGTTTCTCCTTTGCTTGCCAGCGGCAGCGTATCACCTGAATTATTAGTGCTGGCCGTAGGCACAGGCAGTGTATTCGGTTCGCATATCAACGACTCGGGTTTCTGGATGTTCAAAGAATTTTTCAGAATTTCCCTGAAGCAAACATTTCTTTCGTGGACGATGATGGAAACTATTATTTCAATCCTGGGATTGCTGGGAGTGATGGTATTGAGTATGCTGGTGGGGTGAATTATGTTTTTTCTTATTACTTGAAAAATTTTATTCTAACCTCTTAAAAAATATTTTTCCTATCAGATGTTTATCAACCTGGTTTGCCGTTCGCTAACAGCAGTTCTTTAGAATCCTTTCCGGCAACCTGTATCATCCTTGTCTATATACTGCATGAAATTCTTATGGGTAAGGATTGTAATCCTGCCACTCAAAGAAATTTCTACAACACAATAAAATATTTCAGTACCTTAACTCTCCCTTTTTAAATCTTCATTTTATGCCTGTTTACAACCTCAACATCAACGGAAAAACATATAAAGTAGAAGCCGACGCAAAAATGCCGCTGCTCTGGACCATCCGGGAGCTGGTGCACCTGCATGGTACCAGGTATGGCTGCGGCATTGCCCAGTGCGGCGCCTGCACTGTGCTGCTCAATGGCAACCCGGTACGTTCCTGCTCGCTGCCTGTATCGGCTGTAGGTAAACAGCCTGTTATCACCATCGAGGGTCTATCTGAAGACAACACTCACCCGGTGCAGCAGGCATGGATTCGGGAACAGGTACCGCAATGCGGCTATTGCCAGAGCGGGCAGATAATGGCGGCCACCGCGCTGCTGAAACGAACGCCCAATCCATCTGACCAGGATATTGATATCGCCATGCAGGGACATCTCTGCCGCTGTGGCACATATCCCCGCATCCGCAAAGCAATTAAAACTGCCGCACAAATGATGGCCCAATCATCCAGATAAAAATTTATTATCATGAACACGAAAGAAAAAACCATATCGAGAAAATATTTTCTGCGTATGACCGCTATGTCAGGCGCTGCGCTTACCATCGGTTTTTATTTTCCTGCACTTGCCAAAGGCGCTGAAAAAATTCTGACTGCATCGGCTGCGGATGAAATGGGTATCGAACTCACTGCATGGATATCCATTGACAAAGCAGGAAATGTGACAGTGCTGAATCACCGTTCGGAAATGGGCCAGGGCTCTTTCCAGGCCGTGCCACAGATGATTGCCGAAGAACTGGAAGTGAGTCTTGAAAAAATAAAAATTCTTTTTGCTCCCGGCCATCAAGGTAAATACGGCAGCCAGCTTACCGGCGGCAGCTCCACAGTACGCGGCGCCTACAAAACACTGTTGCGTACCGGCGCCACGGCAAGGGAAATGCTGATTGAAGCCGCTGCAAAAAAATGGGGTGTGAACAAAGATGAATGTTTTGCCGAAAACGGCGAAGTCATTCATCGCCACACGAATAAAAAATTTGGTTATGGTGAGCTGGTGGAAGAGGCAGCCAAACTGACCCCGCCAAAAAACGTGAAGCTGAAAGAAAGACACAATTATAAAATAGTGGGTAAGCCCGTGCCCCGGCCCGATACACCAATGAAAGTAAACGGCAAAGCAGAATTCGGCCTTGATAAAAAACTTCCGGGTATGCTGTATGCCGTGGTGGAACGCAATCCGCGTTTTCATGGCAAAGTGAAAAGTTTTGATGATACGGCTGCAAAGAAAATTGCCGGCGTTAAACATGTTATCACAGTGAAGATGCCGGTATTCGCATCCACAAGAGAAGGTGTGGCGGTAATAGCCGATACTTTGTGGGGGGCAATGGAAGCAAGAAAGCTGCTGAAAGTGGAATGGGATGATTCGGGTTTTGAACATGTGAGCACAGAGCAGCTTTATGCACGGATGAAAGAAGACCTGAACAAACCCGGCCTGTCACAACGCACAGGCGGTAATGTAAATGCCGTGTTTGAAAAAGCAGGAAAGGATAAAGTAATTGAAGCCATTTATGAAACGCCTTACGAAAGTCACAGCTGCATGGAGCCGCTTACCTGCACAGCTCATTTTCATGATAACCAACTTGAAGTATGGGGACCCATCCAGGCGCCTGACTGGATACAGAGTGATTTGATGCAGCGGTTTAATCTTCCTGCCGAAAATGTGACGGTAAACATGACATTCCTCGGCGGCGGTTTTGGCCGAAAAGCGTTTATGGATTATACAACAGAGGCGGCATTAATTTCAAAAGAAATCAATGCACCCGTGCAGGTGGTATGGACAAGAGAAGATGATATGACGCAGGGCCCATTCCGGCCCGGCGCCGTTTATGAGTGCAAGGCCGTGCTGAACAACGGAAGAATCAGTGCATTTGCTGCAAAGATGGCGGCGCAGAACATGAATCATCAATGGTCGCCCAACCCGGATAAAAGCGCTTACAACGATAGCACCACCGAGGGTTTTCTGGAAACATACTTTCAAAGTCTTCCGCATTACAGCTTTGCCGACATACCTACCGAATCGCCCATACCGGTGATGTGGTGGCGCTCGGTGTATTCATCCACCAACGGGTTTGCTTACGAAAGTTTTATGGATGAGTTGGCCACTACTGCAGCAAAAGACCCGCTGGAATTTCGCATGAATCATTTTTCGGATGAGCGATATCGCCTGCTGGCTGAAAAATTGCGTGAAGTGAGCGGGTGGGATTCAAAAGGCAAGAACGAGGGTTATGGTGCAGCCATTACCGAATGCTTCAGGAGCATTGTGGGGCAGGTGGTGAAAGTTTCGAAGAGAGACAATAAACTGAAAATAGATAAAGTATGGGCGGTAATGGATTGCGGCTGGTATGTAAACCCCGATACCATCCGTGCGCAGGTGGAAGGAAGCATTGTGATGGCATTGGGCGCTGCCACCGTGCATGAAACTCATTTTGCCGATGGAAAGGCAGTGGAAACAAATTTTCACCAGTACCGTATGCCACGCATCAGCGACACGCCGGAAATAGAAGTGCACATTATGGAAAATGATGAAAAGCCCGGCGGAGTAGGCGAGCCCGGACTGCCACCTTTTGCGCCCGCCTTATGCAATGCCATTTTTGATTTGACCGGGAAACGAATCAGGAAACTACCGTTTAACCTGGCGGAAGTATAACAACGGATAAAAGAAATAAACGAAAAAGCGGGGGGCGAAAGCTATTTTCTCTCCGCTTTTACCTGTGCGGCAGTGATGGTGCCTTTAATTTTATTTCCCCATGCATTGCGGGTATAGTTCAGCACATCGGCTATCTGTTCATCAGTAAGGTAAGGTTGCGGTGGCATCAGCACATTGTACTTTTTGCCATTCACCGTTATTTCTTCATTTTGTCCTTTCAGGATTATTTCAATCAGTTTTTTCTCCGTAGCTTTTTTCATATAATCCGCTTTGGCCAGCGGCGGGTACAAACCCGGCTGTCCTTCGCCATTCATCATATGGCAGTTCATGCAATTTAACAGATATACCTCCTCGCCCCGTTTAATGCTTTCAGCAAGCTTTTTGTCCTGCACAAAGGAAACGAGAGTAACGGAGGCAATTAACAACAGCATTACTACTATACGCATGGTCATACCAGGTTTTTTTAATCGAAAAAAACAGAATGGCAATTTACTATTAAAATTTTTTCCGGCAACAAGAGGAAACACTGCATGGCTACACAAAAAATTTCCTGAAATCTGAATGGGCTGGTTATAAAGAATAAAAAAGCAGCGAATCCCGCTGCTTTTTTGTAGTCTCGCCCAGAATCGAACTGGGATATCAGGTTCCGGAGACCTGCGTACTATCCGTTGTACTACGAGACCAGAATGTAAAATTCGAAAGAAAAAATTCCAAATTCCATGGCCACATTTGAACCCGCGAACACCACTTGGAATTTGGGATTTAATTTTTGTTATTTAATCAATCCATGTGCATTTGTTGCGAAAATCTTTACTGCAATGGCCAGCAATATTACGCCAAAAAATTTTCGCACGGCTATCAACCCGGCAGCGCCCAGCAGGCGGGCAATGAAATTCAATGACTTTAACACCACAAAAACTATCACCAGGTTCAGCAATATGGCTACCAGGATGGTGGTTTCGCTATAGTTGGCCTTCAGCGACATGATGGTTGTCAGCGTACCCGAGCCGGCAATCAGCGGAAAAGCAATCGGCACTACTGTGCTGGCTTTGGGTTCTTTTTCGCTTTTAAAAAACTCGAGACCCAGCACCATCTCCAGCCCTAATATAAAAATGACGATGGAACCCCCTACAGCAAAAGAACGTTTATCCAACCCGAGCATATTCAAAAATGGTTCGCCGCCAAAAAGAAAAAGAATCATCAGCCCGCCCGAGATCAGCGTTGCCCTGAATTCCCGGATGCCGCCGGTTTTTTCTTTCAGCGAAATCAGGATTGGCACCGACCCGATGATATCAATGATGGCAAATAAAGTAAAAGTGACCGTAAGCAACTCTTCAAGCCGTGTTTGCATAATAATCTGCTTTAAAGGTACGGGAGCCTATACAACAGATGCAAATGTATTTATTGCAAATGAAATATGCAGGTTAATACGGAAAATAACACCCGGCATTCTTTACCATACCTGCCATACCGACTGCATATAAATGAGGCGGGGGATGGTACTACCCCCAATGTATTTTTAATATTATAAAGCACGGTGGAATAAAATAGTCCATTCTGTAAGCCGAGTTTTATTACGCAACCATATTCAATCAGGAATTTCTCAAAGGATTGCACCAGTGGTGTGTCGGTAATATGGGAAAGCATACTTCTGATTACACCCCCATGGGTAATTACAGCGGCATTTTGCCTGGCTGAAATAATTGTCTTCAGAAAATCTGTTGATCGTTTAAATAAGTCAAGATAGCTTTCGCCACCGGGCATACGGATATTTACATAATCTGCCATCCAGGTTTGCAAGGGTTCCGCTGGTATTTCGTCCCATTTCTTCAACTCCCATTCGCCACAGTGAATTTCTTTCAACTCAGGGTGATAGGAAATAGTATGAGCAGGAAATAATTTTTTTGCCAGCCTGCTGCACCGCTTCAGCGGGCTGGAATAAACTGCATCCACAGTGGAAGGAATATAGTTTTTTATTAGCGCTGCTTCTATGTGAAAGCTATCTGCTGTTTCCAGGTCGGACTGGCCATAACAGGTTCCCTTTTCCACCAGCGGGGTGGTATGGCGTATCAGAAAAATTTCCATACGGCAATGATGCTTAAATAAAACAGAACTTCCGTTACCTGTTGCAGCGCACCGAGGCAGTCGCCGGTGTAGCCGCCAATACATTTATGAAAATACCAGCGCAGATAAAAACAGCCTGCCAGTGGTAACAGTAAAACCAGTAAAATGTTAAGTGTGTTGAACAATAACAATGGCACTAACCCCAAAATAGCCGCGGGAATAATTTCTGCAGGTGTAATTTTTTTTGCCAGTGGTTTTGCTTTGGCGTCATCATTTTCCCTTACATAGCTGCTGGTGGTTATCATGAATACACTACATAGCCGTGAAAAGCTATGTGCGGCAATTAACATTTTCCACATATCCGGCACCGGCAGGGACAAGAGCAGGGCGAATTTCAGCAGCAAAATACAGCAAATGCCAATAACGCCATAGGCGCCGATGCGGCTGTCTTTCATTATCAGCAGAATCTTTTCTTTTGTCCATCCGCCGCCAAAGCCATCGCATACATCGGCAAAACCATCTTCGTGAAATGCACCCGTCAACAACACGGAGGCTATCATGGAAAGTAAAATAGCGATAGAATGATTGAAAAGATAATGTGCTCCCATAAACACCAATGCGGCTGCCCCGCCCCCTATCCACCCAATCAGCGGGAAATATTTAGTAGCCTTGTTTACATATTCCGCATCATGGTTTACCCACCGCGGCACCGGGATGCGGGTGTAGAACATAATGGCAGTTAAAAATATTTGCAGTTCCCTTTTCATTAAGCCCTGGTGCTTTTAGCTTTCAACTTGTCTTTAAAAATGCAGTTGTTCCTGTTGGTAAAATGTATTTGAATATTTAATAGGTAGTCGCCATCGGCAAACTGTTTATTACAAACAGTATAAATTTTATCTGCCAATTTCATTACCTGTTTCATGCTGCCATTTACTACTGTATTGAATGGAGTAACTTCATATTCAAGTCTGCTGTCTTTAATCAACTCTATCACCCGGTCTATAAGGGCAAATGATTTTGTTTTATTTGCAAGCGGCACAAACTGAAAGGCGGCGTTTATTTTATGCTTCATATATTTACATTTTATTACTTACACCGGCTGTTTCAAAACTTGCCATTTCATTTAAAAAATTTACAGCGCTTTGGATGACAGGTATGGCTATGGCTGCGCCTGTACCTTCACCCAAACGCATTTGCAGTTGTAATAAAGGTTTAGCTTTTAAATACTGTAACATTTTTTCATGGCCTTGTTCTCCGCTGGTGTGGGCAAACAGGCAATTCGCTAAAACAGATGGCCGTATTTTACTGGCAATAAGTAATGCGGCAGTTGCAATAAAACCATCCACCACAATAATCATTTTCTGTTTGGCGGCTTCAAGGTATGCACCCGCCATCATACCTGTTTCAAAACCACCAACTTTTTGTAACAGTTCTATTGGCTTGTCATTTAAAGTATTTAGCTGGTGCCGTTTATATACTTTGCTTAATGTACCAATTTTCATTGCCAACTGTTCATCATTTACGCCGGTTCCTCTTCCTGTACATTCTTCTATACCCAGTTGCACAATGCTGCTCATTATTAATGCAGCCGATGATGTATTACTTATTCCCATTTCGCCAAAGCCAATGGTATTACAACCCTTAGCTGCAATTGTTTGAACAATTTCTTTTCCTTTTTCAATGGCAAACAGGGCCTCCCTTTCTGTCATTGCTTCTTCCTCTAAATAGTTTTTAGTGCCATGCCCTATCTTAGCTGTTATAAATTTCCTGGAAGCAGCGATATCATCAAATTCATAATTGACCCCGCTATCCACTACTATCAATTCAATATTATTTTGCCTGCAAAAAACATTGATGGCAGCGCCGCCATTCAAAAAGTTTAATACCATTTGTGCGGTAACGGCCTGTGGATAGGGATTCACCAAACCTGTGGCCGCTATACCATGGTCGGCGGCAAATACTACAATATGCGGTTTATTGATTTGAGGGGATAAGCTGTTTTGTATTTGCCCAATCTGCAAAGCCATTTCTTCCAGCCGGCCCAATGCGCCGATAGGTTTGGTTTTAAAATCAATTTTATGCTGCAGTTCTTTTACTAATGTTGATATAGCTGTTTCCACTATAAAAAAATTAAGATTGGAGGAATAAATCGCAATACCAAAAACCCTTTGTGCCCACATCTGCAATGGGTGTGGGATGGTCATTGGTTTTTAGCTGCAGGGCTTTGTATGTTTTTTCTCCGGTGCTGGTATTTATTTTTTGTCTAAAGATGGGCGCCTCATAACAAAAGCTATGAAACTCCCCGTTTTCACCGCAGGGGTCAACTGTGGGCGGCAGTTCTGCAACAAATGCGGGGTCAATTATCCTTCCGCACCAGCTTTCATCTAAATAGCCATCATTGATGCAACAGGTGATGGTTTTAAATCCCTTTTCAATAAAATCATTCACCAGCCATTGGGTATCTATTTTCCAAATGGGGAAAATGCAATGCATGCCGATGGATTTCATTTTATCTTCCCTGTACTGCCGGAGGTCTTCTAAAAAAATATCTCCAAAGGCAACAGTGTTTATTCCTTCTGCCTTCACTTTTAGTAATATTTCATTCATCTGCCGCTCATACTCCGCATTGTCTGCTTCATACACATACACTTTTAGCAGGGGAATGCCAATGCTGTTTGCCTGTGCTTCTATCAACTCTTCTCTTACGCCGTGCATACTCAGTCGTTTGTAATTGCCATTGATGGTGCTGAGCAGGTATTTAACTTCATATCTTTTATCATTCAACAGTTGATGCAATGTGTAAGAACTGTCTTTACCACCACTCCAGGATAATATGATGGGTTCTCTTTTCATTATTTTACTTTTAGGGGTAGGCCGCTTATCATAAATATTACTTCGTTTGCTTTTGCAGCCACATATTGGTTCGCCCAGCCCTGCAGGTCGGTAAATTTTCGGCCTATTTCAGTTTCAGCATGTACACCCATCCCAATTTCATTACTGATGATGATAAATGTTCCCGGCATTTTATGTAATGTGTCTATTTGTTCTTTAAATAAAACAAGCGAAGCGTCTATATCATTTCTGGTATCAATAAAAAAATTAGTAAGCCAGAGTGTTACACAGTCAATTATTACCACTTTGTTTTCCAGCGGCAGCCTTGCTACATAAAGTTGTTCTTCATAGTTTGTCCATCTTTCATCCCGGTTTTGCTGATGTCGTTTTATTCTTCCTTCAAAATCGCCGCCCCAGTTCTTGGCGGTGGCTACATAAACAGGATGATTGCTTAGCGGCAAAGCCCTGCTTTGTGCATAGCTGCTCTTACCGCTTCTGGCCCCTCCGGTTATCAAAATAATTTCATTACCGCTGGCCATAAAATATTTTCTGTTCCACAAACAAATGATAACGCTGCTTCAGTTGCAGCAGGCAATTACGGCAAAGACAATCATCATAATATTGGGCAATGAAGGCTTCTTCAGCCGCCGATAATTCTATTCCATAGCACTGGCAATGTATTACGTCGCCTACTTTACATTCAAAATAACCGCCGCACCGGATGCATTTTTTTTCTTCATGCTTACACATACGTTGGTATTTTACTAAATACGGCAGTTTTATTTTGCAAATGTGATGGGACAGCAAATAACGAAGGGTGAAATAATGCTGCCAGCAATTCTATCCCGTCAACCAATGTAGAAGCTGAAGGTTGGGTAAACAAATCAAAGTCGGCCAAATAGACTTGTTTTGTTTTTACTGCTTCGATAGTAATCCAATTATCTTTTTGTGTAAGCAGGTGCATTTCTTCTTTTGCTCTTTCAATATGAAAACCGCAGGGAGCAATCACCAATACTTCCGGATTATACTTTACAATCTTCTCCCACGGCGTTACAATACTGTCGCCAGCAGGGTTACTCAGCATATCAATACCACCAGCCTGTGCTATTTGAAAAGGTATCCAGTGGCCGCAATTATAAATGGGTTCTATCCATTCCATCAGCATTACTCTTTTTAAAGGCATTTGATGCTGACGAAGTGTATCTAAAATTGTAACAGTTCTTTTTTGTAAAGAAGATAGATATTTATATGCTGCCTCTTCCTGCCCTAATGCTGTGGCAATGGTAATGGCAGTTTGATATACATCCTGCAAATTGTTTGGCGTAAGCGGAATAATTTGTGGCCGTTCGGCTAATTTAGCAACAGCCGCTGCCGTGCATTTTGTGTCTATCTGGCAAACCTCACAGGTATCTTGTGTAAAAATAATATCGGGCTGTATTTGCTGCAGCAGTTCTTCCTCTACATAATACAAACTCTTACCTTGTGCCTTGCTGGCAGAAAATATTTTGTCAATTTCAGCGCTGCTGTAATTTTTGCCTTCCATTACGCAGCGTACTACTTTTTGCTTTTCAGCTAATGCCTGTGGCGGGCATTCAAACGTAACGCCATGCAGCAAATGCTGCAAGCCCATATCGTAAATCATTTGTGTAGCAGCCGGAAGGAAGGTACAGGCTTTCATAACAAGCGATAAAGATTTACATCTATTATCTTATGCAGTTTGCAGTCGAGGGGTTTTCTGCTTCATCCATTCAAAAGCGCCAAACATTAAACCGCTATAAACTAACGTACCTATCAGAAAGTTTTTCATAAATGGAGCGCCCTGTGCATAACATTTAATTAAACTGTTAAAACTATGGTCCATCGTTTGTCCCGTGGTAATATCGGTGCAGCCAAAAAGAAAAACGCCAAAATCAACTATTAACCAGTAAGTCAATGTTGCAGCCACTCCTGTAAGCGCTACATTTTTTACATTCACTTTTTTTAGTAGCCACTTACCAAACAAAACAATTACGCAAAAGCCACCGTACACCCAATACCAGCTGCCATACATAATACCGTATTTGCCATCATAAACAAATGCCTGGATAATTAAATCGCTTACAAACAATGTAAGCAACGGAAATGCAAAGGCCTTCCATGCTTTGGTAAAGTAAGCGCCGCCAAACAAGCCCATGGCCCCGATAGGGGTAAAATTGCTCCACGGTGTTAACTGCGCTGCATTAGGAATACGCATAGCTGCTGCCACAATCATAAACAAAGCCAGTACTGCAAATCGGGGATTAATTTTTTGGATTGCCATATCAATTTATTTTATAAATGAACCCGGCAGCTTTACACTGCCGGGTTTGAAAAATTATAGGGAGAAATGTATTCCTGTCATTACATTAAACTTTCTGCTGTTATAGCCCACCACATCAAAGTATTGCTGGTTGGTTAGGTTGCGTAAATCAATAAATGCCCTGAAATGTTTTGCGAATTCATACCCGGCATAGAAATCTATTGTATAGTACTGTGGCATCTGCGCCGGGCCGGCATCATACTGTCCCTTTAGTCTGGTACCTACAAAACGAAAAGAAGGCATCAGGGTTAACCCTTTTGCCGGTTGCAGCGTAAGTACGCTGTTTAATGTAAAGTTGGGCCGGCGGTATAAGTTTTTAACTTTTACATTACCGTTCTTTCCTTCCCCATCTACATAAGTAAAATTGTTGGTCCAGTTGCCTTTTTTGCCAAGGGCAATACTGCTTTCTAATTCAAACCCGTAGTCATGCTGTTCATCCCGGTTAATATAGTAACTGTTCCAACCGGGGTCGGTATAAAATATAATGAGGTTTTTAATATCTCTTTTAAAACCGGTAATGCGGAATGAGTTTTGTTTGTTGTTGCTGAAAGTTTGTACCCCCAATTCGTAGTTATTACTTTCTTCAGGCTTTAAATCTTTATTACCATACTCACTGTATAACTGGTAAAGCGAAGGTACTTTGTAACCGCTGCTGACGTTTACAAACACCCTTGTGTTTTCATCAATATTATAAGATGGGTTAAATGTATAAGTAGCATTAGCTCCGTAAATGCTGTGGTTATTTAGCCGAAGGCCGGCTTCTGCGTTAAAGCCATTTGCATTGAGCAATAACAGTGATGCGTAGGCCGAAAAGTTGCCGGCTTTGGTACTGTCTTTACCCAGCGGTACACTATTATAAGGGCCAAATGAGCTGATACTTTTATAGGATTGCTCAGTATTTTGAAATAAATACTGTGCGCCTGCAACAAGGGAAAATTGTTTTGAAAGCCGGAATTTGCCATACAAATCAGTAACGTTGGTATAGCCTTTGTAAACACCTTCTGCCCATTTGGCAAAGCCGCCAACATGCGAACTATCATCCTTAAGCAAACGCTTGGCAGTAGTAAGGGTTTGAACCAAATGCAAGTTTAGCTTATCTGTTTTGTAATGCAGGCCCAGCCCGTTAGTGAAGTTCTTGTTGTCTAACGTATAATCTTTATCATCTTTAAAAGCCCCGGCATCAATACCTGCGGTGTATTGGCTGTAGTTAGCCGTATATTTTGCAGAAAACCTTTTGGAAAACGGATAACCAATTGCGGTAAGCAGGTTGTTTTGTTTATAGCCGTCTTTATCAAAGTTCTTTGTTCCGGTACTGTCATACGCTGCGGAAAAACCTTTGCTATCGGTGTAGCCGTAATTTACGTTGTAAGAAAACTTATCCAGCATACCGTTTATACCTGCATTCAGACGGATGGTATTATAGCTTCCAAATGCCAGCCCTGCATGGGGGCTTACTTTTTTGTTACCTGCTTTTTTGGTTATAATGTTTATAACCCCGGCTACGGCATCGCTGCCCCAGAGGGTGCTTTGTGCACCTTTTAAAATTTCTATCCGTTCAATTTGCGCTGTATTCAGGTTGTTTAAATCAAAAGAATTATTGATTTGCGATGCATCGCCAACCGGTGCGCCGTCTAATAAAATCAATACATTGCCTGTGCCCGCTCCCCGAAAATATACATCCTGATTGGTGCCTAAGGCATTGTTGGCGCCATTAATAAAAATGCCGCTTTGATAATTTAAAATTTCAGTGATTGTTTTGCCGGCATTGCGCTGCAGCATTTCCTGGTTAATTACTGCTACCACCTTGCCTGTTTGCGACTGCCTTAATTCTGTTTTAGTGGCCGTTACACTTACTTCATCTAATTGTTTTGTGCTGGTAGTGTCTTGCGCCTGTAGCTGACTGCTGAAGAATGCAGCAGCCACAAAAAGAAAATTCTTTTTCATTGCAAAAATTTTTTTTGTGACTGCTTCCGGAAAATAAAAAGAGTAAGAAATATAAACGTCCTTCGACTTTTACATTTCAGCTTTTCACCCGAAAGCATTAAATGTTGTTTGTGATCTGGCAGGTCTTCTGGCTTGGCTTTTTGCTGAACACCTTCCCGTTGACTCAGCTATTAACTTATATCAACAGTGGTATAAACATTCAGCATAATGAGTGATGAGTGATCAGTGATGAGTCAAACACTCATCATTCATTACTCATCGGCCTTACAGCTACGGGGATAGCGCCGGAATTCCTGCCCGCCGAAGTTTCCGCCGGCATAAATGACTCTGGCGGATAGAGTAACGAAGGCAGGGCACCGGACTTCCCTTTTAATCAGATGATTTTATTGCTGCATAGCAAACGGAACCCTGAACGGAGCCCCGAACGTTCGGGGCAACGGAAGTTGAATCAGGGTATCGTAGCTAAGTACACAATAAATCCATCAAAGAACCAAATCGGCTGCAAATGTATAAGTGAGAAATCTGATTACCTAAAAATAATTTTCAACAAAAAATTTATTTGAAATTAAAATGCAGCGAAATGCCGCCGGCCAGGTTGAAGGCAGGCGC
>CAZDUO010000065.1:0-22274 GCA_964508655.1 uncultured Chitinophaga sp. | reverse complement strand
CATTTGCCGGATCGTTGATTCCATCATCCGCTTCCATTGCGGTACATATTTTTTCTCCAAAATAATTTCGGGGACACCATCCATTGTTCCGTCCATTTTGTCTATTAAATGTACAAACTCATGAATAGCGGTATTGCGTGTAGTATGGTTATCAATAAAGCCTTGTCTTAATTCCCATTTGGTTATGATCATCACATATTGCATAGCACCGGTACCTACCATGCCTGTCACCGTACGGTCAGAACCCGCCTGGTCAAAATCAAGATTAAATGTGCCGGGATACACCAATACTTCATGCAGGTTTATATATTGCCAGTCGGAAATAGCATAAACGGGAATAATGGCTCCGGCAGCAATTAACAGCCGGTCAATATCTTCCACCATGGCATTTACCCCGGTAATTTTCACTGCAGATAAAAAATGGTCTGCTCTTTTTTCAAATTTTTCTTTTCCTTCTTCATCAAGCTGGCGATAAAACTTTATGTAATCGGTAAGTATCCCTTTGTAATTTTCCGGCAGGCGACTGGTTGTCTTTACTTTATTTATCCTGAATACAAACAGGATTATAACAATGATCAATGCCAGTACAAAAAAAATCTGTAAAACGACCACCATAATTGGTGAAGATACTCTTTCTTATTCTCATGAACGTGAGTTACATCACATCACATCCTGCGCATATCTCATCAAAAAACATTTACTTTGAACCATGTTCAGAAAAATCAGTTTCCTGCTTATTGGATTGCTTTTCTCTTTGTCAGTTTTAACCCAGTTCAGGGTCAGGATCGAAATAAATTCTTTACCGGCAAATAACCCGGAAAATAGTTCCCTGTATATCGCTGGTAATTTTAACGGATGGAATCCGCAACATAATAATTATAAGTTTCAGAAAGATGATAAAGGATATTTTATTGAGTTCTCCCTGAACAATGGTTCTTATGAATATAAAATAACGAGGGGTGGTTGGGATAAAGTGGAATGTACCGGTGAAGGGAAAGATATTGGCAACAGGAGTTTGAAAGTAGATGCTGATGCAACAATTGAAATTACTATTGGTGGTTGGAAAGATCTGTTAACTTCATCAAGTTTACCAAAGAAAAGCACAGCGAATAAGAATGTAAGTATAATTGATACGGCTTTCTTTATTCCCGAGCTAAACAGGACAAGAAGAATTTGGGTGTATCTGCCGCCAGCATATAATAGCTCAAATAAAAAATATCCGGTATTGTACATGCATGACGGGCAAAATGTATTTGATGATGCCACTTCTTTTTCCGGCGAGTGGGGCGTGGACGAGGCACTGGATACGCTTGGATTGAAAACAAGAGAATGCATTGTGGTGGGGATTGACAACGGCGGTGATAAACGACTGAATGAATACTGCCCATACGATTTTTCCCTTTCCGGCATTGCCGCCAGTTACTCTTCCAACAAAGGCGAAGGCGGCAGCTATGTTGACTTTTTGGTAAAAACACTGAAGCCTTTTATTGACAAAAACTACCGCAGCCTCAAAGACCGTAGCAACACTTATGTTGCCGGCAGTTCCATGGGCGGGCTGATTTCGCTTTATGCCGTATTAAAATACCCAAAGAAATTCGGCGGAGCAGGAGTTTTTTCGCCGGCATTTTGGGTGGCGCCAAAAATATTTGATGATATAAAGAAGAGAGGCAAAAAAGTAAATGCAAAGATCTATTTCTATGCCGGCGATGCTGAAGGAGAATCCATGGTGCCGATGACGATTAATGCATTTAATGAAATGCGAAAAGTGTCCAAATCAAAAATGACAATGGTTATCCGATCGGATGGCAAGCATAATGAAGCGAGGTGGCGGATGGAGTTTCCGGGGTTTTATGAGTGGGTGGTAAGATAAATTCATAATTGAAAAATCAAAATTATAAATGCTGACAATTTTCGACTTTATAATTTTTACTTTTGACTTCACACCTGGTACGTCACCCCCTCCATCGCAATCTCTGTATTTTCAAAAACCTCCCTTGCTTCTTTTTCAAACTCAGCCAGTTCATGGTATTTGCTGCTGAAGTGGCCGATAAGGAGCTTTTTCACATTGGCTATTTTGGCAATAGTGGCCGCTTGCCTGCTGGTAGAATGAAATCTTAAGCCGGCCATTTCCCTTAAGTTATCGAGGTAGGTGGTCTCATGATAGATCATATCAGCGTCCTGGATGTGCGGCAAAAGGTTTTCATCGTATTTGGTATCGGCGCAAAAAACATAAGTTTTTCCGGGGGGAGCTTCGAATGTGACATCTTTGTTTTTTATTATCGTTCCTTCACGGCTGCTGTAGTCCATTCCTTCTTCCAGTTTTTTATAAAAAGAAACCGGGATGGCAGCCGCCTGTACCTTTTCCAGGTCCAGTTTTCTTGGTTTCTTTTTTTCCCTGAAAACAAAACCATAACACTCGATGCGGTGATTGGTGGGGAAGCACCTCACTTCGTATTTACTGTCATCCACCAGGATGCCTTCTTTGCTGATGGTATGAAAATAAAGATTAAATGGAAGTGTGGTCCTGGCCATCTTCAGTTGAAGCTCCACAATTTCCTGCAGGGGCGAAGGAGCAAACACATGCAGGTCCTGCTGGTGATTGAGCAGCCCGAAGCTGTTGATAAGTCCTACCAGGCCGAAATAATGATCGCCGTGGAGATGCGAAATAAAAATATGCGAGATGCGGCCACGGCGGATTTTATATTTTATCATCTGGATCTGGGTGCCTTCGCCGCAATCTACCAGGAAGTTGATGCCGTCAAGCGTTACTACCTGGCTGGTGGGGTGGCGGTCGAAAGCCGGTACGGCAGAGTTGTTGCCAAGGATTGTGACTGCGAGCATGAGACGAATGTAAGATTTTAGATTTTAGTCCCGATAATTGCCGGGATCGGATTTTGGATTGTCGTGGTTTCAAAGTATGGTAAGTAGAAATCTAGAAAGTTGAAGTGTCGCCGGTGAAGCAAAGCTTGTCAGCGGGCAGGCACAACGGAAGTCAAAATAGTAATTCTACTTCCGCGTACATTAACCTCACTTTCATTTCAACTTTTGTGTTTCTGCAAAAAGGAAAAGACTCTTCGTCCTAAGTTCCCCCTTCAGGGGGCAGGGGGTCCATCAACTCCCTCTCAATCTCTTCCATCTGCACAATATCAGCAGCTTCGCTTTCAGTGGGGGTGGTATTCATAAGTTCCAAAAGATTCACAGAATCAAGAAAATCTTCCACCGGTTTTCGAATTTCGCAAATAACAAAAGAAGCGTTGGTTTCATAAAAAATTTGCTGTAGCTTAACTAACATTTCGGCCGCAGCCTCATCTAACGATTGAAGCTCTTTCAGATTCAGCACTATGTTCCGGGGCGGTTTGCCCGGCGCTGAAGCGTCATTTTGCAGGTAAGCAAGCAGCAAATCAGAGAGTTCTGCTGCCATATCAGCAGGTAATGCAGGGCCGGGCAAGGTAATGACATGGAATTTTTCTTTGGTATCGGTTTTGACAAGCATAAAAAGTTCTTTAGAGGACAATCCGCCGACTTTCGGTTTACAAAAATATTTGGAACTTGCAAGCAGCGGCTTATAATTTACCCGGTGTACAACTAAGTTTATCAACAATCCGTTTATAACTTAAAGGAAACCGCATCCAAAAATATTTGTTATTATTGTGTCACAAGCAATTATCAAAAAATGGACAACAATTTTTCAACACAGGTAAAGGAAATCATTTCGTTCAGCAGGGAGGAGGCGTTAAGGCTTGGAAATGATTTTATCGGCACCGAGCACCTGCTGCTTGGGCTGATAAGGGAAGGGGAGAATACGGCTATAAAAATTCTGAAGAGCTTTAATGTTGACCTTTATGAACTGCGCAAAGAAATTGAACTGGCCGTAAAAGACAAGACGGGAAAAAACATTGCCAACATCAATAGCCTTCCGCTCACCAAGCAGGCAGAAAAAGTGATACGTGTGACGGTGCTGGAGGCAAAGGCGCTGAAAAGCCCTACTGTGGAAACAGAACATCTTATGCTTTCCATTTTAAAGAATAAAGAAAACATCGCTACACAAATTTTAAATCAGTTTGACGTGGACTACGACCTTTTCCGCAATGAGCTGGGCATGGTAAAAAGCAATGAGCCCCGTGCCGAATTTTCTGATGAAGGGGACGATGATTTTGATGAAGAAAAAAAGTATCAATCGAAAGGAGGCCGCCAGGGTGCAGCCGGCGCCACCAAAAGCAAAACACCGGTGCTGGATAATTTCGGCCGCGACATAACCCGTCTGGCCGAAACCGGAGCACTAGACCCGATAGTGGGAAGAGAAACGGAAATCGAACGGGTATCGCAGATTCTGAGCCGGCGCAAAAAAAACAACCCGATACTTATTGGCGAGCCGGGTGTGGGAAAAACAGCCATCGTAGAGGGGCTGGCCCTGCGCATAGTGCAGCGGAAAGTCAGCAGGGTGCTTTATGATAAGCGTGTCATTTCACTCGACCTGGCCGCACTGGTGGCAGGTACTAAATACCGCGGGCAGTTTGAAGAAAGAATGAAGGCCATCATGAATGAGCTGGAGAAAAACCGCGATGTGATTCTGTTCATTGATGAAATTCATACCATCGTGGGTGCCGGCGGCGCCAGCGGCTCGCTGGATGCTTCTAATATATTCAAACCGGCACTGGCCCGCGGCGAACTACAATGTATCGGCGCTTCCACGCTGGATGAATACCGGATGTATATTGAAAAAGACGGAGCACTTGACCGCCGCTTCCAGAAAGTGATGGTGAACCCGCCAACGGTGGATGAAACCATTCAGATACTTACCAACATCCAGAGCAAGTACGAGGATTATCACAATGTGGCTTACTCCAAAGATGCCATTGATGCATGTGTAAAACTGAGCGACCGCTATATGACTGACAGGCTGTTGCCGGACAAAGCAATTGATGTAATGGATGAAGTGGGAGCAAGAGTGCATTTGAAAAACATAAACGTGCCGCCGAATATCCTGGAACTGGAAAAGAAAATTGAGGATGTGAAAAATGAAAAGAACCGGGTGGTGAAAAGCCAGAAGTTTGAGGAGGCTGCTTCATTGCGTGATACGGAAAAACGCCTTGCCGAAGAACTGGAGCGGGCAAAAGCAGAATGGGAAGAAGAAAGCAAGCATAAGAAATATCCAATAGGAGAAGAAGAGATTGCCGAAGTGGTGAGCATGATGACGGGCATCCCGGTGAAAAGAATGGTGCAGGCAGAAACGGAAAAACTCCGCCACATGGCCGAAGATATGCAGGGCATGGTGATTGGTCAGCAGGAAGCAATACAGAAAGTGGTGAAGGCCATACAAAGAAACCGTGTGGGTCTGAAAGATCCCAAGAAGCCGATAGGTACTTTCATTTTCCTGGGGCCCACAGGTGTTGGTAAAACAGAGCTTGCAAGAGCATTGGCCCGTTATATGTTCGACAGCGAAGATGCGCTCATCCGGATTGATATGAGCGAATACATGGAAAAATTCACAGTGAGCCGTTTAATTGGTGCACCGCCAGGCTATGTAGGTTATGAAGAAGGAGGTCAGCTGACTGAAAAAGTAAGACGCAAACCTTACAGTGTAATCCTGCTGGATGAAATTGAAAAGGCACACCCGGATATTTACAATATCCTGCTGCAGGTGCTGGATGACGGTCAACTGACCGATGGACTGGGCAGAAAGGTTGATTTTAAAAACAGCACGATCATCATGACATCAAATATTGGTGTCCGCCAGTTGAAAGATTTTGGTGATGGAGTGGGTTTTGCTACCGCAGCAAAATCAATGAGCCAGGATGAAACCAATAAAGCCGTGATTGAAAAAGCGCTGAAGCGCACCTTCTCACCTGAGTTTCTCAACCGGATTGATGATGTGGTTATTTTCAACTCGCTTACCAAGGATCATATCTTCCAGATCATTGATATCCTGATGAAGAGTGTAACCAAGCGGCTCAGCAGTCTTGGTTTTACCCTGGAGCTGACGGAGGATGCGAAAAACTTTATTGCCGATAAGGGTTACGACCAGCAGTTTGGCGCCCGGCCGCTGCACCGCGCCATTCAGAAATATCTTGAAGATCCGCTGGCAGAAGAAATTCTTTCGATGCAGATAAAACAGGGCGATGTGCTGGTAGCCGACCTGGATAAGGAAAACAGCAAACTGAGGTTTTCGATGAAACAAAAAAAGGAGGAGAAGTCAAAAGCCTGAAATTAATTAACAATAGGATAGCCCCGACTTAGTCGGGGTTTTTTATTTGCCTTAAATCATGGTTATTTGCAACATGAAGAAAATCGCAGTCATTGTTGCTGGCGGCACCGGAACAAGAATGGGTACAGGGCTTCCGAAGCAGTTTATACAGGTAAATGGCAAGCCGGTGCTCTACTACACCCTGCAAACTTTTCTGAATTCCTACGGCGATTTGCAAATTATACTTGTGTTGCCGCAAGATTACACAGCGATGGGGCAGGAGATTATTGATGCATGGTTTGACAAGAACCGGATTCACATCACCACCGGCGGCGATACCCGGTTTCAGTCGGTGAAAAACGGGCTGAAGCTGGTAGATAAAGATTCGATTGTATTTGTTCACGATGCTGTACGCTGCCTGCTGACGGAAGATCTGATTCACCGCTGTTATGAAAAAGCAGTAGAGACAGGTACAGCTATTCCCGTTATTGCAAGCCGCGATAGCGTACGCCTGCTGAATGAAGAAGGCAATGACGCTTATGACCGCAACAAAGTGATGCTGGTGCAAACGCCACAAACTTTTCACAGCAGGATTCTGCTGCCCGCCTTCCAGATTGACTTTAAAGAAAAATTTACCGACGAAGCCACCGTGGTGGAGGCGTATGGTTTAAAAGTAACCCTTGTGGAAGGAGAGGAGAACAATATTAAAATCACCCGCCCCGTAGATTTGCTGATGGCAGAAAAAATTTTAAGTGAAACCTCACCCCCAACCCCCTCTCCAAAGGCGAAGGGGCTTTCGTGAACCAGGTTTGTCCATTCTGGTTTTATCAGCAAAAATGTTTAACTGAACCGGTAGCCCCGCAGAAAATCTTCCACCGGCATTCTTTTCTTTCCTTCAAGCTGCACATCTTTCAGAAGAATGTATCCGTCTTTGGCTGCCATCTTCAACCAGGTTTTCCCATCCGACTCCCAGCGGCCGGGTTTGGAAGTAGGTACTGCAAATTCTTTTTCACTGCGGAAAATTTTAATGGTCTTGTCTCCTAAATCGGTAAAAGCTCCCGGTACAGGAGACAGACCACGGATGAGGTTGTGAATTTCAGTTACAGTTTTTGTCCAGTCGATGCGGCAGGTGGCGGAAGTTATTTTAGGAGCTGGTCTCAGTTCTGAGTACTCTGTGCTGAGTATCGAGATTTGAGGTGTTTCATTCAACGTGCCATCAGCAAGCCCGTTCACGGTTTCCACCAGCACTCTGGCGCCGGTTTCTTTCATCCGGTCGTGCACTTCGCCGGCGGTTTCGTTTTCGCCAATAGAAAAACTTTCCTGCAATAAAATATTCCCGGTATCTATTTCATGTTTCAGTTTGAAAGTAGTGACCCCGGTTATTGTTTCTCCATTTATTATAGCCCAGTTGATGGGGGCGGCGCCGCGGTACTGGGGCAACAGGCTTCCGTGCAAATTTATTGTCCCCATGGGCGGCATGTTCCATACAGCTTCGGGCAGCATACGGAATGCTACCACCACCTGCAGATCGGCATTCAATGATTTTGATTTTTCAAGAAACGCGGAGTCTTTTAATTTTTCCGGCTGTAAAACTTTCAGGTGATGCCGCACCGCATATTTTTTTACGGCACTTTCGGTCATTTTCATTCCGCGGCCGGCGGGTTTATCAGGCGCTGTTACGACACCGACGATGTTATATTTTGCTTTCAGCAACGCATCGAGTGATGCCACGGCAAATTCGGGTGTGCCCATGAAAACAATACGGATGCCTGATGTCTGATGTCTGATGTCTGATTTTTCAACCATGCAATCTGCAATCTAAAATCTAAAATGGTTCATTCAAAGTCTGGATAAAGAAGATACTTCTTCCTGGTTTTTTTAAACTCACTCAGCTTCGGTTCCCAGCTTTTTCTTATTTCTTCTTCGCTCCTGCCGTCTTTAATCTGCTGTATCAGCACATCGTTGCCGGAAAGCCGGTTGAATGAATTTGACCTGAGGAAAAAGCTGTCTTTATTGGGAAAAAGCCGGTAAGCTTCCATCAGCCATTTCAGTTGCACTTTGCCGTCCACTTTTTTCAGTACTTCTTCCGGCGTGCCGCTGAGGCTCCAGCCGTAACAAATCTTACCGTAATGCTTTGAGCTTTTGGCGCCTTCATTCGGATTGGGAGTAAATGAATAAAGATTTTTCGGCAGGTCGGGATGACCAAACACCTGGAACTGCTTGTCGGTTCCTCTTCCTTCGCTAAGCGCTGTGCCTTCAAACAGGCAGGTGGAAGGGTAAAGGTAAATGGACTGGATGTTGGGAAGATTGGGTGAAGGTTTTACAGGTAAAACGTATTTGCTTTTGTGGGTATAATTCTCACACTTTATGATAGTAAGCAACAATGAGTAATTATGCAGGTTATCCTTGTTATTGGAAATAGTATGGCTTACCTCTTTTCCGTCAATTGATATTTGTTCTGATACAATAGGTTTTATATTCAGCCAGTATTCTTTGCAAATCATCTGTGCATACTCTCCAATCGTCATTCCATACACAACCGGGATAGGTTGCATGCCTACAAAACTTTTGAATTGCAGATCCAGCACCGGACCATCCACATAAAATCCATTGGGATTTGGCCGGTCGAGAATAATCAGGGGTTTGTTGTTTTCTATAGCCGCTTCCATAAACTCCTGCATGGAGGAAATGTAGGTGTAGAACCGAACGCCCACATCCTGTATGTCGAAAATCAAAACATCCGCATCTTTCAGGTCTTCAGCAGCAGGCCTCCGCTTGCTGCCGTAAAGCGACACTACAGGAATGCCTGTCTTTTCATCCACATAATTGCCTATTTTTTCTCCTGCATCGGCTGTGCCGCGAAAACCATGCTCGGGGCCGAAGATGACTTTGATTTCCACACCGAGTTTTCTCAATGTATCCACCAGGTGCGTATTGCCCACGGTGGAAGTATGATTGGCGAAGATGCCTATCTTCTTTCCTTTTATTAACGGGAGGTAAACGTGGAGTCTTTCTGCTCCGGGAATGATGGGCTGATTGTTAAATTGTTTAATGGTTAAATTGTTGGTTTGCTTCTCTGTGTTTTGAGAACAGGCAATAAAACAATTTAACAATGCAGGAATGAAGAAAACGAATATTCTGGTCATAATTTTATTGCCTTCAAATTTCAGGAAAAAAAATCACTAAGAGACTGATAAGACCACCTTAATTTTTTAAGCGGTTGTATTGGGGGAATTGGCTTATCTTGCGGCATTTCTGACTCTCGAGTTTGCTTTCTCTTTTAGCCGAACAGACTTCCGGAACGCTGACGTGTGCGACGCAACGGAAGATGATAAGAAATCCGAAAGCTGACTTCAAAAAATATTTTATTATGCAGCAAGTAAAAAACGGCGACAAGGTGAAAGTGCATTATCACGGTCGCCTTACAAGCGGGGAAACGTTTGATTCATCAGCCGGCCGCGAGCCGCTGGAGTTTGAAGTGGGCGGCGGTATGGTGATCAGGGGTTTTGACAGCGGTGTGATAGGAATGGCTGTGGGTGAAAAGAAAACTTTCAATATTCCTGTACATGAAGCTTATGGCCCGGTAAATCCTGATTACCTGATTGAATACCCCAAAACAGAATTTCCCGAACACATCGAACTGGAAGTAGGCTTGCCGCTGGTGATGAGCAATGCTTCGGGCCAGCAGTTCCAGGTAAAAGTAACCGAGATAAAAGAAAATGTGGTGGTACTGGATGCCAATCACCCGCTGGCAGGCGAAGAACTGATCTTCGACATCGAGCTGGTGGAGATAGTGGGAGGGAAGCCACTGATTATAATGCCATGATATAGTTGATGGTTCATGGTTCATAGAAAAAAATGATAACCCATGAGCAATGAACTATATGCCATGAGCTATTTTCTATTTAACCACCAGCCAACCCACAAGCCGCAAAGTCCCCACGCAGCAATGGCGTCAATTAAATCGCCGGTAATCATATGCCAGGGAAGTTCAAACCAGATATGGCCGGAATAGGGCCCCCACAAAAAAGTAAACAGCCCGACAGCTACAGCGCCGGCAAATGCCCTGCGGGTTATGGGCACTCCGCCCCGGGTGAGAATATAAATGAGTGAAATAACAAGAAAGAGATCAACAAGAAATCCGCGGATCATGGGCATGACCATACTGCTGCTGAAAGATTTGTGATAAATGACCGAAGCCCACGGTTTGCCCTCCATCCCTTCCATCATTTCCTGCCGCTCTTTTTCGGTAGGTGCGCTGGGCAGCATGTAGTGCCCGTCCTCAGTAATTTTTGATGAAAGAACATCCAGCACTTCCTGCTGGGCAGGCAGGTATTTGAATGAGTTGTCGTGAATGCCAAGAAACATCCATGAAGCGGCCTGCCATACAAAAACAATGATGGCTCCTACCAGGGAGCCGATGACCCATTTTTTCATAACAGTTGGTTTTGGTTTAGATAGAAAAGGTAAAAACAAATTCTATTTTTTGCAAGGAATTTTTTTGGCCGGTGGTGAATGGTCAATAGTTTGAAATGCTTTGTATCCGGTATTAAAATTCCGGATTTGAGGTTTGCCCTTGCCGGTTGTCTGTTGCCATTGTTTATTCACCATTCACCTTCTCGTCTTATCTTCGCTGTCCATTTTCCGAAACCATGTTTGAGCAATACCCGTTCACGGCTGCCGAAAGATTTCTGCGTTATGTGCAGATAGATACGCAAAGCAATCCGCAGTCGAAAACAAATCCTTCAACCGAAAAACAGAAAGACCTCAGCCGCCTGCTGGCGGAAGAACTAAGGCAGATGGGAGTGGCAGATGCCCACATGGATGAATGGGGCTACGTGTATGCCACTATACCGGGCAACACAGAAAAGAATGTGCCTGTCATCTGTTTCTGTGCTCATGTGGATACGGCACCTGATTGCAGCGGCACAGGTGTAAAGCCCATCGTTCATAAGAATTACCGCGGGCAGGATATCGTGCTGCCCGATGAACCGTCACAGGTGCTTCGGATGAGCGAATATCCTTACCTGCAAACACAATTGGGCAATGACATTATCACAGCATCGGGGAAAACGCTCCTGGGAGCTGATGACAAAGCAGGCGTGGCTGAAATTATGGACTTCGTCAATTTTTTAATGGCTAATAAAGAAGTGAAGCATGGTGAAATAAAAATTCTTTTTACTCCGGATGAAGAAGTGGGTAGAGGAACAGAGAAAGTTGATTTTAAAAAATTGGGAGCTGATCCTTCGGCAAGCTCAGGACAGGTTTTTGGTTATACTTTGGATGGCGGTGAAGCAGGCGTACTGGAAGATGAAACTTTTAGCGCCGATGCAGTGCAGGTAAACATTCACGGCGTGAGTGCCCATCCCGGTTATGCAAAAGGGAAACTGATGAATGCCATGAAAATTGCAGGAGAAATTCTTGCTGCCCTTCCAAAGAACCGCCTGTCGCCAGAATCCACCGAAGGAAGAAGGGGCTTTATTCATCCTGTGCGGATGGAAGGTATTGCCGAAAAATGCACGATTGATTTCATCATCCGTGATTTTGATACCAAAGGTTTGAAGAAGAAGGAAGATTACCTGCGTACACAAATTGAAGAGCTGATGCGGCTTTACCCGAAAGCATCATTTGAATTTCATGTGACCGAACAGTACAGGAACATGAAAGAAATTCTTGTTCAGCATCCCCAGGTGGTGGAATACGCAAAAGAAGCCATCGAAAGGGCCGGGCTGACAGTAAAAAAGGAAAGCATCCGCGGGGGCACCGACGGCAGCCGGCTTTCATTTATGGGATTGCCTTGTCCGAATATTTTTGCCGGTGAGCAGGCCATTCATTCCAAACTTGAATTTATCAGCGTGCAGGATATGAATAAAGCGGTGGAGACGATGGTACACCTGGTGAGGATATGGGAAGAGAAGAGTTAATGAGCCATTGCCCGACCTTCTTAACATCGGATGTCAGGAGCGAAAAAGGTGTTGCCGCGGAAATGAGTTGTGTCGTGAAATGCCTGGCAGCTTACAGTTTCAAATCTTCATTCCACACCCGCAGGTACCAGTAAAGCGGGTAGCCAATCATTCCCACAAATAAAAATATCAGTATCCACACCAGTCTTTCGCCGGTTTCCAGTTTCTGGTTATTGACAAGATGAATGATGAAGATAACCAGCAAGCCAAGAGAAATCAGTGCCGTGACAAGGCCGGTAAAAAATATCGGACCAAAAGTGGAGAACACAGTATGCGGATCGGGTTCGTCATTTGACCACTCAACGATTTGCGGAAACAAATTAAATACCATGGCAATGATGATGCACACCATGATAAAGGGAAGAAAACTGAGCACACCCAGCAGCAACTTTGAGCTTTTCGTCATGGAGAATTATTTGAGTAAAGGTAACTGGATTTTAATGGATGGCTGTGAAAGGTAAATTAGTTAAGTCTATTGAATTTCTTATAACTTTAGCCCCTTATAAATTTTTATTATGCAGAACTTTTTTGCAAGCTACTGGTGGGTTCTTATTGCCGTGATTATCTTTTTCGGTTCATTCTTTACCATCAACCAGGGCTATATCGGCGTCATTACCCTCTTTGGCCGTTACCAGCGCATTGCCCGCCCGGGATTGCGGATGAAAATACCCATTATTGAAACAGTGCTCAAAAGGGTTTCAATTCAAAACCGTTCGGTGGAGCTGGAATTCCAGGCGGTGACACAGGACCAGGCCAATGTTTATTTCAAAAGCATGCTGCTGTATGCCGTGCAAAATGAAGAGGAAGAAACCATCAAGAAGGTGGCTTTCAAATTCATCAGCGACCGCGACCTGATGCAGGCGCTGGTACGCACCATTGAAGGCAATATCCGTTCATTCGTGGCTACAAAAAAGCAGGCGGAAATACTGGGGCTTCGTAAAGAAATTGTGGATTATGTAAAAGGCGAGATTGACCATACACTTGAGACATGGGGTTATCACCTGCAGGATTTGCAAATTAACGATATTACGTTTGACAAAGTGATAATGGACAGCATGAGCAAAGTAGTGGCCAGCAACAACCTGAAAGCGGCTGCAGAAAATGAAGGCCAGGCTTTGCTTATCACCAAAACCAAGTCAGCCGAAGCCGAAGGCAATGCCATCAAGATTGCAGCCGAAGCCGAACGGGAAGCAGCAAAACTTCGTGGACAGGGTGTGGCGCTTTTCCGCGAAGAAGTGGCGAAAGGCATGACGCAGGCAGCCGAACAGATGAAACAGGCCAACCTCGACACCAATGTGATTCTTTTCAGCATGTGGACCGAAGCCATCAAGTATTTTGCTGAAACCTCCAAAGGCAATGTCCTCTTTCTCGATGGCAGCGCCGAAGGCATGGAAAAAACCATGAAGCAGATTCAGGCGATGATGGTGAAACAGGTGGGAGCAGGCAGTAAGTAAAATGCCGGATGCCTGCCCTCCGAAGCTTACAACTCCGCTAATCTACTTTGCATAAATCAGCGAAGGCGGGTCGGAAGTCTGATGTTTGATGTCTGATATTATCAGGAAGTGATGGGTTTACATTTAGAATTCTGAATCCTGTATTCTAACTTCAGCCGTTGTTAAAGAACTCCAAAACTTCCATCCGCCTCACAACGTGGCACTGTTTTTCCCGTTTCATCCACAGCTGTTGAAAAAAACTTCTTTAAAGGACTTTACATCAACCTACTTTTACGAACCAAAGAAAAACCTGATGATTTATTTTCTGCAAGTTTCTGACACCCTGCAACAAATTGCTTCCAACGTAAACAGTGCGATCACACAGGCCGATAAGAATGGCGACGGCAGCATCAGCCTTGGCGAGTTGCTCAGCATGGGCGGCTGGCTTATGTACCCGCTGATTGGTTTATTGCTGGTAGCCATTTTCTTTTTTGCTGAAAGACTTATCGCCATCCGCCGGGCGGGCCGCATTGATGCCAATTTCATGAACATCATCAGGGATCATATTGTAAGCGGCAATGTGACTGCCGCACGGAGTTTTGCCAAAAACACCAATAACCCCGTGGCCCGGATTATTGACAAGGGCATCCAGCGCATCGGCAAACCGATTGACATCATTGAAGACAGCATGGAAAATGTGGGCAAGCTGGAGCTGTATAACCTGGAAAGAAATCTTTCTGTTCTTTCGCTGGTGTACGGCATCGCACCCATGATGGGTTTTTTGGGCACCATCATCGGCATGCTGCAGTTATTTTACAACATCAGCGCCACAGGTGAATTTACTCCGGCCGCTATTGCCGGCGGTATTTATACAAAAATGATTACGTCAGCAGCCGGTCTTATCATCGGTATGCTGGCTTATATCGGTTATAATTTTTTAAATGCCCAAATCGGTAAGGTGACAAATAAAATGGAAGCCTCTGCCGCTGAATTCATGGATGTATTGCAGGAACCAACGAAGTAAATTATTAATTACACCTGCCTGACTGTGCCATGCAGGCAGGGATTATTGATTATTCAGCATGAACATTAAAAGACGATTAAAGACACAACCCGAGTTACATGCCGGTGCTTTGAACGACATCCTGTTCATCCTGCTTTTCTTTTTCCTGATTATTTCTACACTTGCCAATCCTAATGTGATAAAACTTTCCACACCCAAGGCTAAAAGCGATACCAAAGCCAGGCAAACTGTTATTGTAAATATCCGGCCAACCGGTGAGTATATTATAAATGGCAAACCGGTACCATCCGGCCAGATAAAAGCGATAGTTGAACCATATATTGCCAAAGATTCCACGCAGGCCACTATTGCCATCAATGCTGATAAAACAGTGCCGCTGGATTATGTGGTAGCGGTGATGAGAGTAGCCCGGGAACTGGGTGCCAAGAGTACATTACTGGTAGATACGAAGGAGTGAGTAGACAGAGGTCAGAAGTCGGAGGTCGGAAGTTGGAAACAATTTGCAAATTGAAGCATACTCATAATAACAAAGTCAGGATTCAATAATCGGACATCCTACATCTTACATCCTACATCCTACATCAGATTCCCCTTCACCATCCTGTCCTTTCCCTGCATATCTTTTTTCAGTTCGATGTTTTTTAATCCAGCTGATTGAAAGAGGCTGACAACTTCTTTTCCCAGGTTTTCATTAGTTTCCACAAACAAACTTCCGCCGGGCTTTAAATGCGCTTTTGCAAACGCAGACAGCTTGCGGTAAAAGAGCAAGGCATCATTGTCGGGTACAAACAGTGCCTGCTGCGGCTCAAAGCCGGTTACTCTTTTGTGCATAGTGGCAGCTTCGCTTTGCCGTACATAAGGCGGATTGCTGACGATAATATCATACTGTCCCAGTTCATTCCATTTTTCTTCATCCAGGAAATCGAGCAGCCTGAATTCGACTTCTGCATCCAGGTTGAGTGCATTTTCTGCTGCGGTATAAAGCGCTTCGCTGCACATATCAAAAGCTACTACCTGCGCATTTGGTAATTTCTTTTTTATTGAAATGGCAATACACCCACTACCCGTGCCCATATCGAGAATTTTTTGACTTTTAACTGTTGACTTTTGACTTTCCTTCACTACCCACTCCACCAGTTCCTCCGTCTCCGGTCGCGGTATCAGCACATTTTTATTTACTTTAAATTTCATACCGGCAAACCAGGCTTCGCCAAGCACATACTGAACCGGTTCATTTGTCTTCAGCCTTAGTATGATTGAATTCAAATGCTCTTCCTGCTTTGGAGTTAAAACAAACTCTTTGTTCTTTGCCTGACCGGTTATTTGCCACCCCGTGATGTGTTCCAGCACCAGGCTGCTGATGTTATTTAATTCTTCACTTTCGTACAACGAATCAAGCTCTTTACCGAAACAGTATCTGGCTTCCTGCATGTTCATGGAGCAAACTTACGATGGGAAAGGTGAATGGGTATTGGGCAATGAGCAAGCGGCAATATATCGGGGCTTTCAATCATTCTTCGATAAAAAATTACTTTTGTAATTCACCATGCACAATTGACCATTCACGAAACATACATGCATCGCTGTCTTGAACTGGCCCGGCAGGGCGCCGGTTATGTGGCACCCAATCCCATGGTGGGTGCAGTGCTGGTGTATAATGACCGTATTATCGGTGAAGGTTATCATCAGCAGTTTGGCGCACCTCATGCTGAAGTAATTTGTATCCGGTCAGTGAAGCCCGAAAACGCTTATAAAATTGCTGATTCGGTTTTATATGTTTCGCTGGAACCTTGTTCACATTACGGAAAAACTCCTCCCTGTACTGACTTAATTCTACAACATAAAATTAAAAAAGTTGTCATTGGCAGCAGCGATCCCAATAAGGCAGTAAGCGGCGGCGGGGCTGCACTATTAAAAGCAAACGGCGTGAAAGTGGAAACAGGCATTTTGGAAAAAGAAAATGTTGAACTGAACAGACGATTCTTTACTTTTCATACCCATCACCAGCCGTATATAATTTTAAAGTGGGCGCAAACAGCGGATGGCAAAATGGCCGGCGCCGCCAATGAACGGCTTTTGATTTCCAGCGAAACCACCAACCGCCTGGTGCATAAATGGCGGAGCGAGGAAGCATCCATTCTCATTGGCACCCATACTGCTTTGTTTGACGATCCCGAACTGACCACAAGAAAATGGCCGGGCCCGTCACCGGTCCGTCTTGTAGTGGATATGGAATTACAGTTACCATCTTCGCTGAAAATTTTTAATTCAAAACAAAGAACAATTATTTTTAATAAAATAAAGCATGAAGAAAACGGCCAGCCGGCTTACTACCAGGTGACGGAGGATGTGAGCCTGGTGCACCAGGTTGTAAATGCGCTTTACCAGATGAACCTGCAAAGTGTATTGGTGGAGGGCGGCGCCCGGTTGCTGCAATCGTTTATTGATGAAAATATGTGGGATGAAACAAGAATAATTTGCAATAAACATCTGGCAATCGGCAAAGGGCTGCCTGCTCCGCAATTACCGGCAATGAAACCGGCAACAGAAATAACGATAGAAAATGACGAAGTAACTTTTTATTATAATAAAAACAGGTAATGAACTGGATTGATTGGGTCGGTTATCTCGGCGCCGGGCTGGTGGTTACCAGTTTCCTGGTGAGCTCCAACGTAAGAACCATACGGTTTATCAATATGCTGGGCGCCATTACATTTGTGGTTTATGGTTTCCTGCTCGATGTGAACCTGCCCGTCATCATTCCCAATGTATTTATCACCTGCATCCAGTTTTATTATCTCTATATCAAAAAAGAACCTGGTAAAGAAGTTGGCAAAGGGTAACCCGGACAAAGATTTTTACTTTACGATTGAGAAAGAAGCCATGGCGGAATTCAAAGACCGCGGCAGCCGCTTTATTGCATTTGCTTTTCCAATTGCAGCAGCAGATGATTTTAAAAAACGATTGAAGGAGCTGAAAGAAGTACATCCCAAAGCTGCGCATCATTGCTTTGCTTACCGCATCGGCACCGACGGCAATAAATTCCGCAGTAGCGATGACGGAGAACCTTCGGGCAGCGCCGGCCGGCCGATACTCGGGCAAATAGACAGCAAAGGACTAACCAATATATCAGTGATTGTCGTCCGCTATTTTGGCGGCACTTTGTTAGGCGTACCGGGTTTAATTAATGCATACAAAACGGCCACATCTTTTGCGCTACAACTTTCACCTGCTGTAAAAAAGCCGGTACTGGCGTTTTTCCGCCTGCAATTTGATTATACCGGTATGAATGATGTGATGCGGATACTGAAAAAGCACAATTGCCAGGTTGCGCAACAGCAGATTCAGTTGTTTTGTGAATTGGAAGTTGGCATCCCCAAAACCAGGCTTGCGCTCTGCCTGCTGCAACTGCAGCAGCTCCGCGGTGTTGAGATAGTCGCCCTCTGAAAATTTTTTGATAGTCAGAGTCAACACAGTGAAAAAATTCTATCTTCATCGCCTCATCAAAAATTATGCGACATGTTTAGCCGTTTCAATTTTATTGTTCTGTTTTTGTTTGCCTTCCTGTTTACTTCTTTCACGCAGGTGTCCGTCATCCCGGAGCCGGTATCGCTGCAGGTAAAAGAAGGAACGTATTCCTTTAAAGAAAAAATTGCAATCGGGGGTGAAGTGTCTGACGCCGATCTGAAAAAAATTGCTGAATATCTGAAAGAAAAACTTTCTGTAACAGGTTTACCGGTTTCCATATCCGGCGCAGCTGAAAAGGCCGATATTGTTTTTGTATTGAACAAAACCCCGGATATTCTTACCAGGAAAGAAGGATATAAGCTAAGCATATCTGCAAATGGCATATCCATTTCAGCAAATGAAACCGCCGGGATTTTTTACGGGGTACAAACTTTGATACAACTGATGCCGCCTGCAGTAGAAAGCAAAGCAACGGTAAAAAATATTTCCTGGGCAGTGCCGGCAGTAGAGATCACCGATTACCCCCGCTTCGGCTGGCGCGGGCTGATGCTCGATGTGTCGCGTCATTTTTTTGGTGTGAAAGAAGTGAAGGAGTTTATTGATGACATGGCGGCTTACAAATACAACCTGCTTCACCTGCATCTTACCGACGACCAGGGCTGGCGTATTGAAATAAAAAGTTTGCCCAAGCTGACGAGTGTCGGATCGTGGCGGGTGGAGAAAACCGGAACATTCGGTACGTTTTCAAAGCCGGAGCCCGATGAGCCGCGCAGCTATGGCGGGTATTTTACGCATGACGATATCAAAGAGCTGGTGCAGTATGCAAAAGACCGCTTCATCAATGTGATGCCGGAGATTGATGTGCCGGGGCATAGCCTGGCTGCTATTGCTTCGTATCCGGAGTTGGTGTGCACACCGGGCACTTACCAGGTAAATTCAGGAGAGAAGTTTATGGAGTGGCCACCCAGCGGGCATTTTTATGGGTTAATTGATAATGCACTTTGCCCTACCAATGAAAAAGTATATGAGTTTCTCGACAAGGTATTTACCGAGGTGGCGCAGCTTTTCCCCTTTGAATACATCCACATGGGCGGCGATGAAACGGCCAGGAATTTTTGGGAGAAAAGCGAAGCAGTAAAAGCGCTGATGAAAAAGGAAAACCTGAAGAACCTTGATGAAGTACAGAGTTATTTTGTAAAAAGGGTGGAGAAGATTATCAACTCGAAAGGAAAGAAGATGATTGGCTGGGATGAAATACTGCAGGGCGGACTGGCGCCCAATGCAGCCGTGATGAGCTGGCGCGGCATGCAGGGTGGCATCGACGCGGCAAAGATGGGGCATGAAGTGGTGATGAGCCCGACTACCTATGCCTACCTCGATTATATGCAGGGCGATGTCATCATCGAACCACCGGTGTACGCAACGCTGCGGTTAAGCAAAGCATACGAATTTGAACCGGTGCCGCAAGGAGTGGACCCCAAATACATTAAAGGCGGGCAGGCCAACCTGTGGACGGAGCAGGTGTATAACATGCGGCACCTTCGCTACATGACATGGCCCCGTGGATTTGCCATTGCCGAGGCGCTGTGGAGCCCGAAAGAAAAAAGAAACTGGAACAGCTTTTACAAAAAGACTGAGCAGCATTTTCTGCGTTTTGATGCGGCCAGGAAAAAATATGCCCCCAGCATGTACGAGCCTGATTTCAAATTCACAAAAAATGAAAAGAATGTAATTACGGTGGAAATGAAAACGGAAATTCCCGACATCACGATTCATTATTCATTTGATAATTCTTTTCCTGATAATTTTTATCCGCATTATGCAAAACCCATCCAGGTACCTAAAGATGCAGCCACAATGAAAGTGATAACGTACCGCGGCGAAAAACAACTGGGCCGCCTGATTGTGTTTCCGGTTGCTGAAATGAAAAGAAGGGCGGGAGTGAAGTGATGAGTGACATGTCCGCCGAAGCTTTAGCGAAGGCGGATGAGTGACATGTCCGCCGAAGCTTTAGCGAAGGCGGATGAGTGGGTATGTGGAGTGGTAACTTAAAAGTTGTTTCAGTGATTTGACCCTTCACTACCCGATATCTATAGTATCATTATTCAAGAATAGCTGAACAGACTTGATGCAGTTGAATCCACCTTCGCTTGCTGAAGAAAAAGCCCAATCAAGGCTCCGGAGGATGAACGGAGCCCCGAACGTTCGGGGCAAGGGACGATTAATAGTAGCACCCAGGCTGGCTGCCAAAATAATTTACTAACTTAGTTACACTGCTTACTTGCCCTGCATACTTTTTCAACTCAAAATTTTTTTTATGCGTGCAGGAAATTTTTTTTACCCGGCTTTATCACTTTTCATTTTAGTTTTTACAAGCGCCTGCCAGAAAGAAGCAGGGAAGGAAAAGATGGCGGAAGAAATAGCCATCTCATCCGCTTCTCCGGCCGCAACGGGTGAAACGGTGACGCCAATCCAGGTTTACGGCGCCTGGCATGCCGGTAACGATTACTGCGTATGGGGAACGGTGAGAAGCATAACGGAATTCGACAGCAAGAATCACTGGCTGATTGACCGCGGCAATGGCCAGCCATCGGTAAATCTTGTTGTGTTAAGTTTTGTGCATCCGCTGAAACTTTTGAACCAAACAACCGATGCCACTACGCTGAATGGCATCCCCCGCGGTATGACGCAGGACATAGTCAATTATTTCAAAAGCCGCGGCATCCGGGTGATGCTTTCCATCGGCGGCATCACTTACGTGGATGCATGGGACCAGGCATTATCAACCAATGCATACCAGCTGGGGTTGAATGCCGCTGCCGTAGCACAACAGCTTGACGTGGGTATTGAGATAGACTATGAAAAAAACCGTGACCCCAAACTGAACGAGTTGCAACAGTTCATCAACGCTTACCGCTCTGTGCATCCTTATGATGCTACCGGCACTAACCATGCAGCCAGGCTTACCATTGATCTTGCCGCCGGCGATCGCTGGCTGATTGATCTTTGCCGGAAAGCCACTGCCGACTGGCTGAATACTTCAAACTCAGTGCTTGATTATGCCAATGCAATGGTGCCGGCACGGCAACCACGCAGTGCGGCAGATGCCATTGCCAACTGGCAGGAGCATGTGGATGGTAAGCCTCAGTATGCACCTCCTATACCACCTCTGGCGCCGGCAAAATTTACAGGTAGTCTTTGGCTGGTGGGAAATAAAGCAATCCCTGAATGCACCAATTTCAATAACTCACTTCAGAAGAGTACGGCAAGCTATGTGCAATCTGTTTTACCCAATGGCGCAGGCACCACACCCGGTATGCTGGGATATATGTTTTGGGCAGCCGAATGCCAGGGCACAAGAGCCGTTTGCACCACGCCACCCAACACTTGCGAAGGGGGCATGGGAGCGGCGGCCACTTATTTCAATATTCCCATTCCGATGCCGCCGCTGAGGCAGGAGTAAGAATCATCTTCTATTTCACTGGTTTTATTTTTTACCTGCGGTTTTGAATGAAAACTTTCATTCAAATATTTTACGGGGTCCAGGTAAAACATTTTTCTGTGGCCCTGTACACTGTTGTCATTTCGCCATGGGTAAGGAATTATTGTTTTAATGGTGTAATGCAGGTGCGGTGGTTTGCCTGCCGCATTTCCCGTATTGCCAACTGTGCCGATAGTGCTTTTCTTTGTTACAAAAGAGAGCAGGCATGTTTTGATGCTGTCAAGATGTGCATAGTAATGAATACGCCACTTTGGCCCGAGTATCATTACCACGTTGCCGCCTCTTGGTTTTTTGCCCTTGTACAAAACAAGTCCGCCTGTTGCGGGGTGTACTGCCGTTCCTTTCTTTGCAAAAATGTCAACGCCTTTATGTGTCACTGATTTTCCCCACGGGTAAGCCCAGAAAGATTGCTGAGAATAACTTTCCCAGCCGGCGCCTTCCACGGGCATGGTTATTTTTTGAGGAATTAAAAAACCGGCCAGGAGTATGAGGATGAAAACTGCTAAAGCGCTAAAGATAATCCTGGCGATTTTTTTACGGTGCATAATATTTGCTGATGGCTTTTTTTTTATTTCACCACATAGACACATAGAAACATGGTTTCACATAGGCTATGGGTTTCTATTGTGCCTGGTGTGTCTGTATGTTTAATAGTGTTTTGTTCGGGTTAGTGAACCAGGAACTCTGTCATAAAAGATCT
>CAZDUO010000064.1:0-22564 GCA_964508655.1 uncultured Chitinophaga sp. | reverse complement strand
TCCACTTCCACGCTGTCAAATTCGGTGCGGCCCAGGTAGCGGCCGGCTTCTTTTTTATCAACGATGGTTTTAAAAACCTTACCCACTTTCTGCCGGTTCAGCCCGTAGGAAATTTCCTGCTGCACTTCCATTATCTCCTGCGCACGGCGCTCCTTTTCATCAGCCGGCACATCATCTTCCAGTTCATAAGCCGAAGTGCCTTCTTCATGGCTGTAGGTAAATATGCCCACCCGGTCGAAACGATGCTTTTGTAAAAATGATTTCAGCTCTTCCACATCCTTTTCGGTTTCTCCCGGGAATCCTGCAATCAGGGTGGTGCGCAAACAAATGCCCGGTACTTTTTCCCGGATGGCAAGAATCAGTTCTTCCATTTCCGCTTTGGTTATCTGCCGTTTCATAGCTTTCAGCATATTATCCGAGGCATGCTGCAGCGGCAGATCAAGATAATTGCAGATGTTTTGACGCTCCCGCATCACATCCAGCACTTCCAGCGGAAACTTTGAAGGATAGGCATAATGCAACCGTATCCATTCAAGACCCTTTACATCGCTGAGCCGCCGGAGCAGTTCGGCCAGCATCCGTTTTTTGTAAATGTCAAGACCATAATAAGTGAGCTCCTGTGCAATCAGCATCACTTCTTTCACGCCCCGCTTCACCAGGCCTTCTGCTTCTTTCACAATTTCCTCCATCGGTTTGCTCACATGACCCCCCCGCATCAGCGGGATGGCGCAGAATGCACAGGTGCGGTTGCAGCCTTCGGAGATTTTTAAATAAGCATAATGCTGCGGCGTGGCCAGCAATCTTTCGCCCAGCAGTTCGCTTTTATAATCTGCTTGAAATTGTTTTAATATCAGCGGCAGTTCCATGGTGCCAAACCAGGCATCCACACCGGGAATTTCTTTTTCCAGTTCATCACGGTAGCGGTGGCTCAGGCAGCCGGTCACATACACTTTATCCAGCTTGCCGCGGCTCTTCAGTTCTACCTGCTCAAGTATGGTGTTGATGGATTCTTCTTTTGCTTTCTCGATAAATCCGCAGGTGTTCACCACCACAATGTTGTGATCGAGCCGAGTATTCTCATGCACCACGTCAATAACGTTGGCAAGCAACTGCCCGCTCAGCACCTCGCTATCCACCATATTTTTGCTGCACCCGAGGGTGATGATGTTCACTTTGTCTTTATGTAATTTTTTTGCCCTCATGCCCCCAACCCCTAAAGGGAGTTTATTAACACTCCTATTTTTCGAGACTGAATAAACTATCTACAAACTCCTGCTTGTCGAATACCAGCAGGTCATCCATTTTTTCGCCCACACCAATAAACTTTACGGGTATTTTAAATTGATTTGCTATAGCCAGTACTACACCGCCCTTTGCGGTGCCATCAAGTTTTGTTATAGCCAATGCGGAAACATCCGTTGCAGCAGTAAAATGCTTCGCTTGTTCGAGAGCATTTTGTCCTGTACTTCCATCCAATACCAGCAGCACTTCATGCGGTGCAGCGGGAATCACTTTCTGAATCACTCTCTTTATTTTACTCAGCTCGTCCATCAGGTGTGCTTTGTTGTGCAGGCGCCCTGCCGTATCAATCAGTACCACGTCGCTCCCTTTTGCCAGGGCGCTTTGCACCGTATCAAATGCCACGGCCGCCGGGTCGCTGCCCATGTCCCGCTTTACTATCGGTACTCCCACCCTTTCGCTCCAAATGCTGAGCTGGTCAACTGCCGCTGCACGAAAAGTATCGGCAGCACCCAGCAACACATTTTTACCGGCCAGCTTAAAATTATGTGCCAGCTTTCCGATGGTAGTTGTTTTACCCACGCCATTTACTCCCACCACCAGAATTATGTATGGTTTCGATGGAAGCCCCGAGTGAAAATCGTACGAGTTGGCCGAAGGCGCATCCACCAGCAGCGATTCAATTTCGTGCTGTAGAATTTTATTCAGTTCCGATGTGCCGAGGTATTTATCTTTTGCAACGCGGGCTTCTATTTTCTCTATAATTTTTATTGTAGTGTCTATACCCACATCGGCGCCAACGAGGGCTTCTTCAAGGTTGTCGAGCACTTCTTCATCCACCGTGCTTTTGCCGGCGATGGCCTTAGTGAGTTTTGTCAGAAAGCCCTGCCTGGTTTTTTGCAACCCCTGGTCAAGGCTTTCTTTTTCTTTTTTACCAAACAGTTTATTGAAAAATCCCATGATTGTAAAAATCCCAAATAACAAATAACAAATTTCAAATAACAGTCCGGATAGTTATCCGGACCAAATAAATCCTAAAACAAAAAAAGCCGCCCGTTCAGGTGCAGCTCCTCATTACTCCCATGGCCTGTTCAACACAATTTTATCACATGCGGGGGCCGGGGATTTTACTTTTGTGCCAGAAAAGCTTTCACTTTATCCTTGTGCACGATGGCTTCTTTAAAAGTGTAAGCGCCGGTCTTCGGGCTGCGCACCGCACGAATCACTTTGCTCCAGTTTTTTGCTTCAGCGGCTGCTTTCTGGTCTTTGGTCTTAATAGCTGTTTTTGCTGCTTTTGCCATAAAATGTAATTTGAAAATGACTCAATTTCTTAATGGCTCAATTTTCACATATTCCCATTATTTTATCTCCTTATGCACCGTCACTTTTTTCAGAATCGGGTTATACTTTTTCAATTCCAGTCTTTCAGGAGTGTTCTTCTTGTTCTTGGTGGTGATGTAACGGCTGGTACCGGGCTGCCCGCTGTTTTTATGCTCGGTACATTCCAGTATCACCTGTACACGATTACCTTTTTTTGCCATGTTCTTTTGATTAAGCTTTTTGTTTTATAATTTATCGTTGCAAAAGGGGCTCAAAACCAAAAACGATAAACCATAAACTATTTTAAATATGCTGTCCTTTTGCTCTCAGTACTTTTACAACATTGTAAAGCCCTTTCTTGTTGATGGTACGGATGCCCTCTGTTGAAAGTTTCAGGGTAATCCATTTGTCTTCTTCAGCCAGGTAATAGCGCTTGGTTTGCAGGTTGGGCAAAAACCGGCGTTTGGTCTTGATATTCGAGTGTGATACATTATGCCCCGTAAGAGGCTTTTTACCTGTAACCTGACATACTCTTGCCATGCGATTGAAATTTTAAATCCCGAAAAAAATCGGGAGGCAAAGGTAGGGGATTGATTTTAGATTTTTGATTTCAGATTTTAGATTTTTTTACTCCCTCACGCCAGTATTTCTCTATTGCTACTGTACTGGCTTTCAGGAAATCAATATTTTTTTTATCGTACCGGCTGTTGAGCCTTGATGTGGCTTTTGTTGCGTCGCAATCCGTTCATCGTCCCTATCGCTGCTCAGCAACTCTCATCGTTCGGCCTCCTCTCTTACATTTCGGGTAGAAAGGCCGGGCATCAGAATATTCTTCAACTACAGCCTTTAACACCTTCCGGCCATGTCAGCAGCTATTCAACATTTCAGCCATCAAACCATTAATCACCCCTGCTTTTGCTGAATCCCTGTTTTCCAGTAGTTTCGCAGCCTTATAAGTCAAATAAGTCATATCAGTCATAAATGTCATTGATGTAAACCAAACCAGGCTTTTTCAAACCTCATTTTGCTTATATGCCTTATATGATCAATATGGTCTTAATAATCAGCATTAAGAAATCATAAATCTAAAATCCGAAATCAAACATGGCATACGATGTAGTAGTACTTGGCAGCGGACCAGGCGGTTATGTAGCCGCCATCAGGGCTGCACAGCTTGGTTTTAAAACAGCAATTGTAGAAAAAGAAAGTCTTGGCGGCATTTGTCTCAACTGGGGATGCATTCCCACCAAAGCATTGCTGAAAAGCGCCCAGGTGTATGAATATATCAAACACTCAAAAGATTACGGCATTGAAGCCAGCGGCACGCCCAATTTTGAATCCATTATAAAACGCAGCCGCGCCGTGGCCGACAAAATGAGCAAGGGCGTTCAGTTCCTGATGAAGAAAAACAAGATTGATGTGCACATGGGTTTCGGCAAGCTGAAAGCCAAAGGCCAGCTTGAAGTAAGCGCAGCCGATGGCAGTAAAAAAACCATTGAAGCAAAATACATCATCATTGCTACCGGGGGCCGCAGCCGCGAAATCCCCGCTCTGAAGATTGACGGCAAAAAAATTATTGGTTACCGGGAAGCTATGATATTGCCCAAACTTCCCCTGTCAATGATTGTGGTGGGCAGCGGCGCCATCGGTGTTGAGTTTGGTTATTTCTACAACAGCCTCGGTACAAAAGTCACCATTGTTGAGTTTCTGCCAAGAGCCGTTCCGGTAGAAGATGAAGATGTTTCAAAAGAGCTGGAAAAGAATTTCAAAAAACAAGGCATCACCGTGATGACAAGCAGCGAGGTAACTTCCGTGGATACCTCGGGCAGCGGTGTAAAAGCAAAAGTGAAAACCCCGGAAGGCGAAGTGACCCTGGAAGCCGATGTGGTGCTGAGTGCCGTGGGTATTTCTGCCAATATTGAAGGCGTCGGACTTGAAGAGATGGGTATAAAAACTGACAAGGGAAAAATTTTAGTGGACAAATTTTACCAGACCAATATTCCCGGCATCTATGCCATCGGCGACTGTGTGCCGGGCCAGGCGCTTGCCCATGTGGCCAGCAAAGAAGGCATCATTTGCGTGGAAAATATCGGTTTCAACGAAAAGAAATATCATCACAAACCCGAGCCGCTTGATTATAACAATGTGCCGGGCTGTACGTACTGTTCTCCCGAAATTGCTTCAGCAGGCTACACCGAAAAGCAGGCAAAAGAGGCCGGCTACGAAGTGAAGGTGGGCAAGTTTCCGCTAAGTGCCAGTGGTAAGGCTTCAGCGGCCGGACATGGGGAAGGATTTATCAAAGTAATTTTCGACGCTAAATACGGAGAATGGCTGGGAACCCACATGATTGGTTACAATGTGACCGAGATGATTGCAGAAACGGTGACAGCCCGCAAGCTGGAAACCACTTACCAGGAAGTGCTCAACAGCATTCACCCGCATCCCACCATCAGCGAAAGCGTGAAAGATGCCATTGAAGTAGCCTACGGGGAGGCAATTCATCTATAAAAATCACAAATTCAAAATAAATTTCAACCGGGGGGGGAACGATATGTTCCCTTTCTTATTTTTCCCATTCCTGTAAAGTCTGAAGAGGTCAGTTGTTAAATGAATGCACGGCGAACTTTTAAATTGAATATGGAGAATTAAAAATTTTCTTTGATGGTAATTTATGTTCCGCAGAGGTACTTTGTCTCGCTTTTGGCGAGACCCGCTATAAACAAAAAAGCCAATCCACTTTTGGCGGACGGCTTTTTGTCTCTCAGTTAGCATGTATGGTTCTACAATCTTACAAATCGGCTTATTATTTTTTCTCCGTCTTTTTCCGCCCGGATAAAATAAACACCTGCAGGCAGGCGGCTGATGTCAATGTTTTGAATTTTTGAATTGATAATTTTCTTAATTACCACCCTGCCGGTCATATCCACCACCAGCAGTTCTTTCCCCAGCCAGCGTTCATCGTATTCAAAATAAATATTGATACTGCTGGTGGCTGGGTTGGGATAAACCTGTGCATGCAGCCATTGCGGGTAAAAATCGGGAACTTCTGCCGCCTGGATCGTAGAAATATTGAGTCCTTTTGAAGAAAGAAGAGAGTTTCTTGGCCCCCCCGGTTCAAACAGCGCTCTTGCTCTTTGTTTTTGTCCCAGCGTAAACAGGTTCATGCACCTGTCGTCGGTAAAATCCATAAAGTTCATGTACATGTCACCCGCCGGGCTGTTGCCGCAGGATATACGGATGCCGCTGGGGCAATCCGGTGTATAACCGGCTTGTTTTGGCGTGTCGCTTATATAATCATCACCACAATACGTATCACCCCAGAGGTGACGCAGGTTCAGCCAGTGACCCACTTCATGCACCAGGGTGCGACCGTACACCGGGTTTACGGAACCATAAGTAGTAGAGAATACAACGGAAGCAATTACAATCCCATCAATTTTATTATCCACACCCGGGAAGTTGGAATATCCGAATGCACTTTTCAAGTTGCATATCCAGATGTTGAGATAACTCCTGCTGTCCCACGCATCATCGCCGTAGCCGGAGGTGAATTTCATTTTATCATCGGCATACCACTGTGTCACGGGTGTGTATTTCCGTACAATGCCGCTGGTGCTGCGCCCCTGCGGGTCCATCGTGGCCGGGTAAAACTCAATTTCCATATCGGCAGCTACTGATTTAAAAGCCGCAGGTGTATTTACCGTGTCGTTATTTCTTTTTCTGAAGTCACGGTTCAGCGCATCTATCTGCTGCTGGATGGCTGCAGCAGTAATATTTTCTTCCGGTAAATGATAAAGCACATGAAATACTACCGGTATTTTTATCACGCCCTGCAATGAACCCGTTCTTTGCGCAGTGTTTTCAGTTCCCGTTTTTTGCCGCGTAAAATTTTCAACCTCATCCAGTCTTTGCCGGTAGGTTGGATCATCGCTGAGTTGCTGCTTGAAATACTCAGCTGTGCCGCATCGCTGCTGCGTGGCACCTTTCAGCACAGAAAACACCAAACCTATTGACACAATTATTCTGAGTATCATTAATACCAAAAAATTTACCACCCGTTAAATACTATGGAATTCCAGGGATACTGCAAGTGGATTATTCTTTCTTTTCTTCAGAGGAATTGAATGCGGAATTTTCAAGGGTAATACCTGTATTCACAAAACGGATAAGAAATGGCGGGAATAAAGATGGTCAAATTTATATGATTAACATTTAACAATATAATTTCTTCATTGAAATCTTTTCTGAGTCGTACATTTACTAATCCGATTCAATGAAAGAATTTTTATTTGCATGAGAAAAAATTTTTTACACCCCGGCTTCGTATTTTTTCTTTGCGCCACTACACTCCTTTTATTGCAGCATTGTAAAAATCACGACAATCCCGGAAACCATTCCGGCAATGGTGCAACACCCCCGGTGAATCCCGATCCTCCGGTATTGAGTCATTCAATTATTAATGTGTTTCCGCACGACACAGGTTCTTTCACACAGGGACTCACTTTTTACAAAGGTGAACTTTATGAAAGTACCGGGGATCCCGAAAATGCCGGCAAATCCAGGTTGATGAAAATAGATTTGAAAACAGGCACCCCTTTACGGCAGGTACATCTCGATAAAAAATATTTTGGCGAAGGCATTGCCATTTTAAGAGATACCCTTTACCAGCTTACCTGGCAAAACCATGTGGTGTTTGTTTATACGCTTAATGATTTTAAAAAAATAAAAGAATACAACCTGCCAACCGAGGGTTGGGGCATTACCACCGATGGTAAAAACCTGGTAGTAAGCACCGGCGGCGGCGAATTGTTTTTTTATGAACCTTCCACCTTTCGTCTCTTGTCGAAAACCTCAATCATGGAAGGGAACAGCCAGACTTTTAACCTGAACGAACTGGAATATATTGACGGCTTCGTGTATGCCAACCAATGGCAATATCCTTACCTGCTGAAAATAGACCCTGTGGCCGGTAAAGTGGTTATAAAATACGACCTGAATGATATGTGGAAGCGGGTAAGGGCTATTGACCCCAATGCCGATGTGCCGAACGGAATTGCTTATGATGAAACCGCGAAAAAAATTTATGTCACCGGCAAGTATTGGCCCGAGCTGTATGAAATTCAGCTTAGCCAGTAAATCATTTGCTGATAATATATATCACCGAACTGCATTTCTTCATATCACGCATCGCTTCCAGGTTTGATACAAGTGCGGTCCATAATGCCCCGGGCCAGTTGGTACGGCCGTTTTTATACCTGCTGCTGAGCAGGCTCACATAAAAACTGTCGAACCACATAGGTCTTATTGCCGTAATTTTTAATTCCATTTCTTTCATCAGCCGCTGCATGGTTACCGGTGCAAAATGATAAAGATGACGCGGCACATCATAAGCTGCCCAATGTTCTTTATACACCTTTGCATCGTGGCTGGTATAGTTGGGCACGGCAATGAAGAGGCGGCCCGACTCTTTCAGCAGCATTTTAAAAGCAGCCATATATTTTTTTACATCATGCACATGCTCCAGCACATGCCATAAGGTAATTGCATCAAAACTATTTTCAGGTAAATGAAAAAGTTCCTCTGCCGGTAAAAGTTCAAGCGCATGCTGCTGCTGTGCTACTTTTCTTGCTCCTTCATCCGGCTCCAGGGCTGTCACCTGCCAACCGGAATTTTTCATAGCCATGGCAAAATAGCCTGTGCCGCTGCCTACATCGAGCAGGCTGCCGCAGGTAAGACCGGTGTTTTTTTCAACCAGTTTCTTTTTTCCGCCGATGGCGATTTTTCTTACATGCCGGTAAAGCCGGTTGATAAAACCCTTTGAAGTATCGCTGTGAGAAATGTAGTTTTCTGATTGATAATAATTGCCGATGACCGATGGTGATGGCGCCGGGTGTGTAAAACGTAACTGGCAACCGGCACAATGATAAATTCCGAATTGCTCCTGGCTGACAGAGTGGTCTTTTACCATAAAAACTTTTGAAATACCTGCAGCGCCGCAGAGTGGGCAATGATTATAATTGAGTGCTTCATTCATGTAAAAAAGAGCAGGTATTATTTTGGCTTTATCACATGCTGGTTGCCTGCAGATGCCGGGTTGATTCCTTTTCCTGAAAAATACCAGCCGGTAAAAATCAAGGACAGGAAAATCAGGATGACGGCTACAGCCATTGAGTAATCTTTTTTTGCCGGGCTTTCAGCAAAATACTCCTGCATTTCCAGCGAAGTTTTTTCCTGCTCGCCCACCATCAGCGTATGTTCTGCATGCTCACGGATTACTTTTTCTGCGGTCACCGGCATTTCGGATGGTAAGGCCACTGGAGTTGAATCCAGGGTAATGTTCCCTTTACCATCCCGCCGGAAAATGCCCACACTATCCCAAAGCACTTCACCGGCAGATGAAAGTTTATTCTTTATATCAAAAGAAAAATCGTTGACTGCTTTTATTGCTTCCCATTCTGAAATGGAAAGCAAGGAAGAAAGCCGGTCATAAAGTTTTTTAGAAGGTTTGTCTGCTCCCGGTTTTAATTTAAACTGAAAAGCCGGCGGATAGATTTGCCTGTTGCCAAAATCAAGCTGTGCAGAATGGCGATGCAGAAAAATAGTGCCTATACCCGGCAGGCTTATTTTTTTGAATAAAATCAAACACCGGTATAAATGCTTTTGGATTTCCATTTGCAGGAAAAAATTTAAACCAACAGGAATTGAAATAATAAAATTACTCCCTTACGGATGCGGAGTATTGAATGCGAAGATAACGCCGGCAAGGAAATTGAACCCATATGAGCGGTACAGTTTCCATGTTTCATATTCTTTATTCAGAATATTATTGAACTGCGCCCAGAGGTTCAGGTTTTTTGTAATGCGGAATTCAACACCGGCATTCAGGTCAAACGAGCCATCGAGCTGCGCCGAACTGCCCGAAGGCGTCCTGTACTGTGCGCCTTCCCACAAAAACAGGTCTGATTTCAGCCAAAGATCTTTCAGCACCTGCACCCGGGCCGAACCTTTCAGCTCAAGCGGCACAAGCCCGTACGCTTTATCATGAACAGACAGGTTGATGTATTTGTTGAAATTAATACCTGCCATCAATGAAAACTTTTCCTGCTCGGTATAGCCCAGTTCGCCGCCGAAATGGATGGCTTTCATCCGCGGCTCATATACCACGCGGAAAGTATTGTCGTAAATATCCTGCGTCGCATTATCATTTACAAACAGCGGCTGGTTTTTATATTTATTAAATCCCAGTTTGGCACTGTAATTAAAATGATCGCCAACAGAACCTTTGAACCCGGCATATCTTTCTTCCACCCAGGTATTTTTCAGGTCAGCCGGCGCATCAATGTAGGGGTTGATGGCAGCGAGGTACTGATACGAAGTGCGGCGGATGTAGCCCGTCCACCCGGCCTGGAAAGTGAAACGCTTGTCATCCGTACTTATCTCTGCCATCACGTTGGGAAACATCTTAAAGGTTTTATTATCCCACGATGGACGAATGCCGGCCTGGATATTTGCCTTGGGAGTTTTGAATAAAACCGAAGGACTCAGGTAATAAAATGTATTGTCACTCGCAGCGGTTTTGCCCGGCTTATACCTCGTTAAGTCAAACGTGGCCCCGAGGTTTACGGCAAAAACTTTTCCGACAGTTTTTTGCAGCGGCACATTAATATTCGTGTTGCTTTCGCTGTTGTCCCTGTCGTCGCTGAAAACATTAATGAATACTTCCGGCGAGTACGAAATACCAAATTGTGTGCGGTTGATATTGTGAACACCCACGCCCCCGCTCCATAGCTGGAACGACTGCTCAATTGAATCCTTTGGCGGCAGGATGACAACAGCCGGATCGAAACCGTATTTGTTATAGCGGTCCTGCTTCATGCCCAGCCTGGCTGTCCACTCCATGTTTTTTTCTGCCTGGAAAAATCCTTTTACATCCACACTTGTATTTCGATAATCCTGGTATTGTAATTTTCCGTCAGAAGAAATATGCTTTGCATAAATATTCAGCCCGGCCGTGTTACCATCGCCAAATGAAAAACCGGCCTGAACAAACGGTGTTTTCAAACTGCCAAAGCCGGCTTTGATAAAACTGGCCAGGTCCCATGCGCCACTGCTGTCAACATCCAGCGCCAGCGGACGCAGGCTGCCGGGTGTGTAGGCAAACAACAGGTTCTGGTTGGGGATATCATAATTCAATTTCGGCCTGCTGGTATCATTGGGTGCAGGCGAAGCATTGAAATTAATCTTTGCCGATTCTTTAAGTATTGGTTTAAATGCGGAAGTGATGTCCACAACGCCTTTTTTCCTTGCCGTATCCTGCTGCGGAAAAGAAATTCCAAAAGAAAAAACTCCAAATCCCAGCAGTAAAATTTTTTTCTTATTTATCAACTTCGTCATATTAATAATCAGTAATCAGTAATCAATAATTTTTCAGTTGTTTCCCACCTTGCTGTTCTTGCTTTCCTCTTCCAGCACTTTGCTCAGTTTCTCCTGCGCCTCCTTTTTAAATTCAGGCACAACAGAATTGTCAACAATGCTCTGGAATGTGGCTTTGGCATTGAAATAATCTTTTTGCCTGAAATAAATATCGCCGAGCAGGATGTAGGCTTTGGTTACCCAAAAATCATACGAGCCGGATTTGTTAATCACTTCAAACGCCGATTTCTCCGCATCGGGAAGCTTGTTAAGCGCAAACCAACTGCTGGCAATTTCGTAGCGGGCTTCGGCAGCCAGCGCTGCTTTGTTCAGCGTCACCACCGATTTGTAATTGGCAATGGCCAGTTCATACTGACCATTCACCTGGTACGATTTTGCAATCGCCATATTGGCCAGCGCCTTGTCATCGGTGCTGCTGCCTTTCAGGCTCACCAGTTCTTTTGCATTCTCCACGGCTTCGTTCCACTTTTGCTGCTGGTACTGGCAGCGCAGCAACCCACGCATGGCTTCCAGCCTGTTTTCCTGGCCGGCCGTAATTTGTTTGAGCTGGGCATAAAAAGTTTCCGCTTTGGCGTAGTTCTTTTGTTCAAAAAAATGAATCCGGGCAGTTTGCAGTATGGCTTTTTCTGCAAAGCGGTTCGGCGCTCTTTCTGCCACAGCCTCGTAGCCATTTAAAGCATTGGACCAGTCTTTCTTTTCATAATAAATTTCGCCACGGAAAAAATTTGCATCCAGCAAGTAAGCACCGGCAGGAAAACGCTGTACATAATTATTGAATGCCGTAAGGGCTGCATTGATGTTACCATTTTCATATTGCGTGATAGCCGCCGACCACGATAGTGAATCTTCCGTGCTTACATCCAGTGGGCGGCCTAGCTGGCGCATGTAGTTGGCATACTCTTCGGGTTTGCCATCGGCCACATATATCGTTTTAATATTATCCAGCGCCTCTTCTGCTTCGGGTGAGCTGGGGTATTGATTCACCAGGTTTTTGTAATGCGTCAAAGCATCCCTGTTATTGTTCATGTTGTAACTGGCAATACCCAGCTTCAGCATCGCCTGTGGCTTCAGGCTGTTGTTTGCAGAAAGTTTGAGTACATTATTTAAATATGGTATGGCTTCCCGGAAACGTTCATCAGCCAGATAGCTGTTAGCTATTTCCATATTGGCATCGCCAATCAGCGTGGAAGTGGGAAATTTTCTTGTCATCGTGTTCATCAGGCTGATTTTTTCATTGGCGCTGCGCACGCCTGCCAGCATGGCTATTTGGAATGTGGCATAATCTTCTGCCGGCCACGAAAGCTTTATCACATTTTCATACATCGCTTTTGCCCGGGCATATTCCCGGTTCATAAAATAGCAGTCGGCACTGCGCAGGTAAGCATCCTGTGTGAGTACATCGGAGTTCAGCGCCGGATTTTTTCCCACTTGTTCAAAAAATTTCAATGCGGCCGGATAATTTTCTTTGCGCAGATAACAATAACCAAGATTGTAGCGGATAGTTGTTGCATTGGCTTCGCCGCTTGCCGGCGCTCCTGCATCTAAGTATGCATTGTAATGTTTGATGGCATTATCAAGTTTGTTGCTGCGGTAGGCAATTTCACCTTTCCAGAAATTCACCCACGGCAGCACCGAGGCATTGTTCGGGTCCTTCAGTGCTTTATCGAGCAGGGCATCGGCTTCATGCAGTTGCCCGTCGTTGATAAGTTCGGTGGCCCTGCCCAGTAAAATCCGCGGGTACATTTTTTTCGAGTTGGACATTGGCGACGAAAGACCTTCCAGCAGCGACAGCGCATCTTTATAATTATTGGTATTAGCCAGCACCATCACCATCAGGTCTCTTGCTTCTGTACTGTAAGTTGAGTTTGGATAATCGGCAATGAAAGAGCTCAGGCTGTTCAGCGCTTCATCCTGGTAGCCGAGCTCGTACGAAAGTTTGGCGTACTGGAATTTTGAAATTTCTTTCTGCGTTTTATTGCTGCTGTTGGATGCGCAGAATAAAAACGCATTTCTTGCATTGGCCTTTTCACCCACTTTCAGGTACGAGTCACCCAGCAAATACATGGCATGCTGGCTGAGTGAATCTTCTTTTCCGCCCAACTGCTTAAATCCGTCAATAGCTTTCCTGTATTTGCCATCCATATAATAACAATAAGCAAGCTCGTACAGGTTTTCTCTTGTCACCTTTTCAGTTTTGGCCACATAATCTTCCAGGTAAGGCAAGGCTTTGGCAAATTCTTTTCTTTCAAAATATCCATGGCCCAGCATCAGCTTCATTTCCCGGTCGTAATACTGGGCATTACCGCCCTTTAGTTTGCTTTCGGCATATTTTAATGCTTCGTCTTTTTTACCCTGTATATAATAAACCTGGGCTATATAATAGGGTACAACCGAAGCATAGGTTTTTTCATTCTCCACTATTTTAAAACTCTGCAGCGCCTCATTGTACTGCCGGTCGCGGAAGGCAAGAAAGCCGTAATAGTAGTTAGCGTCGATATAATTGGGATCATCCTTTAGCTGGCGTATGGTATTGAACAGCGGCCTGGCCTGGCTGAAGCGCTGCAGGGTGAAATAAGCATACCCCTGGTGAAATTTCATTTCGGCAATCTCCCGGTTGCTCAGGTTGGCAATGCCGGCATCTTCATAATATTTTGCAGCGTCGGCAAAGTTTTGCTGCCGGAAAAAATATTCAGCCAGGTGAAAATTCATCTGCTGCACACGGGCATTGTTTTTCTCCAGGCTGATGTAATCAAGGGCTCTTTCTTCGGCACGGGTTTCATTTTGCTTCAGGGCGCAAACGGTGCTGTAATAATTAATTTCCTGTGTCACCAGAGCTTCGTTGATGCGGTTGGTTTCCATCATTGCCTGCTGCAGTTCCCTGAACAACGGATAAGCAAGGCTGTACTGCTCTTTCTGAAAATACTCTCTGGCTTCTTTGAATTTTTCCTGGGGGTCAGTGATTAGGCGGGTTGGCTGTGCCCGGAGTATGGAAGCGGAAAAAATGATGACTGCAAAAACAATTCCGTGATTCTTCATTGGGTTGTCCTTTAACCGTGGTGACTTAACGTTGTAAAGATTCAATTTATTTTTCCTGATGCCAAACATCATTCCAAACATCTGTGGATAATTGGATGAACAGGGAAGCTTTAACAAATTATTGTGCAGAGAGCAGATGTACCTTTCTTTATTCCCGGACAAAAAAAATCTATTACCCGTATTCGCCATTTATCCCGTCAGGGCTTTTTGTTACATTGCAAAAAAAATCCATGAAAAAACTTTTATCTGTCAACTATTCTGACTTTGCTTTCAACCTAAGCATTTTCCTGCTCAGGGCCGCTTCGGGGCTGATGCTCTTCCTGTATCATGGTTTACCCAAGCTGGAAAATTTTAATGCAAGGAAAGACAGCTTTTCCGATCCGCTGCACATTGGCCATACCAACAGCCTGCTGTTGGCTGTTTTTGCTGAAGTGTTTTGTGCGCTGCTGGTGGTGGCAGGTCTTTTTTCCCGGCTGGCTTCCCTGGTTCTGGTAATATTTTTCATTGTTATCATTTTTGTAGTAAGTAAAAATCAGCCTTTGGAGGAAAGAGAAAAGCCCCTGCTTTTCCTGCTGGCATTTTTTACTATCTTACTTTGCGGCCCGGGCAAATGGAGTATTGATAAGCTGATTGGAAAATAGGCAGCAAGGAAAAAGTGTTTGATGGTTAGATGGTTAAATTGCTATAAAGATTCGAACCGGCCATCAAACAATTCAACAAGCAAACCATAAAACAACATGTTCACCACCGAAACCAAAGTACGGGTGCGCTATGCCGAAACCGACCAGATGGGTGTGGTATACCACAGCAATTTCTTTTTGTATTTTGAAGTGGCGAGAGCTGAATCCATCCGGCAGCTGGGATTTACCTATGCCGACATGGAAAAAATGGGAGTGATTATGCCGGTGGTGGATGTGCATGCCCGCTACCTGCGCCCGGCTTTGTACGATGAACTGCTTACCGTAAAAACTTTTCTGAAAGAGCTGCCCGTGCATCATAAAATAGAATTTCATCATGAGGTGTTCAATGAAAAAGAAGAGCTGCTGTGTACCGGAAAAATCATTTTGTACTTTATGGAAAAGGATGGCATGAAAAGAACCACCATGCCCGAAGCACTAAAGAAAAAACTGGAGCGTTATTTTCAATAACTAATGATGGAGCAAACCCCTGCGATACCTGTTGATCCGTCTCTTGAACTTCCCAAGCCGGAACTTGCGGAACCAAAAAGCAAAGCGAATATCTGGCTGAAGTCGCTGATAAGTCTTGCCTTTTTCCTGGTGGCCGGGTATTTTTTCTTTCAAAAAAACTGGTCGCTGGTGCTGGTATTGACCGCGGTGGTACTCTTTCACGAACTGGGGCATTTTCTGGCCATGAAATTTTATAAATACCAGGACCTCGGCATTTATTTTATCCCGCTGATGGGCGCCTATGTTTCAGGTAAAAAACAGGAAGTATCGCAAACGCAATCTGCAATCATTTTGCTGGCCGGCCCGGTACCGGGAATAATTCTCGGGATCATTTTTCATTTTGTTGCCGTCACTACGGAAATCAGGCTTTTTGAACAGGCGGCGTGGATATTGATTTTTCTGAATGTGCTGAACCTGCTGCCGGTTTACCCGCTTGATGGCGGCCAACTGCTGCACCGGTTGTTCCTGGATGAATACAATATTCCCGGAAAAATTTTTGTGATACTGTCCGTCGCACTGATGATTTGGTTCGCAGTCCGTTCAGAATTTTTACCCTTGCTGTTTTTTCCTTTCCTCATGCTCAGCCGGATGATTGGCGACCTGCAGCATGAACGGCTGGTAAAAAAAATAGAAGCCGAAGGCATTGACCTGGTGAAAAGCTATGATGAATTGAGCGCCGAAGAATACTGGAGACTGAGAAATGTTATCATCAAATATTATCCCCAGCTGAAAGATGTAAAACCCTCGCCGCCTTACGAAATTTCACCGAAAGAAGACCAGGTGATACTGATTATACAGGGATTGCTTCACCGCAGCCTGCTGCAGGATCTTTCACTCACCGGCAGATTTTTTATCCTGCTGGTTTGGATAATTTGTTTTGCCGCGCCGTTTTTTATCATCAATCCTTTTATCTTTTTCTAAACACGGTTGTGATCAGCCCGCCAGTTTTTTATAGCCATCTTGATTTCTTTCATCGTCATATTTTCTTCTGCCGCTTTTTTTGCCAGGGAGGGGAATTCTTCATCCGGTGCAAACCGAAGTGCAATAATCTGCGTCATGCGCAGGCGGCTGTCGAGGGGTTTGCCGGTTAAAAGATAGTGACGGAAATTTTCTTCGGCACGGATGGCCCTGTCCTGTGCCCGTAATGCAAATGCCCGTGCATACCAGTAGAGAATGGCCAGCACCGGGGAAACACACAGAAGTGTTACCGCCGTATAATGCGTGTGTGCATCTGCATGAAGTATGGATATAATGCTTCCGAATAATGTGGCGATTATTAAAATGGCGGCGCCGTAATGATAAAGCGGGATATAGCGGCCGTGGTTTTTAAAGTTTTGTTTTTGCATAATCAGCTTATTTAAGTACTGAAGTTAACAGGATTTATTCAGATAAAAGACGGAACATTTTACTTAAGAACATCCAGCACCCGGTACATTTTATTCACCAGCGCCGAAGGCGAGCCGTTATAATTATTTACAATAAAAGAAAAAATATACTCTTTCCCGTTCTTCGCTTTATGATACCCGCAGAAGGCCTTCACCCCGCGGATGGTGCCGCTTTTCATTTTCATGCCGTTGTATTCGGGCAATGAATTATAGAAATAAGGAAACCAGTCTTTGGCTTTTGCATACTTCAGTATTTCCACCTGTGCATGCGTGGTGACACGGTTGAGCGGCGAAAGCCCGGAGCCGTCCACGATGTTGAGCTCGTCTTCATCCATGCCTTTTTGTTTCCAGAATTTTTTCAGCACCGCTATCCCGCTGTCGGTGGAGCCGAAACCTGTTTTTTCATAAGCAAAAGTTTTAATCAGCGCCTCGCCGTACAGGTTGATGCTTTTCTGGTTGAACCAGTAGATGATCGAGTCGAGGGAGGGGGAATAATGGGTATCTAAAATTCTAATCTTGTCCTTCAGCTCGTTTACTCTCTCCAAATAATCCCAGTTTGTATTAAGGCCAGTTTGAGTTTTTTTAGCCGTGATTCCCTGTTTAATAAGAGAAAATTGAAGCTCTAATGAAAAATTCTGAAATGGATGCATATCGGATGCAGATATTTTAAATGCAGATTCTCCAACAGGAATTGTTCCGGAAATAACCGGGAAGTAGTCCGTGCTTGGTAGATAAACATAAGCATTATCACCTGTATTTTTTGCCGCTGCTTTAAGTTCGTTTCGAAAGCTTGAATTATTACCAAGGATTTCAACTGCCGAACTAATTTCATTGCCTGATTTCAATAAAATATCATATTGATTTTCCCGCCAATTAATAATAAATGGTGTTGCCCCGTAATAATTCCCAAGGTCCTGCCAAATCCAGCCATCAGGTATGGCATTTAATGAATAATCTTTGTAATTGTAAACAATCGCTCCTCCAATCTTTTTAATCCCCGCTTTTTTAATCATGCTACTCCACTTATAAACAATGATTGAATCCTTTGTGCTTACATATCTCCAACTTCCAAAGGTCGGATCACCCCTTCCACGAATAAACAGATCGCCTTCCAAAGTATCGGCATCTATTTCCCCCGTATATCCCAATTGTGTTTTATACTTATACTCTTTGCCCAGCAGCTCAAAAGCCGTCGCACTGGTAATTAGTTTTTGTGTAGAGGCCGGCGCCAGCCCGATGCGGGCATTTTTACTGAATACCACCTGGCCGGTTGCGGCGTCAATCACGTACAATGAACTGATGGCATATTTCAACTGGTTGTCTTTTTCAAAAACAGCAAATGCTTTTTGCAGTTTCTGACTTACGGTTTGTGCAGCAGATATGCCTACCAGCAACAAGTATACTGCAACAAACAACCACTTCTTAATTGGAAATTGAACATGGAACATTGAATATTGAACATTTAATTATTCAAATTTACTCATCTCCTACCTTTGTTAGCTGTGAAACAAATCAATGCCTCCATCATCACCATCGGCGATGAACTGCTGATCGGCCAGACGGTTGACACCAACAGCGCATGGATGGCCCGGGAGCTGAACAAGATCGGCATCTGGGTAAAACGAAAAGTGGCGGTTGGCGATGTTTGGGATGACATCTGGAAAGCACTGGATGACGAAAGTGAGTCGTCAGACGTCATACTCATCACCGGCGGGTTGGGGCCTACCGGTGACGATATAACCAAACCGCTGCTGTGCCAATATTTCGGTGGCAGGCTGGTGGTAAATGAACAAGTGCTGGAGCATGTAAAAAACATTTTCACCAAACTGAAACGGCCGCTGCTGGAAAGAAATCTGAAACAGGCCGAAGTGCCGGATGTGTGTACTGTTTTATTCAACGAAAGAGGTACGGCCCCCGGCATGATGTTTCAGAATAACGGGAAGCATTACTTTTCACTGCCAGGCGTGCCGTATGAAATGAAGGGGCTGATGACAAGTGAAGTTCTTCCCCGCCTGCAAAAAGATTTTACACTACCAGCGTTGGTTCATAAAACGATTTTCACGGCCGGGCAGGGCGAAAGTTTTATTGCAGAAAAAATAAAGGATTTTGAAAGCTCGCTGCCGCCAAACATAAAACTTGCCTACCTGCCTGCCTACGGAATGGTGCGGCTGCGGCTGACAGCAAGAGGCGATACCCTGAGCCGTGTGGAAGCTGAACTGGCTTCTTACTTCAACCAGCTGAAAGAACTGGTAAAAGACATTATGGTGAGTGATGAGGATGAAGGGCTGGAAATTGTAATTGGAAAAATATTGAAATCAAAAGGCAAAACAATTGCCACAGCCGAAAGCTGCACCGGCGGTTATATCGCTCATCTCATCACTTCGGTGCCGGGTTCATCAAATTATTTCATGGGCAGCGTGGTGAGTTATGCCAACGAAGTGAAAGAAAATATTCTTGGCGTTTCTCCCGGTACGCTGCAAACGGTGGGCGCAGTAAGCGAAGAAACGGTAAGACAGATGGTGAAAGGAACCATTGAAAAACTGCATGTGGATTTTGCGGTAGCCACTTCGGGCATTATGGGCCCCGATGGCGGCACACCCGAAAAACCCGTAGGAACGGTTTGGATTGCAGCCGGCAATAAAGAAAAAACAGAAGCTGTGAAATTATTTTTTCGTTTTGACCGTGAAAGAAATATAGAACTGACAGCACATGCAGCATTGAACCTGTTAAGAAAATTTATTCTTGCTAACAGTTGATCGGGTTGTAAAGCCTAAATCATTACCTTTGGCAGCCCCTTGTCCCCCACAAGGAAATTTAAGAGTAGATGCCAGATTGATAGGAATGTTCGCTCAAAAATAGTTTTTATACCCTATGATGAATTAAAGATTTAAAAGCTGAATAAAGATTTGCAGTATCGATCCTTGCTTTGGGGGAAAGAGACTGAAGGTGGACCAGCTGAATAGACTTGTTTCAGTACAAGTGTGCGACCCGCCTGCTCCGCCTGTGGCGGATTCGGCGGGCAGGCGCAACGAAAGCAAAATAGTAATAGCGAAGCCGGGCTAATAATAATAATAAAACCCTGAAATATTGCTCCGCTTCTAAAACAATCATACATCAGACATCAATAAATCATAAATCAATCATGGCCATTGTTGATCTCGTCATGCCGAAAATGGGTGAAAGCATTATGGAAGCCACTATACTGAAGTGGCACAAGCAACCCGGGGATAAAGTGCAAATGGATGAAACCGTACTGGAAATTGCCACCGACAAAGTGGACAGCGAAGTGCCCAGCACTGCTGCTGGTGTGCTTACCGAAATATTATACAACGTAAACGATGTGGTGCCCGTTGGCTCAGTGATTGCAAGAATAAAAACCGGTGCAGAAGAGCCGGTGAGTGTTTCTTCGGGACCACAACCCAAAACTCAAGAGACAAAGTACAAGGTGCAGGAAGCTGAAGTGACGGAAACAATTTATTCCCAACCTTCGACCCCAAACCTGAAACCTCAAACGGGAAACGGCGCAGGCAATCGTTTTTATTCGCCGCTGGTTTTGAATATAGCTGCCAGTGAAGGAGTAAGTATGGCTGAACTTGAAAATATTCCCGGCACAGGCAACGAAGGCCGGGTGACAAAGAAAGACATTTTGCAGTATGTGAGCGAAAAGAAGGCCGGAGCCGGAAGTCAGAAGCCGGGAGTCATTAGCCGGGAGTCGTTAGTTGAAAGCCGGGAAGAAGTTCCTGATAAAAGAGAAAGTTCATCACTCATCACTCACGACTCACGACCCGATAGCTATCGGGTCACGACATACACCGGCAACGTGGAGATTATTGAAATGGACCGGATGCGCAAGCTGATTGCAGAGCACATGGTACGCAGCAAACACACCAGCCCGCATGTAACCAGCTTTACCGAGGCCGATGTGACCAACCTGGTGATGTGGCGGGAGAAAGTAAAAAAGGATTTTGAAAAACGGGAAGGAACAAAAATTACTTTCACGCCCCTGTTTATTGAAGCCATTGTTCGCTGTATAAAAAAATTCCCGCTGATCAACTGCTCGCTTGATGGCGATAAAATAATTATCAGGAAAGACATCCATATCGGCATGGCCACCGCATTGCCCAGCGGCAACCTGATAGTGCCCGTCATCAGAAATGCCGATCAGCTGAACCTGGTAGGGCTGACAAAGCAAGTGAACATGCTGGCCGAAAATGCCCGCAACAATAAACTGCGGCCCGAAGACACCCAGGGTGGCACTTTCACTTTAACCAACGTGGGCACCTTCGGCAGCCTGATGGGTACGCCCATCATCAATCAGCCGCAGGTGGCTATACTGGCTGTTGGCGCTATTAAAAAACGCCCCGTGGTGGTGGAAACTCCCGCCGGCGACAGCATTGCCATCCGCCACATGATGTATTTAAGCATGAGCTACGACCACCGGATTGTTGACGGCAGCCTGGGCGCCACTTTCCTTACCGCGGTGGCGAAAGAGCTGGAAAATTTTAATGGTGAAAGGGAATACTAATGACGTGTCTCAACGAGTTCCCAGCATAACGTCCCTGTCGTTATCGGGCTAGTTAATTAGTGGGAGCACCGTATGTTTTGTTTTCAAACCTCATCTGCTTCCCCTTTTTGGTAACGATGTAAAGATTGTCGTACTCAGAATCCGGCAAATCGCCGGGCACTTTTACGGCCCCGCAAAGTTTGTTTACAATATCATCCACTGTGTTGGAATGACCGACAATGAAAACATTGCCCTTATTGATTGCTTTGAGCTTTTGAATAAAAATGTCAAACGAATCTTTGGAATTGTACAATTCTATTTTTGTTGTGTTCAAAAAATTATTCAGCGGCTGCGCGGTGGATGTGGTTCTGATTGTATTGGTGGAAAAAATATACCGGATGCCTTTATTTTTCAATACTTCCATCAGTTCAATGGCCCGGGCTTTGCCGGCTGCTGACAATGGGGGGTCATCAGGAGTGAACATAACCGTGCCGGGTGAAGCCGTTGCTTTTTCTGCATGCCGCACTACAAAATACTCCACCGTGCTGCAGCCGGAAAAAAACATGATGAACAGGTACAGGTAAACTCTTGCCATAGATATTTTTTTAACAGGCCTAAGGTAAACTTACTTTTTTATTCTGCTGTCTTTTTAATAATTTACAGAAACTAACCCAATACTGAAAATATGAAAACATTATCCGAAACCTGGTTTGCCGAAGGCTATATCGACTTTGAATTGAAGAAATACACCCTGCTGGCCTACCTGCAGGAAGTGAACCGTTACTTTAACGAAAGCAAACTGTATCCGCAGCTGAGTGATGTCATTTTTCATTACAACAACCTGGTGGCATTCCGTGAAAACAAAAAATTCCTGCAGGAACAGTTTCCCAAAAAGCTGACCGGCATCCAGCTGGAAAAACTGCAGTTGCTCTACCAGCAGATGATAGAAGATGATGAGCTGATGCAGGAACTGGAAACAATTATCAGCTACTCAGTTGCCAAAATGAAAAATACCATTAGCAGCGGTGTGGAGATTTATGAACTGGTGGAAGAAAAAATTATCATCACCCCGGTGGGCATCATCCCGCTTGATACACAGGAAGGTTATTTCTTTTTAAACACCACGGCACAAAAGCAGACCCAGGTTTACCACTACCGCCTTTCCTTTTTTGAAAAACATGATGAAAAATACCGCAGCATGAAGACAGCCTACGTAAACAGCTGGGATAAAAATTTTGCAAACACGTTTGAAAGCATCAAAAGCGAGCTGATAAAATACCGCACCCGGCTTCCCAACCCGGCTGTATACTCCATCGAAATTGAACTGAGCTTCCCGGTGGAAGAAACGCTGCTGCCCGTGGCTAAGAGAAGCCTGGTGAAGTACATCAGTGCACAAGCGGCGTAGTTGGTTGATTAGTTGATTGGTTGATTAGTTGATTGGTTGATTAGTTGATTGGTTG
>CAZDUO010000063.1:21298-22651 GCA_964508655.1 uncultured Chitinophaga sp. | reverse complement strand
CGTTGAGCCGCTTGGGAATGCCGTTGCTTACAAACAAATCTTTCCAGCCGTCGTTGTCAAAATCGGTCCACAGGGCGGCCCAGCTCCAGTCGGTGGCCGAAATGCCGCTGTAAAAACCCACGTCGCTGAACATACCATTGCCGCGGTTCAGCTGCAGTGCATTGCGGGCAAACTGCGGATGATAACCGTGGTTGATTTTAAAATGAAAAAGATTGTACTCGTCTTCCCCCAGCGAACGTTTCAGGATGTAGGGTTCTTCGGGCATCATGTCCATCGAAATGATTTCCGGCAAACCGTCGTTGGTGATATCGGCCACATCGGTGCCCATGCTGAACTGGCTGCTGTGCATGGTGGCGCTTTGCAGTTCGTCACGAAATGTTCCGTTCTTCTGGTTGATGTAGAGATAATCGTTTTCATGAAAATCGTTGCCGATATACAGGTCGGGATACCCGTCCAGATTGATGTCGGCAACCGACAGCCCCAGGCCATACCCGATAATGGAACGCTGGATGCCGCCAGTGGCAGACACATCCACAAATTTTCCTGCATCGTTTCTCATTAAGTAATCAGCAGCCAGCGTATCAAAGCTGTTGAGGTATGCGGTTCTTTCATCAAAGGTGCCGTTGTAGCGCAGCGAATGATTCATCAGGAAAAAATCCAGGTCGCCATCGAGATCATAATCGAAAAACGCCGCCTGTGTACCAAAGACGCTGAAGGCAAGGCCCATCTTTGCAGCTTCATCTTCATAAAAAGGAATGCCGTCTGCTGTCACACCTTTACATACCAGGAACTGGTTTTTGCTTTTCAGCGTCTCATAGTTGCCCACGCGGCACACATAAATATCCAGCAGCCCGTCGTTATTTATATCTACCACAGATACCCCGGTGCTCCATCCGCCATCCTGCGGAATTTTTGCCTGCGCCGTCACATCCGTAAACTGCATACCGCCGCGGTTCAGGTACAGTTTGTTTTCACCCTGGTTAGCCGAAAAGAAAATATCCACCAGCCTGTCATTATTGAAGTCGCCAACACCCACCCCGGCGCCATTGTAGAAATACATATACTTAAACATGTTGAACTGTGGCGTTGGCGTCAGCTTGTTGGCAAAATCAATACCCGTGGTTTTGCTGTCCAGCACTTCAAAGAGGGAAGGCGCATCCTCTTTTTTATGGCTGCACGAAAAAAGAAATAGGGACAACACGATGGTTGTAAGTATATTTTTTATGTACCCGGCTGCAGTACTACTATTAAGCTTATGTTGCGTCGCACTCTTCATCGTTCAGTGATTCTATTGTACAATTTCACAAAGAGATAAAGAGAAAAGGAGATAAAGAGGATTAAGAAAATTCTCCT
>CAZDUO010000063.1:0-21198 GCA_964508655.1 uncultured Chitinophaga sp. | reverse complement strand
TGTCTCTTTCACTCTTTTAATCTCTTAGCGAAACTCATTTTACATGGTTATTAAATAAGCCTGCCATACCCGTTTGATTTTTTTCCCTGACTGTTATTCTTTTTCACAAAGAGATAAAGAGAAAAGGAGATAAAGAGGATTAAGAAAATTCTCCTTGTCTCTTTCACTCTTTTAATCTCTTAGCGAAACTCATTTTACATGGTTATTAAAAACCCTGTGAAAACCGTCTTTTAATAAATCAACATTAAAATTTACCAATATCCCATCACGAAGATTCATCAATTTGAGATAAGTCATGACCTGCTTAAAATGTACCGGTGCCAAGGATTCAACCGATTTAATTTCAATAATCAGCTTCCTTTCCACCACAAGATCTGCCCTGAAACCATCATCAAATTTTATATTATCATACACAACCGGTATTGCCTTTTGTCTTTCCACATACAAACCTGATTTAGTCAGTTCATATGCACCTGTTTCTTCATAAACAGATTCAAACAATCCCGGACCAAGGGCAGTGTGTATCCTGATGAATGCGTCAAGCACCCGGCCGGTAATTTGATTTATCTCCATCAAGTTGATTTTAATTTATTTCACAAAGAGAGAAAGAGAAAAGGAGAAAAAGAGTGTGCCCTCCCTCTTTATTTCTTTTATTTTTTTATTCTCTTATTGAAACCTGAAAACAACAGGTTTATCATTATTCCTCAAAAACAAAACATAATTTTCTTTGTAACCCTTTATCCATGCAATATCTCTCACCATACCGCTCACGGATATTCCGGTTTGTGCCGGAGGCATTTCTTTCAACTGCCTGTTGCCTTTATTCACCAGCACTATTCCATAATTAGCATCCAGCCTGCCAAACTGCGGCAGGCATTCGGTGATGTTACCCCCAAGAATCAAATCCTGTTTACCGTCATTGTTAATGTCATTGCACAGCACAGCATTCACACTGGAGAGCTGCGCCACTACCGGCAGCTCCTGCACAGTGAATTTGCCATTGCCTTCATTCCACGCAATCACACTGCTGCAGAAGTTAAAAGTTTTTACCGCTGCTTCTTGCACCAGCCCTGGTTTGAAAATAGACTGAATGGTTTTCCCGGCAAATACATGATGCCGCAGGTTTTCTTTCTTCAGCGGAGGCAATGCATCTGTAAACTCACGCTTCAGAAATACGGGAACATCTTTGCCATCCACCGCTTTTGAAAACACTTTGTCCGGAATGGTGTTCACGTCAAAATCGTTCATCCACAGTTTTACCGGGTGCTGTTCATCAGGATGCAGGTAAAAATTTTTCCCGTAATTACCCAGCACCAGGTCAGTACGTCCATCGCCATCCAGGTCGGCAGCTTTCACTGTTTGCCACCAGCCGGACATATTGTTCAAGCCGGCATCTATTTCATTCATTTTTCCATTGCTGTAGCTAAATATCCGGGGTGCCATCCATTCACCAACGATTATCAACTCATTTTTCTTATCCCCCGCTACATCGGCCCATGCAGCGGCGGTTACCATGCCCATGTTCGTAATAGCCGGGTTCAACAGCTTTGTCACATCTGTAAAATTTCCCCGGCCGTCGTTTCGGTAAATATAACTTTCTGCATCCACGCCATAATTGTATGACAGGCTTCTGCCGCCGACAAACAAATCCAGGTCGCCGTCGCCGTCATAATCATCCGCGGCGGCCACAGCAATATTTGAGTTGTTGCCGGCAAATGCAAACGTATCTGTTGTAAAATTTCCCCTGCCGTCATTCCTGTACAACCGGTGCCTGAGCAGCGGGTGACGCGGTGGTAAATTGTTTCCACCAGCACCAACAAACAAATCCTCATCGCCATCTCTATCGCAGTCGAAAAAAAGCAGCGCCACATCTTCAAACTCCTTATCTGCTTCAAAGGCAGGTTGCAAACTTTTTACAAACCAGTTTTTTGATTGCAGGTACAATTGTCCCGCCTGTCCTTTTGCCCCGCCGATAAAAATATCATTCAGCCCATCGCCATTCACATCGGCCACAGTTGCCTTAGGCCCTTCGCGGGAAAGCATCACGGGAATATTTCTTTCAAGATAAAAATCAACAAAGCCATCTTCCGAATGTTTATCAAAAACGGATTGCACACCTGAAAATAAAGGAGCTTTCGGCAGCTCAGTATGTTCATTGCCACCTGCCGCATTCTGTTCAATGATATAAAATTTATTTGCTGCAGGCGCAGACATTTCTGTTACTGTTTTATCGGGCCACCGGATAATCATTTTATCAATTGTTCTTTTACCCAGACCGATGATTGTCCGGTAATCAATGCTCGACTGAAATCCGCGGCTGGGTATTATTTCTCTTGTCATCACTTCGGTGCCGGCATACACTTCAATCTTTGCACCGATAGCAAATGTGTTTGGCGATTTCCCTTTCAGTGTAATACCGATAAAATTATTGCCCGCCAGTTCCTGGCTGCTATTTTTGTACACAAAGCCTGGCATATTCACATTATTCACCACCAGGTCAAGGTCGCCATCATTATCCAGGTCACCGTAAGCTGCGCCGTTGGAAAAAGAGGGCTGTGTGAATCCCCAGTGTTCACCTTCATCTGAAAATTTCAGGTTCCCTAGATTGCGAAAGGCTTTATTCCGCAGCGGCACTGAAGGCATGCTGTCAACGATGCGCTGCATTTCATCTTTTTCGCCCGACAAGGCCATTTCCTGGTACAGGGCATTGGCAAAAAAATCAATAAAGTCCTGGTCAATTACATCTTTGTAAATACCATTGCATACATACAGGTCATTCAGCCCGTCGTTATCGGCATCAAATACCAGGGCACCCCAGCTCCAGTCGCTGGCAGCCACAGCACTGTAATGCGCTGTTTCCATAAAACGTCCGTTGCGGTTGTTTACCTGCAGTGCATTCTGCTGAAACTGGTGATAAAAACCCTGCTGCAGTTTTTGCCGGTAAATATCAAAGCCGTCAAATGAAGAAGTTGATTTCAGGCGGTAATCATCTGCCGGCAGCATGTCGGTAGTAAAAATATCAGGATAACCATCATTATTGATGTCGGCCATATCAGCGCCCATGCTGGCAAGGCTGGTATGCTCCATCCATTGCTGCAGCTCTTCTTTGAAAGTTCCGTTTTGCTGGTTGATATACAGGTAATCCCGTTCAAAAAAATCGTTAGAGATGTAGAGGTCGGGATAACGATCGCCATTTACATCGCCGACAGTGACGCCGAGACCAAAACCAATGAGGCTGCCATAAATGTTTGCTTCCTGGCTCACATTTGTAAAGTGACCGTTGTCATTACGCAAAAGTTTATCGCCACCGCCTTTTACAAAATCCTCAACCGGCCAGTCCTGTGCATGCAGTTCCCGCTTGTTGGAATAGTTCAGTGTGTTGACAGGAATAAAACTGTTGTTGAGAATATAACAGTCCAGATCGCCATCGAGATCGTAATCAAAAAATGCGGCGTGAGTGGTATAGCCTTTTTCATCCAGCCCGTATTCCTTTGCTTTTTCAGTAAACGTCAGGTCGTGGTTATTAATGAAGAGTTTGTTACCATCCTGTGTTTTCCATTTATCAATTCCGGCATTGCAGATATAAATATCCAGCCAGCCATCGGCATTGATGTCGGCCATTACCACCCCGGTGTTCCACTTTCCTTTTTCTTCAATCCCGGCTTTTACTGAAATATCCTCAAACCTGAAATTGCCTTTGTTCAGAAAAAGTTTATTGGCGCCCATGTTGCTGGTAAAAAACACATCAGGCAGGCTGTCGTTATTGATATCACCAATAGCCACACCAGCGCCGTTGTAAAAATTGCGGTAGGTGAAGATGTTGAAATCTTTTGTGTTTTCCACCTTGTTGATGAAGCTGATGCCGGTATTTTCCTGCAGGCTGAAAAGGGCGGATTTCTTTTTTTCGCTGCAAGAAAAAAATAAAGCAAGGGGCAATAATAAAAACGGGATAACAATATTAGTTCTCATCATTCTTTTTCAGGGGCATAAACTGCAAGCTAAGGGTATCCATAAAAACTAAAAAGGCCATTTTGCAATGGCCCCTTTAGTACTGCTTGTATACTACGATTAATCAATAGCCGGAGTTTTGTGTCAGGTTCGGGTTCAGTGCCAACTGATCACTTGGGATAGGGAACAGAAGACGCTTGGCATCTGAAGCTGATTTCAATTGCCAGGCCTGCAACCATTTGCCAAACCGGATTAGGTCATTTCTTCTCCATCCTTCCCAGTACAATTCACGGCCTCTTTCATCCAGGATGTTATCCAAAGTGAGAGTGCTGTATGTGGATGTGGCGCCCCTTGCTGTACGAAGTGCATTTACTATAGCCCTTGCTGCCGGTTCATTGCCGGCGCCTTGCCGCAGCAATGCTTCTGCTTTCATCAACTGCACGTCGGCATAACGCAAAAGCACCATATCATTCCGGGCGGGAAAATTAAACTGGTAGTCAGGCGGAAATTTTATTACACGGATACCAGTCACTTCGAGGTTGTTGCCACTTTCAACCAAGGCTACCTGCGGTGTAAAGGAAAGCGGATTACCGCCCCTGTCAGTAAGGGCTACACCATTCTGGTTGTATTGCTGACCTACAAGCAAGCCGACTCTTAAGCCGCTTACATCTGTCACACCTGAATAATACCCTGAAAGATAAGGACCGCCCAGTCGCTTATCTGTAGTGTCCTGAGGTGTAATAAGAAATTTATTATAAAAATCAGATAAAGTAGTAAAGCCATTCCATCCGCTTGGATTCTGGTTGTAGTGCAGCGTACAATACCAGCGGCTCTGGTTATTGCCACCCCGTACTCCATTTGTATTTTCCAGGCTGAAAATATTTTCAGTGGAAGCGGTTTCATTATCGGGACTGAAGTTTTTGTAATAATTAGTAGTGTAAGAAAATCCGGTAATCTGATCAGCAAGTGATACAACCTTTGCCATATCAGCGGCAGCAAAGGTTGGTGACTGGCGGTTGGCAAAAACGCCCCTGTTTAGGTACAGTTTCATCAGCAATGCTCTTGCCGCATTCTTGTTGGCCTTAATAGCAGGGCCATTTGGCAAATCGTTGATGATAGCTTCCAGTTCGCTGATAATAAAGTCAGCACAGGCTTGCCCCTTTTTCGTTTCAGGCAACTGTTTCAGATCGGTAAGATCGGCACGATACGGAACCTGGTCCCACACATCGAGCACAGAAAACATACTAAGAGCCCGGAGGAACCTGGCCTCTGCTGCCTGTTGTGTTGAAGGGCTTTTTGTTAGTACTGACGATGCTGCAAACTGAACCTGCAGCAGTTCGCTGAAAGTGGCAGCGGCAAATCCATGATCAGCTGCCCATGTATGTGCATGCAGCACCCGCCATACACCATTATCATCCCAGTCGCCGGCACGGGTGGGGCCCACACACTCATCAGTTGTGTGTTCATTAAGGCACCAGATACGAGCCTGGTCCTGGTAGGGGCTATTCAGAAATTCGTAAGCTGACTGCAATAAGCCGGTGGCAGTCACACTGCTGCTTTCAGCACTCACTTCAGACCGCAGACGCTGTTCCAGCTTGGTGCAGGAAAACAGGGCACCTGCAAGCAGCAAAGCGTATGATAGTTTCAGGATTTTCATATAAGCAATTTTTGTTAGTTTAATAATTAAAGACCAAAGCTGATACCCAGTATGATGTTGCGTGCTGTCGGGTAAGGAATGTATTCAATACCCAGCGAGGGCACACCACCTATATTTTTGTCAACATTCACTTCCGGATCAAATCCTTTGAAGTCGGTAATCACAAACAGGTTCTGACCCGTTAAATTGATCACTACTCCTTTGAATATTTTGCCCAGGTCGCCTACCCGGTAACTTACAGTGGCATTGGCGCATTTGATGTAGTTACCTTTTTCAAGATAACGGGTTGAAGGTGAAGGTACATTGGAAGTTGACTCTTTCACCTTGCTGTTTACAAATTCCGGCGCCAGGTTTCTTTTTGCCAGCAAATTACCAATGGGCAACACTGAGTTGAAGGTGTTGTTATATATATAATGGCCAAAAGCGCCGTTAAAGTTGGCTACGAAGAACCATTTTTTATAACTCACATCAGTGCTGAAGCCGACAAGGGTTTTGGGATTGGGTGAACCCTGGTATGATTTTACCGTGGCATCACCACCTTCATACGTGCTGATTCCATTATTATCGAGGCCGAGCCATACCGGTAAATAGAAAACATTGATAGGATAGCCATTGGCCAGCCTTTGCGCAAAAGCCGAGCTCAGGCCCTGGCCATGCAATTCACCAGTATTATTGATATAGGCAAAATCTGTCAGTTCATTCCTGAGAAATGCTGCATTGACGCTCAGGTTCCATTTCAGATCTTTTTTGCTGATAATATTTCCTGTAAGTGTTACTTCAAGGCCTGAGTTTTCAATTGTAGCGGGCAGGTTAATCCAGTATTCCTGCGGGGGACCCGGCTGCACTACCTGTGTTCTGTACAGCACATCGGTTGATGTTTTATCAAAATAATCAATGGTTCCTGTCAGGCGGCCATTGAAAATGCCAAAATCAACACCGCCATTCAGGGTAGTTGATTCTTCCCATTTCAGTTCGTCGTTTTCCAGGTTTGATACCGTTTGGTTATTACCGGTACCTATGCTTACCCGGCGGATGGCTGCACCGTTATCAGGAAACTCCTGGTTGCCGGTAATACCCCAGCCGAGACGCAATCTCAGGTTGTTCAACCCTCTTACATTAGCCATAAAGTTTTCTTTCAGCACATTCCATGAAAAACCCACCGAGGGGAAGTATCCATACTTGTTATCCTTACCAAAACGGCTGGAACCATCAGCTCTGAATGTTCCCGTTAAAATATATCTTTCCTTATAGTTCAGGTTAGCTCTTGCAAAATAAGATTGAACTTCGGCCAGCGGATTGGCAAAAGAATAAATATTGCGGTTGGCCGTTGCCAGATTTTGAATATAGTCGTAATAGTGCAGATCGGGATAATCAACAAAACCCTGTCCGTTCATTCCGGAACCTGAGTAATCATCACGGCGGAATTCGTATCCACCCAGTGCATTCAATCCAAAGTCATTGAATTGTTTTACATAGTTCAACGTATGTGTAAGCACATGACTGGTTGATTTGTTGGTGGCAATGCTTGCCCAGCCCCGGCCGATAACGCCGTCAAAGTTTATCCAGTTTTTCAGCTCGCCTTTTCTGTTTCCAACTCCATAGTTTACACTGTATAAAAATTTATACTCAAGATCATTGGTGATTTTGAAGCTGGGTGCAATATTAGCAAGCACAGTTATCAGGCTGCCCCTGTCGTCATGTGCGGCAAGTAAGGCAAGCGGGTTTACTGTTGTATTTGCCAACCTTGGGTCAACAACGATAGGTGCTCCGCTGCTGTTTGTTAAAGAGTAAGTTGGGTTCCATTGCAAGGCAGTGCCGATAAGACTGCCCTGGTAACCTGCGTTGTTTGAAATAGGTGTCGTCAGGGTTCTTGTATTGGAAGTAATAACCCCAAAATCAAGACCCAGCCTTTTACTTTCTAAAAACTTATACGAGCCATTGAATGAAGCTGTCATTTTTTGGAAACCCGACTCCAGCAGAATTCCCCGCTGATCGAGATACCCTACTGATAAACGGTATTTCCCGGATTCATTGCCCGATGTGATGGCAAAATTGTTATTTGTAGTAGAAGCTGCCCGGGTAATTTCATCCATTGCATCTACACTGGTACCGCCGTTTCCGGTTGGTGCTGAGTTAGTGGAAACTGCAGTGGAGAGTCCATATTTGGAAAGAGCGGCCAGGTAGCCAGCAGCATCCAGCACTTCTATTTTTTTCATAATGGTGCTGATGCCAAAAGCAGAGGATATTTCAATTTTGGGTGCACCGCTTTGCCCTTTCTTGGTTGTTATCTGTACTACTCCGTTTGAACCCCGGGAACCGTAAATAGCTGTGGCAGATGCATCTTTTAAAATATCAATAGAAACGATATCATTTGGATTAATAAAATTAAGCGGGTTTTCTGCAGCTGCGTCACCAAGACCCGGAGCACCCAAGCCAGGTGTAGCCGATCCGCCTGAAAGTGGTATACCATCCACCACGATCAATGGCGAGTTGGCAGAGCGGATTGATGAAATACCACGAATTCTTAAAGTGGTACCACCACCCGGTGCGCCGGAATTATTTATCACCTGTACGCCGGCAGCCTTTCCTTGTATCAGCTGGTCAGGAGCAGTGATAATACCCTGGTTAAAATCTTTGGCCCGGATGGATGAAATGGAACCGGTGACGTCCTTTCTTCTTGCCGTACCATAACCGGTAACAACAACTTCGCCCAATTGTGCATTACTGATTTGCAGTACCACATCCACATTGGATTTACCGGAAATATCCACTTCCTGAGAAGTGTAGCCTACAGAAGAAAACACAAGTGTGGTTACCCCTGAGCCAACTGAAATCCGGAAGGAACCGTCGGATGCTGTTTGTGTACCGGTTTTGGCGCCTTTGGGCGTTATTGAAACACCCGGAACTCCAGAGCCATCTTTAGAGTCGGTAACCCTTCCGGATACGACCCTGTCTTGCGCCATAACTAACTGCGAAGTAACAAGCAGTAGGATAGCCGCAATCGATTTAAGCAGTGTTTTGCAGGACATAAGCATTAGTAGATTATCGTTGAGTAAATAGGTTGCGCTTCAGTTTGTGTTAAGCAGACACATTGGTTAAAGATAGAAAAAATCCCCAACAAAAAAATTTTATATGAACTTTTCCTGATCCCATCCCGGGGTTTTAGTAACCAGTACTTATTTTCCCCTTTAAGATAAAATTGAAAACCTTCCCTAAAATTAATAAGAATCGCTTCGGCCGATAAATGCTGCTTCTAAAGTAGCTTTAACCATTATTCTATTTTACATTTTGAAGGTATAAAATCAGCAAACGTTTGCGGCAAAGTTTGCGAAATCGGTTTCTGTGAAAAACTTTTTTAGCTTTACACCATAATAGTATTATGGAACAAAGAGCCACTCTGAAGAATATTTCCCGAATCTTAAATATCAGTATTTCAACTGTTTCCCGTGCACTTAAAGATCACCCGGATATAGCTGATGAAACCAAAAAAATGGTAAGGGAAATTGCATCAAAGCTGGATTATGAACCCAATCCTTATGCAATAGGCCTGCGTACCGATAAAAGGAACCTGGTAGGAGTGATTGTGCCATTTATTTCGAATATTTTTTACCAGTCATTTATTGCCGCCATGGAAGAAGAAGCCAAAAAGAAAAAATTTTCCCTCCTGATTTTGCAATCGGCCGATAACCCCCAGGATGAACAGGAAAATCTGCGTATTTGCCGGGCTAACCGGGTGGCGGCTGTTTTTGTTTGTATTTCACCATATACAAAAGACATAAGTGCTTTTTTAAATCTTGCCAGGACCAATACACCTGTCATATTTTTTGATAAAGTGCCGGCCTATGAAGCCTGCGATAAAGTTTGCATTGATGATGAAGGCGTGGCCACCATTGCCGCCAAGACAATAATCAAAAAAACAACTGGCAAAGTACTCGGCCTTTTTGGTAATCCGGAACTATCCATTACAAAAAAAAGGAAAAAGGCTTTCCACTACATTTTTGAAATAAACAACCGTACAGATGATCTGAAAATTGTACATGTAATTTCACAGGAAGAAGCGAAACAGGAAGTAAAAAAGTCATTTGCAAAAAAAGGCAGACCGGGAACAATTTTTTGCATGAGCGATGATATTTTATCAGGAGTGATGAAAGCAGTTCAGCAATTGCAATTGAAAATTCCCGGCGATGTAAAAATCATTTCCATCAGCAACGACGGCTTTATTCCAAAATTATTCGAGCCAGAAATTACGTATGTGGAAACCAGCGGCTATGAACTGGGAAAACTCTGCTTCCGCAGGATGACGGATTATATGAATGGAAAAACTTTTATTCAGGAAGTGTTGTTGCCGGCAAGACTGGTACCGGGGGCTTCTATTTAAACTTTTTGACGCCTGCCTGCAGAACGGTTATTGTTTTTCAATTCCGTCTTTAATTTATAAAGCTTACCTGGCCGGTGCGGCACATCGTCTTCCATTTCATCCAGGTCTTCCAGCCAGTTTTTGAGGGCAATTTTTTTCCGGAAATTTCTGCGGTCGAGCTTGATTCCAAGAATGGCCTGGTACAAATCCTGGAGTTCACGCAACGAAAACTTTTCGGGCAGCAGGTTAAAGATAACCGGTTCATCCATCACCTGCATTCGTAGCCGGTGCAGGCTGGCATCAATGATTTGCCGGTGATCGAAGGCAAGCTCCTTCAGGTCCTTCAGTGAATGCCAGTGTACTTCATTATCCATTATTTTCAACCTGTGATTGCGGATGTTGACAAGCGAGTAGTAGGCAGTGGTAATCACCCGCCCCGACGGGTGCCGGCCAACAGCGCCAAAACTTCCTACCTGCTGAAGATAAACATCATCAAGACCTGTTCTTTGTTTTAATACACGATAGGGTGCGCTGTCAAGATCTTCATCCATCCGTACCAGGTCGCCCAGCAGCGACCACTTGCCGGCAAATTCTTCCAGGTCTGATTTAATAAGCAAAACCCGCAGTTCTTTTTTTTCAAAACCGAAAATGACACAGTCTACCGAAATGGCAATATTGAAATAATCAAGATGACTGATTTTTTCAGTTTCAGCTGTCTTGAGCTTTTTTAGCATTTCAGCAGTCATAACCGTAATTTGAACTCAGTATAAAACAACTTTTTTTGTCTGCACACTGTTTTTTACAGCGATGCGAAGTAAATAAATTCCGGGTGAAAAAACTGATCGTTCCTGTTTTGGCAGACTTATTTTATGCACACCCTTTGTAAGCACACCTAATGATTGTTCATTTATTTTCTGTCCTGCTTCGTTAAACCACTGGATGGAGGCGGCGCCCGTTTCATCGTTTTCAATTTCAAGAATACCGTTTTCAGTTAATGGATTCGGGTACACATTTACCCTGAAGGTATTTGCCTGTCCATTCACATTGCTTACTGGCGTGGTTACCACGTTTGTCACATTGCGGTTGAGATAAAGATGAAATTCGCCCGGCTGCAGCGTGATGCTTTGCGCAGTGCCGGTGGCGGTAAACGTGTTGCCGTTGAGATAATCGTACCATGTGCCGGCATTCTGAAAAGTAACCTGGCCGGTTTGTGTGGTCACATCAAAATTTCCAATAATGCAGAGATTGGATGTATCGGTACTCACCTGCAGCCATTTGAAACCGCCGGCAAGATTGTGAGCCACCCGGTCAGTCAAAAATCCATTTTTATATAATGGGTGAAAACGGAGTTTCAGTAAAGCGCTGTATATATCATAGAGCCGTTTGCGGCTGATGTTTTGCAGGTAATCCCAGCGGATAGGTTTGGGATCAAGCCGGCAGTTGGGATTCACTGTGCCATTGGTACAATGGTTAATGCTGTAGTCATAACCCAACTCGCCAAACTGCCATATCATTTTCGGACCCGGTATAGACATTAAAAATGAGGCGCTCATTTCCATCCGCTTCAGCGCCGTATAAAGATCTTTCGTGCTGTAATTTCCCGATGAATTTCCAAACTGAAGATTTTTATACATCAGCCTTTCTTCATCATGACTTTCCATATAGGTGATGAGGTGCGGCTGCGTCCATGTCCTTACTTTGAAAATCCCCCATTCGAAATTGGAGTTGGTGAGCCAGCCCATGGCTGCCTCCGAAAAATTGTAATTGCTGTTGCCCCAAAACAACATACCGTAATTGGAAAGTTCTTTTTCCTCGGTATTATCGGCAAAATGTTCCAGTATTACATAACTGCCCGGCGACTTCAGTTGCAGCGTATCATAATACCTTTTCCAGATGGCTACCCGGCTGGCATCATAAGCACTCCAGGCATTTACTTCTGCATTTGTATTGCATCCCGGCGTGGTACAGCTGTTGATTTGGGTAAATCCTTTTGAAAGATCGAAGCGGAAGCCGTCGAGTTTATACTCAGTTAGCCAATGCTCTACCACCCGGCTGAAGAAATAGCGTGTCGGCAAACTTTCATGATTGAAATCATTGAACACATTGAAGGGATGCTTTGCCGTTACATTAAACCAGGGATTGTTTGCCCCCGGCTGATTGGCAGCACTGTTCCAGTACAATGCCGCAAGCGGGCAAAGGCCGGTGGCATGATTGAGCGCAATGTCCATTACCACCGCCATCCCCTTTGCATGGCACGAATCAATAAATTCTTTCAACGTGTTTTTCGGTCCGTAATATTTATCCGGTGCAAAATAAAAATCAGGATTATAACCCCAGCTGTTGTTCCCTTCAAACTCATTAAACGGCATTATTTCAATTGCATTCACACCAAGATTTTTCAGGTAATTCAAAGTGTCACGCAGTGTTTTCCAGTCATGAGCTGAAAGAAAATCCCTCAGCAGCAATTCATAAATTATCAATCCCCTTTTATCAGGCCGGTTAAAATTCTGCACCTGCCAGTTATATGCCGGTGCATTGGTTTGCAGTATGCTTACAATTCCGGCTGTCTGCGAGGGGTATGGCAGCAGGTTGGGATACGTGTTTGCCGGGATGCTGTTATCATTCCATGGATCAAGAATTTTTTCAGCATAGGGGTCAGCAATTTTCAACTGGCCATCCACCAGGTATTGAAAAGCATATTCGGTTCCGGGTGTCAGTCCCTCAATGCGAATCCACCAGTAATTATTGTCAGGAGTTTTATTCATTTGGTACGACACCTGCTCAGTCCAGTTACTGCCGGCAAATGATCCAATGACAGATACCCGGTTTTTACCCGGGGCATATAAAACAAGCACTACCGATGTATTGCTTGTTTCATAATTAATCCCGTCTCTCACTCCCGCCGGTAAGGGTAAAATAGCGGGTGCATTGGCTACAAAAAAATTGATGGTTTCAGTTTTTGTCACAGCCCCGCTTGTGGCTTCTACTATCAGGGTCTGGTTGCCGGCCACAGATAGGGTGGGGTTGGCGCTGATAGAAGTTACGTTGTTTTCTGCCTGTATCACGTTTCCATTCAACAACAGCCGCATATTGGAACTGGTGCTTGCAACCCCAGTGATACTGATGCTTTCCCCCACCATTTTATTTATTGGCTCGGGAATCGGATTATACAAGGGTTGCATAAACGGCACATTGAACCGCACAGCAAGATTGTTATCATACACCGGCACATACATATCGCTGCCATCGGCATTGCGCTGCACCAGGCAATCGCTGCTGCATCCGCCTGAGCGGAAAAGAATGGCAATTTTCAATATCGTTTCCGCCGCCGGCACATTAAAGAATGTGCGGACATTATTAATCGTGTATGTCCATTTATTGGTGCCGGCTGGTGCAGCCTGGGCGGCAGCATCAGTTGAGCCCCAGGTAAACTTTACATATTTCCAGTCAGTAGGGCTTGTGCTTAAATTGGTAATCACCCCCACATGCACATACACGTTGCCCGCAAACCCCATCAAACCCTGGTTGCCTTTGGTGGCATCCACTATGATGCTCACATTATCGTTGTCTTTTGGAAAATCAGGAGTCCAGGTAAGCAGTTGGCTATAACAATTATTCAATACGGGTAAAAACCAAAGCAACAGGAAAACTCTTTTCATTCGGCAAAATTTGGAGGCTAAAGATAGGATTTGTGTACAAATCACACGTTGATTGATTTACATTTTTCCTTTCCGGTATACAAGCCTCCAAAATTTTACTTTTACAATCTTAACTTTCAGTAATGTACAGCAAGGAACAAACAAAACATTTACAAGCGGCCACAACCACGTTGATTAAAAAGAAAATTATTGAAAAACATGCTATTGAAATGCTGCGTGATGTGCTGCGCTATCATGAATACCGCTATTATATTTTAAACGATCCGCTTATTTCCGACTATGAATACGACCAGCTTTACAAAGCACTGGAAAACCTGGAAAAGGAAAATCCCATGCTGGTAACTCCGGACTCTCCCACCCAGCGGGTAGCAAAAGGGTTGACAAAAGATTTTCCTACTGTGCAGCACTTGGTGCCCATGCTTTCGCTTGACAACTCGTACAACAGCAATGACCTTATTGATTTTGACAGAAAGGCAAGAGAACTGACTGGTGAAGACAAAATTGAATACTGTGTGGAGCCAAAATTTGACGGCGCCAGTATTTCGCTGATTTATGAAAATGATCTGCTTGTTCGCGGCGCCACCCGCGGCGATGGCGTGGAAGGCGACGAGATAACCACCAACATCAAACAAATAAAAACCCTGCCGCTGTCGGCAAAATTTTCTGAACATGGGGTGCAGCAGATAGAAATACGGGGTGAAGTGCTGATAAATAAAACCAATTTTAAAAAGTACAATGAAAAACTGATGGAGCAGGGCTTGCCACCGCTGGCTAACCCCCGCAATGCTTCTGCCGGTACATTAAGAATAAAAGATCCGGCTGAAGTGGGCAAAAGAAACCTGGAAGCTTTCGTTTATCACATCAGTTATTTTACAACCCTGCGTGGTAAAAAAACTCCAGGTGAGTTGATGCAGCATTCGGATTCCATTGAGCTGCTCTGGAATCTTGGCTTTCGCAGTCCTGAGAAGGAAAAAAAAGTGGTGAAAGGAATTGAGGGTGTCATTAAGTATTGTAACGAGTACGAAGAAAAACGGGATGACCTGCCTTATGAGATAGATGGGATGGTGATAAAGGTGAATGATGTGGCGCTGCAGGATAAAATGGGCATGACATCGCATCATCCGCGATGGGCTATTGCCTATAAATTCAAAGCCCGGCAGGCGACAAGTAAATTAATTGCAGTAGAATTCCAGGTGGGCCGCACGGGGGCTGTCACCCCGGTAGCCAAGCTGGAACCGGTGGCCATCGGTGGCGTCACAGTCAGCAGCATTTCCGTTCACAACGAAGATTACATCAAAGAAAAAGATTTGCGCATCGGCGACACAGTGCTGGTGGAGCGGGCCGGCGATGTGATACCGCAGATTGTAAAATCATTGCCTGATATAAGAACCGGCAAGGAAAAGAAAATTCATTTCCCCGATCATTGTCCTGTTTGCAAAAGCAAACTGTACAAAGAAGAAGATGAGGCTGTGTGGCGCTGCACCAATATTGAGTGCCCGGCACAGGTGGTGGAGCGCATCATCCATTTTACCAGCAAAGATGCCATGGATATCCGCGGCTTTGGTGAAGCCAATGTGCGAAAGTTTTATGAGCTGGGATTACTGAGCGATATTCCCGGCATTTATGAACTGGATTACGGGAAAATCAGTGAGCTGGAAGGTTTTGGCGAAAAATCAATCAACAACCTGCAGGCAGCGATTGAAAATTCCAAGAACCAACCGCTGCACCGTTTGATTTATGCACTTGGAATTCGTTTTGTAGGCGAAACCACAGCCAAAACGCTTGCTCATTCCATTAATCATTTGCTCAACCTGCAGGATTATACATTGGAAGATTTGCAAAACCTGGAAGACATCGGGCCCAAGGTAGGCGGCAGCATTTATCATTTCTTCAGAAACAAGGATAATGTTAAAATGATTCTCCAACTGGAAAAGCTTGGCCTGAAACTAAAGAATGAAAAGAAAGACATGGTGAAAGGCGGAAATCTTACAGGCCAGACATTCTTATTTACCGGCACAATGCCTACCCTTAAAAGAAGCGATGCCGAAACATTGGTGGAAGAAAACGGCGGACAGATACTGAGCGGCGTGAGCAGCAAACTGAATTACCTGGTGGTGGGTGAAGATGCAGGCAGCAAACTGGACAAAGCCAAAAAACTGAATACGGTAAAAATTATTTCCGAAGATGAGTTTCTCAAGCTTATCGGCAAAAAATAATCGTCAGTAAAATAAAACTTCACTATCTTAGAAGAGGTTAGCTCTGATAACTCCGCTGTGTACCCGTGTTATCCCCGGCACCGAATTCTTTTACTCAAAATCGAAGGATATGATAAGTAAGCTCCCCGGCGAAGTATGGAAACCGCTTCAGTTTCCGGGATGGAAACAGCTTCGCTACCGGTATGCAGTATCCAACAAGGGGCGCATTGCCAGTTATAAAAAAGATATTTCCGAAGGCAAACAACTGGATGGTTCACTCACCACAGGCTATCGTACACTCAATCTTCACCGCCCCGGCAATAAAGGAACCCTGTACATCCACCGCGAGATGGCAAAGCTTTTTCTGAAAAAAGCTTCACCGCGCCACAGTTATGTCATTCATCTCAATCATAACAAGCTTGACAACAACATCAAAAACCTGCGCTGGGCTACTGCGGAATTAATGATTGCCCACCAGCAGAAAAGCCCCGCCAAGATTGCTTACAAAAAAATTCAGGCCAACCGCACCGTGGGTTTAAAACTGAATGCCGACCAGGTAAAAAAAATCAAACAAATACTGAAAGACCCCAACCGCACGTCCACCATCCGCCGGCTCGCCAGAAAATACAAGGTGAGTGAGATGACCATTTACCGTATCAAGAGCGGGGAAAACTGGGGAAGGATTAAATCATAATTTACCCGATTCAAAGGATTGTTGTGGAAATAACAGAAGGTTGTCCTAAATTTATTTTCCTGTTTGTTTTCCCCATAAATACAGTATTATGTTGCAGCCTTCCACGCTCAAATTTCTGAAAGACTTAAAAAAGAACAACAACAAGCCCTGGTTTGATGCCAACCGCAGGCGGTACGAAGAAGCAAAGAAAGATTTTGAAAACTTCATTCAGCAGGTGGTTGATGCTTTGGGCAAAAAAGATAAAACCATTGCAGGCATCAAGGCAAAAGACTGCCTGTTCCGCATCAACCGCGACATACGATTCAGCAAAGACAAATCGCCTTATAAAACCAACTTTGGCGCCAGCATTAATAAAGATGGCCGGAAAGCTTTTTCGTCCGCCGGGTATTATTTTCACCTGGAGCCGGGGCAGGTGTTTTTGGGCGGTGGCATTTATCACCCCATGCCGTCAGAATTAAATAAAATCAGGCAGGAAATTGATTACAGTTTTAAAGAGTTTAAAAAAATAATTACTGAGAAAAGATTCAGAACTATCTACAAAGAGCTGGATAAAAGCCATGATTTTGTACTGAGCCGTTTACCGAAGGGATATGAAGCTGACAATCCTGCTGCTGAATACCTGAAATTCAAAAGTTATATCACCATAACAGTATTTAAAGACAGTGAACTGACTTCAAAATCGCTTTTAAAAAAAACTACGGGTGCTTTTGTAACATTAAAGCCGCTGATTGATTTTTTCAACCGGGCATTGCATTAATAGAATCAAATGCCGCAAACCTGAAACCAACTATTATGAAAAAAAACCTGCTCTTTCTTTTACCGGTGTTTTTTTGCTTATTCGGCAACGCTCAAACCGTTTCTGTCCGTTTTCCCGACTCTCTCAGCAAAAAACCGCTGGACGGCAGGTTGCTGTTGGTTTTCTCAAAAAACTTTTCCGGCGAGCCCCGGTTCCAGGTAAATGACAATCCATCCACACAACAAATCTTCGGCGTGGATGTGGAGAACTGGCAACCCGGCACTTCAAAGATCATTACTGCGTCTGCATATGGTTATCCCATTGAAAGTCTGAAAAACATACCGGCAGGCGATTATAACGTACAGGCCGTGCTGCATATCTATGAAACATTTCATCGCAAGGATGGTCATGTGGTAAAACTCCCGATGGACCGCGGCGAAGGGCAACACTGGAACCAGGCGCCCGGCAATTTGCTTTCTGTTCCCCAGAAAATAAATTTCAACCCCAAAGCAAAAATCATTCACAACATTATTCTCACCAAAACAATACCACCCATCAAAGAGTCTGAAGACACGAAATATATAAAGCACATAAAAATTCAAAGCAAGCTGCTTACAGAATTTTGGGGAAGACCCATGTATCTCGGCGCTCATGTGCTGTTGCCCGAAGGCTGGGACGCTCATCCCGATGTAAAATATCCGCTGGCGATTTTTCACGGTCATTTTCCTGCCGACTTTGGCGGATGGAGAACCGGGCCACCGGATGAAAACCTGAAACCGGATACCAACACCCGGTTCAATATCATCGGCTACAATAAAATAGTGCAGCAGGAAGCTTATGATTTTTATAAAATCTGGACCGGCCCCAACTTTCCCAGGGTAATAGCTGTGGAGATTCAACATGCCAATCCTTATTATGATGATTCGTATGCGGTGAACTCGGCCAACCTCGGCCCCTATGGAGATGCCATCACCTATGAACTGATTCCTGAAATTGAAAAGCGTTTCCGCGGCATCGGGCAGGGCTGGGCCCGCTTCATGTATGGCGGCAGTACCGGCGGCTGGGAAGTGCTGGCGGCGCAGGTATTTTATCCTGATGAATATAATGGTTGCTATTCGGCCTGTCCCGACCCGATTGATTTTCGCCACTACACCACCGTCAATATTTATGAAGATAAAAATGCGTACTTCCGCGAAGGGCCTTTCAGAAAAACCCTGCGGCCCGGTCATCGCAATTATTTAGGTCATGTAAATGCGATGGTACGGGATATGAATCATCGTGAGCTGGCACTGGGTACCAAAAGCCGCAGCGGCGACCAGTGGGATATTTGGGAAGCCGTGTATTCACCCGTAGGAAAAGATGGTTATCCCGAAAGAATTTTTGACAAATACACCGGTGAGATAAATAAAAAAGTAGCGGAGCACTGGCGGGAAAATTATGACCTGGTGCACATCATCAGGCGTGACTGGTCAAAGATTGGCAGCAAGCTGGCGGGTAAGATTCATATTTATGTCGGCGATATGGATAATTATTATCTGAACAATGCGGTGTACACAGCCGAAGACATGATTAAAAAACTGGATAACCCGAAATGCGATTGTGAAGTGGACTATGGCGACCGTGCAGAGCATTGCTGGAACGGCGACCACGACAACCCCATCTGGATAAGCCGGCTGCGCTATCACCGCATGTTTATTCCCAAATGGGCTGATGAAGTAAAGAGCCGTGCGCCAGCAGGAGCTGATTTAGCGAGTTGGAGGTATTGACTTGTGAGCCTCGCCCGGATCAACTTCAAATCTAAAAGCGTTTATGGCGGGGCGAAGCAAACCCCCCGTTTTCCTCGAAGCAGGTTGAATTTTTGGAGTTTGCTTCAAAACTTATTATGTGGCTTTCCTCATTTGTCCCAATAAATTTTTCGCAAGCAGATTTGAATTATTTTAGAGAAATGAACATAGCAATAAAAGGCAGTATCTGCCTGCTTCTTGTGTGTTTTTTATTTTCCTGTAAAAAGAAAAACAGCAGCGGCGATAATAATCCGCCGCCGCCTGCTGTGTTTGAATGGAATTTTGAAAGCACTCCCCAGTGGGCTGATGAATTTTCTATTGACGGCGCACCCGATGCAGCTAAGTGGGGCTACGATGTGGGCGGCAATGGCTGGGGCAATAATGAACTGCAATTTTATACTGACGGGTTAAATGCATCGGTAAGCAACGGCACTTTGAAAATTGTTGCCCGCAAAGAAAATTATTCAGGCAAAGATTATACGTCGGCAAGAATGGTTACCAAAAACAAAGGCGACTGGTTATACGGCCGCTTCGAAGTAAAAGCCAAACTGCCCCGGGGCCGTGGCACCTGGCCTGCCATCTGGATGCTGCCTACCGACTGGGCTTACGGCAACTGGCCAAACAGCGGCGAAATGGATATCATGGAACATGTGGGTTATGATCCCGGCCGAGTACACATCACTATTCACACCAAAGCATTCAATCATTTGCTGGGTACACAGAAAAGCGCCAGTAAAATTGTGCCCACTGCCATGGATGAATTTCACCGTTATCGTATTGACTGGGCTTCGTACGGCATCCGGGGATATATTGACGATGAAAAAATTTTTGAATTCATGAACCAGGGCGCCGGTCCTGATTACTGGCCTTTCGACAAGCGGTTTCACCTCTTGCTCAATATCGCTGTGGGCGGCAGCTGGGGCGGCGCTCAGGGTGTGGATGAAAGCATCTTTCCTGCCACCATGGAAGTGGATTATGTGAGGGTGTACAAGTTTGTGCGATAAATAAAAAACATCCATAATCTTCACATTTCGGTAACAGGAATTAAAAGTTAACACGTATTAATACTAACACCCGGGGCATAATCGTTGTAGTAAGGTTAGCCTGAAACCGACCCGTTATGAAAAAAAATCTACTCTTCTTAAACCTGGCTTTTCTTGTACTTATTTCCTGCAGCCGCAGGTATTATACCGCTTCCAACTTTGAAGAGAAAACAGAAGCTCATAAGCTGGTTGCCATTCTTCCCGCTGAAATCATAATGACCGGCAAGCTGCCAAAAAACATGACGCCGGAAGACATTGCAAAAGCAGAGGAAACCGAAAGCATCAGCTTTCAGTATGCACTACTCAACAGCATTCTCCGTCATGCCAACAGCAGAAAGTACATCACCACTGTCAACTTTCAGGATATAAACACCTCGCGGAAGCTGCTTGAACAGAATAATATTTCTGTCCGTGACAGCTGGAAAATGGATGACAACGAACTGGCCAAACTGCTGGGTGTGGATGCCGTTATCAGGATGCGTATTGAAAAGCGCCGCTATATGAGCGATGAAGCTTCGTATGGCGTGGATGTGGCAAAACAGGTGATATACAGAACCGGGGTGGGTTCAAAAGTCCCGGTTCCCAATTCAGTGGGTAAAACCTATGACATTTATGCCACCTGCAACCTGCTGAGCAATAACCAGACTTTGTGGAATGACAATTATAAACGCTACGCTGACTGGGATACACCGGCCAATGTCATCATCGAATGGATTACGGATGATTTCGGCGAACATTTCCCGTATAAGAAAAAAAGAAAACGGCGTTGACTTGCGAGGCCTGCCCGGATTCACTTCGGGGTAAAAATCTGTTGCGGCAGGCCGAAGCAAACTCCTGATCTGCGGAGCTTGCTTCAAAATTTATTGGGATTAACTTATTACGGGAAGTTCCTCATTCAGCCCAATAAATTTTTCGCAAGTAGTTTACCTCAAAAACTTTTTAAGCCTGATGAGTTCTTCACCCAAATGATCCCCTCTTAATGTTTCAAATAAATCCCTCCAGTCCGGGTTTATACTTTCAATCAAGTTGATTTTCTTCTTACGTGAACCCGCTTTTACCTGCTTTTCCCGGGCAAATGCATCTGATACCAAACTGAAAATTTCAAAATAAACGAGCTTATGAACA
>CAZDUO010000062.1:0-22810 GCA_964508655.1 uncultured Chitinophaga sp. | reverse complement strand
GAAAACAAAAAAACACCTGAAAACAGATGCCAAGCCGCATAAAAGAGTAAACAAGAATGCACCGAAAAATTTTGACCTCAACCAGATCGCCTACCAATATTTTAATGGTATTGATCTGATGGCAGTGGAAGGTGTGGGACACAGCACCATCATGGCATTAATGAGCTAAGTGGGAGTTGACGGGCTTAAAAAATTTGATAGCGCAAAACGGTTTGCCAGCTGGCTGCGCCTCTCTCCCAACAACAGAGTATCGGGCGGCAAAGTGCTCAGCAATAAAATACCCAAAGGAAGCAACCGTCTGAAAATAGCCCTGCGAAATGCAGCCAATGCCATCGGAAATCTTAAAGACACTCACCTGTCCAATTTCTTTAAACGAATCTCATTCCGAAAGGGAAGGGCAGCAGCTATTTCTGCCACCGCCAGAAAACTGGCTATCATCATCTGGAATATGGTGGTAAAGGCTGTTCCTTATTCTCCGCCCACTACGTATGAATTCCTTGACCAGAAAAGAAAACGAAAAGTGCGGGAAATGAAACGCCTTATTCATAAATTTAACATCACAACTAATGACCTCGGTTTACAGCTTTAAATCAAGAGGTTGGAATACGTTAGTCAGAAGCCTATTGGCGACAGTTACTTAGGGCGAACACAGCAGACAATCAAACTAATAATTACTATTTTACTACGGACAGACACTATGCAGCCCGACACATCCAACGCTTCGTGTTTTAATTTTTTTGCCAACACACAAATGAACTTCTAAAGCCTACACACATTTGGCATCCCGCTCTTTTGCGGGACAAGGCCCACAAGGCCAGACACAAAGCCAACCTTACAAAAGAGCCAAATCTCCCACCCTACGTTTGACAAGTAGCTGGCAGTTTAGCAATTAATTTTAGAACTTATTATTTAAGTACTTGCTTAATTAATAAATTTAGTATTACCTTTGATTTCAAATCAAAAAGATTATGAACACTTGTATCCGTTTATATGCCGACCCTGTTCAGATAAAAGCCTGTAAGGAAAAGGTAGAAAATACAGAAAATGCTTTCTCCCAGATGTCGGCTGTATTGTCGTTAGCGGCCAATGATGTACGGCTTAAAATCCTGTATCTGCTTGAAGAAGAAAGGGAGCTTTGTCCCTGCGATTTGAGTGACATACTCGGCATGAGTATCCCCGCCATTTCGCAACATCTGCGTAAAATGAAAGACGGTGGCATCATTCAGTTCCGTAAAGAAGGTCAGACTATTTTTTATTCTTTAAAGCAGGAGCATCTGAAAATGCTTCGCTCTTTATTTAAATACATTAATGAATTAAACGCAAAATTAGAATTAGTATGAGTACACCAAAATCTGGCAGTAAAACATGGGTAGCGGGGTTACTGACCGCCACCGCAGCTTCTTTATGCTGCATTACACCTGTATTGGCATTAATAAGTGGCACCAGCGGAATTGCTTCCACTTTTTCGTGGATGGAGCCTTACCGTCCTTACTTACTGGGTTTAACTGTTGCCGTGCTGGGTTTTGCATGGTATCAGAAATTAAAACCAAAGAAAGCCGATATAGATTGTGCATGTGAAGAAGAAAAACCTTCTTTCTGGAAGGGTAAAACTTTCCTCGCTATTGTTACCGTATTCGCTGTTTTATTGATGGCTTTTCCCTCTTACTCAAAAATATTTTTTTCAAAGAAACAAACTAACCAGGTAATAATAGTGGACAAAAGCAACATTCAACAGATGAAACTGAATATTAAAGGGATGACCTGTGAAAGTTGCACAGAAACAGTTAATCTGGCATTGTCCAAAGTTCCTGGTGTGCTGGACTATCAAACAGATTATAAAACCGGAAGCAGCGTTGTGAAATTTGACAAATCAAAAACCAGCGAACTGGCTATTGCAAATGCAGTGAATGAAACAGGGTATAAAGTAACCAATACACAGCCAATTCAATAATTACAAAAATTAATAAACATGAAAACAGTTTTTATTTTATTCCTTACAACGGTACTTGCCGCTAATGTAAATGGCAACTGTGTTATTAATAGAGATATTACAGAAAAAGCATCTGAGAACTTTTTACTGGTAAAAACAGAAGAACCAAAAACGGTAAAACTGAAAATTACAGGCATGACCTGTGCCGGATGCGCAAACCATGTATCAAAAGCCCTGAAAAATGTAAATGGTGTTATAGAACAATCAGTTGAGTATCCGGGTGATGTTGCCATAGTAAAGTATGATGCCGCCAAAACCAAACCCGAAGAACTGATTAAAGCCATTGAGAAAGCAGGATACAAAGCCGAAGTCATTAAGCCCAATACAAAGGGGTAAAATCAAATTGTCAATAAAGGCTGTAAAAACTTATGTGGCTTCATCTTATTTGTTGTGGTGCGCTGTTGGTAGCGTTGATAATGTTAAAACCATTTTCTGCAAATAATAAAAATGATAAAAAATGAAAAAGTTAATTGTAGCAGGTGCGCTTATCTTGGCAGCAATCGTCATTTACTCTTTCGTTTCTGGTAATAAAGAAGCCGGGAATACGAAAAGTAACATCAGCTTTTATAAAGTTCCTTTGGTATGTGCCGCAGCACCTCAAATTGGGTGTGGCAGCAAAGCCAAGCCTGTGCTGCTTAGTTTGGAAAATAAAAACGACGTAGTGACTGAAGCCTGGCTGAACCGAACAGGTACAGTGATTGCAGTGGTATGGAAAGAAAATACCACACCAGACTTGCGTACATCTGTTGCAAATGCTGTTTTCACAGAAAATAAATTGAATGTAACTGCCGTTTCCGGTGAAGAAGAAAAAACATTGATGGCTGATTTTGTCAATAAACAAAACTGGTATCGAAATACCGATGTTGACAAACTCAGTATGGAAGAAGCCGGCGTTATTGCAGATCGCCTGATTAGCCGTGTAAATGCCAAAACCACGTTAAGCAAGGAAAAAGCTAAAAACCTCAAAACGGAGTTTATCCAGGCATTTAAAAATCGCTTCACCAAAAATTATGGTTCAGCCATTAACAATAACGAGCAGAAAGTGGTAAATGATAATAAAAAACAGATAGCGGACGAATTACTTTCCATAGGGAAAAAATACCTGAACGAATCAGAAATGACGGCATTGAAAGAAGCGATTGGTATGGGTTTAAGGCCAACAGAAAAAGATAAAAGCAAGTCTAAAAGCTGTTGTTCAAAGGATAACTCATCCGATAAAAACTCTGAATATAAAAGTGAACTTGATGTTAATGCTCAAATCGCTGGTGAAACGGTTAGAACAGAAAAGCCACTTTATGTGCAGGTTACAGGTGTTAAACCTTGCTGCATTGCCTTGGTAACTAAAACACTAAAGACAACATCTGGTGTTATGTCGGCAAGTTATGACAGTGAAAAGGGGTTATATGTTATTAACGCAAAGGAGGGCTTTAAATTAAAAGAGGCGCAGCAAAACGTAGTAAACACTGGTAAAGAGCATGATAAGAAGTTAAACCTGAAAGACAGGCCTGAATGGGTTTTATCCTTAGCAAATGCATCATCAACTCAAGGCAAGACCACAGAAGAAAAGAGTTGCGGTAAATGCTGCAAAGGTGAAGGCAAAGGTTGTTGTTCAAAGGAATCATCCAACTAAAAAATAAAAAATGAATTTCCTGAAAAATATAATAGGCCACGGAACCGAACCTAAAAACGGCAAAGCAGTGAAAGAAGAAAAATTATTGCTGGAAATCACAGGCATGACCTGCGAGCATTGTGCAGTAAGTATTGAACGCATGTTTGAAAAAAAGAACGGTATTGTTTCTAAAAAAGTAAGCCACCAAAACGGTAAAGGAGAGTTTATTTACAATTCCGGTGTTATCTCAAAAGTTAATATCATTGGCACTATCAATCAAACTAAAAATTACAAGGCAAAAGAAACAAACAATATGGGATGCTGTAATATAAATACCAGTCATTTTGATGTAATCATCATCGGTGGTGGCTCTGCCGCATTTTCGGCAGCTATTAAAGCGAATGAGTTAGGATTAACTACATTAATAGTAAATGCTGGCTTACCTATTGGCGGTACTTGTGTAAATGTTGGATGCGTACCTTCCAAAACGCTTATCCGTGCTGCGGAAACCGCTTATCATGCTTCACATTCCAACTTTGCAGGCATAAAACCTAAAGGAGTTGATATAGATTTTGCACAGTTGATAAAAAACAAAAAGCAACTGGTGAAAACCCTTCAGCAAAAAAAATATATGGATGTGGTGAGTGATTTTGAAAACCTGCAAATAGTAGAAGGTTGGGCAGAGTTTTTAGATGAAAAAACCATTTTGGTAAATGGCAAAGATGAATACACGGCAATAAAATTCATCATCGCAACAGGAGCTACAACCAATATACCTGATATTGAAGGGCTGAAAGATATTGGTTACCTCACCAATGTTTCTTTATTTGATTTGGAAGAACAGCCCGCCAGCATTACCATTATGGGTGCAGGATATATCGGGTTAGAAATTGCAATGGCCTATAACCGGCTTGGTACAAAAGTCCGCATCATAGAATTTACCGACCGTGTGCTGCGAACTCAAACACCTGACATCAGCGAAGAACTGGAAATGCACATGAAAAGAGAAGGCATTGAAATCCTTCCCAACTTCCGTGCAGTTAAATTTGAAAAGTCGGGTAACGATACAATTATTCATTGCAAGTGCCCCGATGGTTCATTCACCAAAATTGTGGAGCAGGGCAAAATAGTAGTAGCATCCGGTATAAAACCCAACACACAAAAACTCGGTTTACAAAACATCGGTTTGCAACTTACCAAGAGTGGACATATAAAAGTGAATGAATTAATGGAAACAAATCTGCAAAATATTTATGCAGTGGGTGATGTTACTAATACTCCTGCCTTTGTTTACACGGCAGCTTATGAAGGAAAGATTGCTGTTGAAAATGCTTTTACAGGAAGTGAAAATAAAGCTGACTACTTTTCTTTACCCTGGGTTGTATTTACCGACCCACAAGTAGCCGGAGCAGGTTTAGATGAAGCACAGGCAGCAGCGCAAAACATACCCTTTGAAGTTTCTAAACTGGAATTAAAAGATGTACCCCGTGCCATTGCAGCATACGACACAAGAGGATTTATCAAGTTGATAAGAAATACAGAAACCGATAAATTGATTGGAGCAAGAATAGTAGCACCCGAAGGCGGCGAACTGATACAACAATTAAGTATGGCCATCAAATACGGAATAACCGTAAAAGAATTAGCTGAAAGTTTTTATCCGTATTTGACATTAGGCGAAGGAATAAAATTAGCTGCTATCACATTTGGCAAAGATGTGGCGAAGCTGAGTTGTTGTGCAAGTTAAATTCTTCACACTAAAAAAATATATTATGCGTATCAAAATTTTCTTTCTCTCCACCTTAGCCAGTATGCTCTTTTTGGCATCCTGCAAAAAAGGAAGTAGTGAACCGGCCCAACCAACACCTTTTAAATTTGAATCATTGACAGCTGACGCTACTGAAATTGTATATTCCATTAATCCTTCTACAAAAATTACAGCAGTAGCTACCGGAGATGGATTAAAGTATTATTGGTCTGCATCAGCGGGTGATATACTGGGTAGCGGAGATAGAATTACCTATACAGCTAATCCCGGATGTTGCGGAGGGGCAAATACTATTACCTGCAAGGTTAAGGACAAATATAGTAATGTTGATGCCAAACAAGTAAGCATAAATGTTCGCAACTGACAGGTATGCTAAAAATAATAACTTCATTCTGCCTGTTGGTAACAATAGGTTTGCAAACATATTCGCAATGTTGTTCACCAGGTAATCCTACAGGAGGAACGGTCAACCAGGGTACATTGGAGAAAAAAAGCTGGCGTACTATTCTGTTTTACCAGTATGGTTACTCTAAGGGATACTTTACAGGTACTTCAGCATCCGGTGACGGTGTTTTAGAAAATGCAGCATTCAATTACATTGGCGGAACTGTTGCTTATGGCATTACACACCGCTTTACTGCTGAATGGTCGGGAGGATATTTTATTAATCGCAAACAATTGTATAAAGTGATTCCTCCACCCGATAATAAGCTTTCAGGCAATGGTATCAGCGACTTTGTGGTACAGGGTAAATACAGCTGGATAAAAAGCAAAGCCAAACAGTTTGAACTTACTACGGGTGCAGGTGTGCAAATTCCCCTGCGTTCGAAACCACAGGAAAAAAATGGAGTGATACTTCCACAGGATGTGCAACCGGCATCTAACGCATTTGGATTTACTGCCAGCCTTTTTTTGTACAAAGGATACATACAAAAGAAAACCCATCTTTTCTTTGCCAGCCAGTTTCTGTCTGCAGGTAAAAATGATTTGAACTATAAATATGGTGATGCCTGGATTAATTCTTTTTTTGTTTCATACAACATTAAATATCCGTGGAGCATCATTATGCAGGTTCGAAACGAACTCAGAGGCAAAGACCATCGCAATGGACAATTAATAAATGCTTCCGGTTCTGAGCTATTGTATTTATCACCACAGGTAAATTACAATTTTCAGCAACAATTGGATGTTTCAATATTATTTGATTGGCCGGTATATAAATATTACAATGGAACCCAATTGGGAAAGCAGTACAATATTGCTGTAATTGTAAACCGTGTGTTTAGGCAAAAAAGTAAAATAACCAACGCACAGGCGTAAGCACATCCCGCAGGCACAAGGCCGACACACAACGCAAACCTGCGGAAGAGTTTCCACCTTGCCAACACAAAGGAGCATTTCGTTTTCCTTCACGCAAAAAATTAAACCTCCCATCCGCACAGGGCGACACTACGCAGACAGACATATTCACACGGTTGACAATTCATTACAAATTGACACATCAAAATAGTTTGGCAGACGAAGGCCAACAGGTAATCGAGTAGGCGGCCTCACCGCTTGCGGCGATGAGGTGCGCCTCTCACATTTATCTGCCGAAGATTTAACGAAGGCATGACCACTGTACGTTCGGATCTCGAATAAAGTGGTTACAACGCCGTTGGAATAAGGCGTAGGCAATGCGTCCCAGCCTTCCAACAACTGAAAAATGATGTACTTCAATTAATGTGATTCCCCGCTCCTCACTCACCCTCATTTCCTCCGCACCGCATCTTTTCCTATCTTTCGCCAAAAACAAAACCCATGACCCTGCTGGCGCTTGCCATTGCTCCCGGGCTTGCCATCTGCCTGTATATTTTTCTGAAAGACATTTACAACAAAGAACCCAAGCGGCTGCTGTTTTTCAGTTTCATGCTGGGGGCATTGTCCATCATCCCCCCTTATTTTATCGAAACCAGCCTGCTCCATACTTTTGACCACAGCATCAGCGGCACTGCCACCTTTGCTTTTATTGTGGTGGCGCTGAGCGAAGAGCTGAGTAAATTTCTTGTGCTGCGTTTCTATTGCTACACCCGCAGCAGCTTTGATGAGCCGCTCGACGGCATTGTGTACAGCGTGATGGTGAGCATGGGCTTTGCCACGCTGGAAAACATCAACTATGTTTTCATTCATGGCTATACCACCGCATTCGTCCGCATGTTTCTGAGTGTGCCGGCCCATGCCACCTTTGCTGTTGTGATGGGTTACTTTGTTGGCAAGGCAAAATTTGACAGCGCCAACAGCTTCCGCTACATGGTCACCGGTATCTTCTTGGCAGTGCTCTTTCATGGCACGTTCGATTTCTTTATCTTTTTGCAGGGCAGTCCCGATGTGAAGCCATATATTTCCGACGGGCTGCTGTTTGCCGGCGCTGTTGCATCTTATATCATTGCCATCCGGCTCAGCCGCAAGCACATCAGGCTGCACCAGCAGCTTTCAAAGCAAATGTTTAAAAACAATGACAATGTTTGAAACCCGTGACGCAGGCATTGCAGATATTCCGCTGATAAGGGATCTGACCTATAAGGTTTGGCCTCAAACCTATGCCTCCATCCTTTCGCAGCAGCAGATTGATTACATGCTGGAGATGATGTACAGCGAATCATCACTGAAAAAACAAATGACGGAAGAAGGCTGCCGCTTCATAATTGTTTACGAAAACAGCGAACCGGCCGGCTTTGCATCTTTCAGCGAAACCGAACCGGCAATATGGAAGCTGCACAAAATTTACGTGTTGCCGAACCAGCAGGGTAAGGGCACAGGGAAGTTTGTACTCAATTACATCATGGAAGAAATAAAAAAACAAAACGCCAAAGCGCTGCAGCTCCAGGTAAACCGCTACAACAAGGCCAAAGAGTTTTATGAACGGCTCGGCTTTACCGTCATACAAATTGCCGACTTCGACATCGGCAACGGCTATTTTATGAATGATTATGTGATGGAGAAGAGACTGATGTCTGATGTCTGAGGTCTGAAGTCTGATATATAAGATTCAACACCTATCTTCCGACTTCCGATGCCGACGCTTGCGGTCGGCATGCCGACATTTATCGTCGGCACTTCCTACTTACATTTAAGATACTTTCTCGGGTTCACGGGCTCTTCCTGGTAAAACATGAGCAGCTCCAGCAGCTCGCCTTGTTTGTATGATGAAATGGGATCGCCGGATTTTATTTTACTTCCCGTTTTCACTTTGGGTGATTGCACACCGGCATACCAGAAATAATAACCGCGGTACTGAATCACCACATCGTAGCGGCCTTCGTCAATCATTTTTACAATCACCACGCTTCCGTCGTGCACGGCCTGCACCAGCGTATCGGTGCGGCTGAATATCATCACGCCGTATTCGGATGTTTTCTGGTAATCTTTATCGCTGGGCCTGATGGTACGTACTGCCCCGTTGGATAGCGGGCAGGTAAGTTGCAGGCTGTCAGTCTGCGCCTGCAGCAGCAAAGTGAAAAATATTAAAGTAAGAAGGAATACCGGTCGTTTTAATTCCATGCTGAATCAGTTTTTATGAAAGCTGAGTTTCTTTATCATTTCATCGCTCATGGGCTCCGAATAAACACCGAAGGCATTCACCAGTATACCCTTCAGCCCCGTGCGGGACTCAATGGCAAATACCACCGCTTCATCGGCCGGGTCTGTATCTCCTTCAAACCGGTATATTTCCATAATTTCAAAATCGGCAGGATCAAACTTTTCATCATGGCACACAATGCAGTTCTCTTCCAGGTTAAAATCCCTGGTGTAACCACGCAGCCTGAGGTCGCTGATTGCCTGCGATACAGTATCATAGGCTGTCATTTCAAAAAAATTTTTTGGCAATGAAACTGATTTTACCCTGGTTATTTTTTCCGGCCATCTTTTTTCTCTTCGTTTATGGTGCATTCAAGGTAACTCCGCGGGTCCATCATCTCCTCATCTTTAAACATGCGGAACTCCATCTCTTCGCCAAACTCGTAAGTACCCAGTACTTCCCCGGCTTTCAGTTCCTGGTTAATATTCACCAGCGGCTTTTTTATTCCATAGTACCAGAAATAATATTCTTTATAAAAAATCACCATTTCGTAGCGGCCCTCCTCGGTCGGGTTTATGCTCAGCACTTTTGAATCAATGCAGCTGCGCACGGCCGTATCCATTTTGCTTATCATGATCACTTTCATATCCGGCGGATCCCAGGTGAATGCTTCTTTGGGTTCGCGGCCCATTCCTCTTTCAAACGGGCAAAGAAGCCTGCGGTCAAACTTATCATCTTTTTTTCCCTTGTCTTTTTGTGCTTCGGCACATGCGGCGCTCAATAAAACGGCAGTTGCAATCAGTAAAAAATTTTTCATACCGGGTAGTATTAAGAATTACTATTCATTGACGACATTGCGGCAACACAGGTTGCCTGATGATTTTTAACCGCATATTAATACGGCACAAACCGAAACAAATTACAGAATAACAGGGGATAATTGTACTTTTGCCGCACAAAAAAACATTTTACAAATGCCTGTTATGAACACATCGCGGATCAATTTCGATCTGAAGCACAAAGTAAAAGACCTGGGCCTCGCCGAATGGGGGCGCAAAGAAATACGCCTTGCCGAAGCTGAAATGCCGGGACTGATGGCCATCCGTAAAGAGTATGGCCCGCAAAAACCGCTGAAAGGCGCCCGCATTGCCGGCTGCCTGCACATGACCATTCAAACCGCTGTGCTCATTGAAACACTTATTGAGCTTGGCGCCGAAGTAAGATGGAGCTCCTGCAATATTTTTTCCACACAGGATCATGCTGCCGCTGCTGTTGCCGCTGCCGGAATCGGTGTGTTTGCCTGGAAAGGCCAATCGCTAGAAGAAGCCGATTGGTGCATTGAACAAACACTGTTTTTTGGCAGCGCCGATCATCCGCTGAATATGATTCTCGATGACGGCGGCGATCTTACGAATATGGTGCTGGATAAATATCCTGAGCTGATTCAACACCTGAAAGGAATTTCTGAAGAAACCACCACCGGTGTACATCGCCTGTACGAAAGAATGCAGAAAGGTACACTGCCTGTGCCTGCCATCAATGTGAATGATTCTGTAACCAAAAGCAAGTTTGACAATAAATACGGCTGCAAAGAAAGTCTTGTAGATGCCATTCGCCGCGCCACCGATATCATGATGGCCGGAAAAGTGGCTGTTGTTGGCGGCTATGGCGATGTGGGCAAAGGCTCGGCCGCTTCGCTGCGTGGCGCCGGCTGCCGGGTTATTGTAACGGAGATTGATCCCATTTGCGCATTGCAGGCCGCCATGGACGGCTACGAAGTGAAAAAGATGGTTGATGCAGTGAAAGAAGCCGACATCATCGTAACCGCATCGGGCTGCCGCGACCTGATTACCGAAAAACATTTCCGCCTGATGAAGGACAAAGCCATTGTGTGCAACATCGGTCACTTCGATATTGAAATTGATGTGGCATGGCTCAACAATAATTATGGTCATACCAAAGACACCATCAAACCGCAGGTAGATCTTTACAATATTGACGGTAAAGACATCATCCTGCTGGCCGAAGGACGCCTGGTAAATCTTGGCTGCGCCACGGGTCATCCCAGCTTTGTGATGAGCAATTCGTTTACCAACCAGACACTGGCGCAGATTGAACTCTGGAACAACCACCGGAATTACGAAAACAAAGTGTATGTGCTGCCCAAGCACCTTGATGAGAAAGTGGCAAGGCTGCACCTCGCCAAAATTGGTGTGGCGCTGGATGAACTGACCCAGGAGCAGGCCGACTATCTCGGCATTCCGAAAAACGGTCCGTTCAAGCCGGAGCATTACCGGTATTAATTACTGAATATTGAATTATTGATTTTTGCCCCTGCCCTTGCGGGGGCTTTTTTTATCTGAAATGCTGTACCTTTCTGTAGTCAAACTTTTCATCACTATTAAAAAAAGTTTATGAAACGGATTCTAACAACAATTGCCCTTTTTGCAATTACATCCCTACTTTTCTTTTCCTGTAAAGACGACGATACCAGTACGGAAAAGGAAACGATGCCGGCCATTGACCTGGCAGCTGCAAAAAAAACCATTGAAGAAGCGAATGTCGCTTTTAGTGACCTGGTAAAAAAAGGCGATTCGACGGCCCTTGCTGCCATGTATGCTTCCGATGCAAAACTCATGGGCGCCAACATGCCTTCCATTACCGGCACAAATAATATTTCCGCCACTTTTGGCGAAATGTTCAGGATGGGAATAGGAGGAGTTACCCTGACTACATCAGGTATTTGGGGCAACGAATCGCTTTTAAGCGAAGAAGGAACTTTTTCGCTGATGGACAAAGCGGGCAAAGAAATAGATAAAGGCAAATACATTGTGCTTTGGAAAATGGAGGATGGCAAATGGAAAATCTTCCGCGATTGCTGGAACTCCGACCTGCCCATGCCGGCGCCTGCCAAATACGCCCCTGGCAAAAAATGATTGACCGGCCTGTTGATAAGGCGGGTTTTATTTTTAGTGCTTCAGATTTTCAGAGTCTATAATATACTGCCACTGAGGCACAGAAACACTCATGTGTAAGCTCCACAATTTTTAATTGCTGAATTTTGAAAAGAACCACTAATCAGGAATTACCTTCCCGGTAAATATTACTTTTGCCCTGGTAAAAAAAGTTGTTTGACAATTACAGTCAAAAGAAAGATTGAGCCGGTCTTTTCAACTCACGGGTTTGTTGTCACCTTATTTAAAAATGAAAAAGGTCATACTGATAGCGCCTTTTATACTTCTGCTTGCCGTTATACAGCAACAGGATTATTCCAGACTCCGGGAAGAAATGGTAGAAGATCAGATTGAAAGCCGCGGGGTGGAAGACTCAGCCACTCTTGCCGCCATGCGCAAAGTGCCCCGTCATTCATTTGTTCCCGCCGAACAGGTGCCTTATGCCTACCACGACAGGCCATTGCCCATCGGCTACGGGCAAACCATTTCGCAACCTTTCATCGTTGCCTACATGACGGAGATAATAAAACCAAAACCGCATCACAAGGTGCTGGAAATAGGTACGGGCTCCGGTTACCAGGCGGCCGTGCTGGCCGAAATTGTGAGCAAGGTTTATACCATTGAAATCATTGATGAACTCAGCAAACAGGCAGCCTCGCGGCTGAAAAATCTTAATTACAAAAACATTGAAGTAAAAACTGCCGATGGCTATTACGGCTGGAAAGAACATGCACCGTTTGATGCCATCGTCGTCACGGCAGCGGCCGAGTATATTCCGCCGCCACTGAAGGAGCAGCTCAAAGACGGCGGCCGCATGATTATTCCCATCGGTTCTCCATTCCTGGTGCAGCAACTGATGCTGGTGGAAAAAAAAGGCAATCAATATCGCACAAGCAACCAGATGGCTGTCCGCTTTGTTCCTTTCAAACGTAGTCAATGACCTGGCTGAAATCTTATTCGGGGCGTCTCAGCATTGCCACCGCCCTGCTTTCTGCTGCACTTATTGCTTACCAGGTTGCCATCATGCAACTGCTTTCTTTTGTTCAGTGGCATCATTTTGCCAATATGATTATTTCCATTGCGCTGCTTGGATTTGGAGCAGCAGGCAGTTTACTGTCGCTGTATCGAAAACAATTGCTTCAAATCAGCGACACACTTTTGCCGCTGCTCATGATTTTCAGCGGCGCTGCCATGGCGCTGGCTGTTGAACTCAACAACAGCAGAACTTTCCGTTTCGACTCCTATCTTCTTTTTACCGACCGAAGGCAATGGCTGGCTTTGCTGATGAATTATATTTTCTTTTTCATCCCCTTCTTCTCCGGTGCACTTGCACTGGGAATTATTTTTGTAAAACACGTTGCAGCCATTGGCAAATTTTATTTTTCCAATCTTGCCGGTTCCGGCATCGGCGCTGTGCTGGCTGCAATACTTGCCTGGTTTTTTATGCCGGCAAATTTTACTTCTGCCGTTGCACTGCCTGCCATTGCTGCGGGCTGCTTCATTATTTCACCACAAAAAAAACTGCTGACATTATCGGTCGCCCTGTGCTCAACAGCTTTTATTGTTTACAAAATTATTTTCCCCGCAGAGCTCAATTTATCACAATACAAAAGCCTGAGCCGGACCATGCATCTGCCTGCAGCGCAAATTACTTTGCAAAAGGCAAGTCCGTATGGGCTGCTGCAGGTAGTGCAGGCGGAAGCATTGCGCTATGCGCCGGGGCTCAGTCTTGCATTCAGCGGCGAAGTGCCGGAAGGCAAAGCCATTTTCAATAACGGTGACTGGTACGGCCCGGTTACATACTGGTATGAGCGAGATAGTTTTCACCTGCTTGATTATACCAGCATGTCGATGCCCTATGTTTTAAAGCAAAGAAAAAAAGTGCTGGTGCTGCATGCAGCTTCGGGCCTGTTTGTATCGCAGGCGCTGAGTAATGGAGCGGATGAAATTGACGCAGTGGAACAGCACCGTGTGGTAGCCGGTCTTTTAAAAAATGAACTGGCCGGTGATAATGATTCGCTTTATCACAGGCCTCAAACAAAACTGTACGTCACTGAGCCACGAACATTTTTATCGGCAGCAGATAAAAAGTACGATTTGATTCAGCTTGCTGTAGCCGGCAGCTTTGGCGGCGGCGTGGGATTGTTTGCCATGCGTGAAGAATACAGCATGACCAAAGAAGCTTTTTTAAAAATGTGGCACCTGCTGGCTGATGATGGCGTCATCAGTATAAGCGCATGGATGGATTACCCTTTTCGGAATTCTTTGAAAACAGCCGCCACACTTATTGAAACTCTCGAGGCGGCCGGTATAAATCAATTGCCATTTCATCTTGCAGCCGTTCGCAGCTGGGGCACGGTTACATTTATTCTGAAAAAATCACCCATCACGGCGGCCGACACTTCAAGAGTGCGGGCATTTTGCAATGAAATGTCTTTTGACCCGCTGTTATTGCCGGGCCTGCAGCCACATGAACGTATGCTGTTCAACCGTATCAGCGACACTTCTTTTTTTACCTGCCTCGATGAACTGATGGCGGGCAAAAAAGAAAAGCTTTACAGCGATTATGATTTTCATTTGCGACCTGCCACAGATGACAAACCTTATTTTTCCCAATTCCTCCGATGGAAAAGTCTCCCCTACTTGTCGGGAATCTTTGGCTCGCAGAGTGTTTCGTTTCTTGAGCTGGGCTGGCTGGTAGCCGCCATTACTTTTTTGCAAATAACAGCGCTGGCTGTGCTGCTTACTATTTTACCCTTATTCAGGCTTGAACGCGGCGGCAAAGGAAAACTCCGGGCCTTTTTTTATTTCAGCGGGCTGGGTATCGGGTACATGTTCCTGGAAATTGTACTGATTCAGAAATTCATTTTGTTTCTTGGCAATCCTGTGTATGCTGCTGCCTTTGTCATTGCCGTGCTGATGCTTGCTTCCGGGGCGGGCAGTTATTACTCTTCCCGGTTTGATGATGCCCAGGCTGATGCCCCCACCTACCGGCTGAATCTGGTGCTTTTTGTAATCGCAGTTCTTTTGCTGCTTTATTCATGGCTGCTTGCCCCCGTGCTTACCCAACTTACCGCTGTGGACGCATGGCTTAAATTATTTATTTCGGTATTCATTATTGCCCTGCCTGCATTTTTTATGGGCATGCCTTTTCCGCTGGGTTTGAAACGACTGGCCGCAACTGAAGAGAAAAATGTGCCCTGGGCCTGGGGTATTAACGGCTGCATGTCGGTAATCAGTGCGGCCATGGCATCCCTGCTTACGGTAGAAACAGGATTTGCATCTGTTCTCCTGTTTGCAGCCTGTGCTTATGCAATAAGCCTGCTGTCACTGCAATTTCTTAAAAAATAAATTTGCAATTCCGTTTTTTCACTTTCGCAATTAATTTATTTCAAATCCTTCCCCGGTAAATTCAAGGCAGGGTTTTTCAGAAAAAGCTGTGCATAATTTTTTATCCAAAATAATTCAGGTGTAGCATAAAAATTGCTTTGAGATTTTACAATTTTCTTATACATGCCAATAAAATTCATCCGCAACATTCAGTTCACACGCCTTTTAAAAACCGGGGGCCGGCTGCGTGAATTCAATTTCAGGAAAAGTGGCGCCGAAGAAAAATTTTCGGTGGACACGGTGGACGATCGCGGCAACCGCATCATGTTTACCATGACCAAAGCGGACGGTTACTGGCGATTGGGCAACACCCTTTTGCCCGCCTGGATTACAGACTATGAAGGGCTGCTTCATGAAAATATTGAGGAAGAACTCAGCCATTTTCATTAACCCGTTGTTCACACTATTTTTGCCGGTAACCGATGGTTGAGTTTAGCGTTACCATAAAACAATTCGGACAGCAGGGCGAAAAAACCGGGTGGACTTATATTGAAATTCCAGCCGATATAGCCGATAAGCTGAACCCCGGAGTAAAAAAATCGTACCGGGTAAAAGGGAAGCTTGACAACTACAGCATCAAAGGCGTGTCGCTGATGCCCATGGGCGGCGGCGCTTTCATCATACCCATGAATGCCGCCATGCGGAAAGGAACAGGGAAAAGAAAAGGCGCCACGCTGAAAGTAAAGCTGGAGCCGGACAAAGAACCCCTGAAGCTGAATGCTGATTTTCTTGCCTGCCTTGCCGACGACCCTGTGGCAAAGAATTTTTTTAACTCGCTGCCCGGCTCGCACCGCAATTATTTCAGCAAATGGATTGACAGCGCCAAAACCGACCCCACCCGCACAAGGCGTATTGCCATGGCTGTAAATGCACTCTCAAAAAAGTGGGGCTTTCCTGAAATGCTCCGTTATGGGAAGAAGGAAATTTAGCTGCAGGTGCATTTAAAGATTCCAATTAGTAGATTTGCTTCATGACCAAACTTTCTGTCAACATCAACAAATTTGCCACGCTGCGAAACTCCCGGGGCGGCAATAACCCCGATGTGGTAAAAGCAGCTGTGGATGCGCAGCGCTTCGGCGCCGACGGTGTCACCGTGCATCCCCGCCCCGATGAACGGCATATCCGCTACAGCGACGTAAGGGAAATAAAAAAGATTATCACAACAGAGTTCAACATCGAAGGCAACTGCACCGAGCAGAAGTTTGTGGACCTGGTGCTGGAAGTAAAACCGCAGCAGGTGACGCTGGTACCCGATGCACTGGGACAACTGACCAGCGACCACGGCTGGGATACGTTGAAGAACAAAGATTATTTGCAGGATATTATTTCCGTTTTTAAAAAAGCCGGCATACGGGTTTCCATATTTGTTGACCCGGTGATTGAAATGGTGGAAGGCGCAGCAGCAACGGGAACCGACAGAATAGAGCTGTACACCGAAGGTTATGCCAAACAATATGCATTGGGAAAAAGAGACCAGGCGGTGGTTCCCTACGTGGCTGCCGCCAAAAGGGCCCGGGAACTTGGGCTTGGCCTGAATGCCGGGCATGATCTTGACCTGCACAATTTAAAATTTCTGAAACAACATATCCCCTGGCTGGATGAAGTAAGCATCGGCCATGCGCTGATATGTGATGCCCTTTACCTGGGATTTGAAAATACGATACAGTTGTACAAAAGGCAGCTGATGTGAGGGGTGGTATAAATTTAAGGTGGTAATCAGAAAAAAATTATAACGGGAGTTGCGTAAATTTATGATACCGCAAAGCCCTGCCGGCAGTCTTCTGTTGCGTATCTCTCCGTCCAACTTCATCTTTTCTGCTTTGATGAATGCCGGTAGTTTTAAGGTAAAAACATCCAGGATAAAGCACAACATCGCCGGCTAATGATTAGCCAGGTTAAACAATGGCAGCAAAGCCGCCTTTCGCAATACAAATTTTGTGTGCAAACGGGTATTGCCTGTCATGTTTTTCAATACTGGTATACACGTTTCCGACAGCTATCAGAAATGGCATCTCCTTTCCTTGTGCCGGTATCTTCATTATGGCCGGCGGGTGGTGATAAGGAAAATTTATTACCCGATGGCAAGCGCATCATTTTTCACTATGTGATAAGCTGTGATTTTTTAAAAACACTGACAGTATAGCTATGCTTCATCTTTCTGAAAGCTACCGCAAAACCGGCAACACCGGTTATAGGAGTTATTATTTTGACTTACTGACTGGTGTACCTGGCCGGAGAGATATGTTACCAGTGTAGATTACAAAAATAACAGCTCATTAATTACAGCCCAGCACTTCACAAAGCTTGCTTTCCAGGTCAGGCCCGCGGAGATTTTTGCCGATAATTTTACCCTGCGGGTCAACAAGAAGATTGAATGGAATGCCACTTACCCGGTACAATTTTGCGGCCGCATTGTTCCAGAATTGAAGATCGCTGACATGTGTCCAGGTGAGATTGTCTTTGTGAATAGCGCTTATCCAGTCGTCCCTGTGCCCGGGACGATCGAGAGAGACACCCAGCACGGTGAAATTTTTTTCCTTGAACTTATTGTAATTGGACACTACGTTGGGATTTTCCATACGGCAGGGTCCGCACCAGCTGGCCCAGAAATCAACCAGCACATACTTGCCTTTGAAGGAAGATAATGTAACCGGCGTACCGGAGGTATCAGGCTGTGTGAAATCAAGAGCATTAGTACCCACTGCGCCAATTTTGTTGTAGTCTATAAACCCTTTCAGGCTGATGGCTGTCGGTGTTGTTTTCACCGAAGAATCGAGCCGGTTGAAGCGGCTTTCGAGCAACACAGGATCGTCATAAAACTGCGTGGTGACAAAAAGTGCAAACGGTGAAACATGTGACGAGAGATGATTGCCGATAAACAAATCAATGCTTTTCTGAATGGAATCAAGGATAGATTCATACACAATTATCAGGCTGTCTCTTGCCGCACCGTAAGGTGAGTTGTTTATAACCGGTACCGTCGCCTGCAGTTTTACAATGAGCGGATTGAACAGTTGCTGAAACTCTGTAAAATCATTATGGGAAGACGAGCCGCTGACTTTCAGGTTTTTTGCAAGAGGCTTTGAACCGGTGAGGGTAACCGTTTTATTTTCGAGGTAAATGTATTGCTGCGGTTCACCGGTTATTTTCAGCCAGCATAGCGAGGGTTCATCCAGCTTGCCTTTCAGGGTAAATTTTCCTTTCAGAAATTTTGCTTTCGCCAGCTGGGCTTTGTCATTGGCATTCTCCAGCATCACTTCAGTGCCATCGGCAAAGCCGCTGATGGTTCCTTTAATAATAAAACTTGTATCCGGTGATTTTTGGGCAAATAGCCCTGTGCAATAAACACCAAGAATAAACAACAACAATGATTTCATATTACCTGCTGATTGCGCCTGTAAAAATAATAAAAAAATCATGGCGTACGTAGAGCCGCATCATTATGCGTCTCTACGATACGCATAAATACCTTTAATGTTTTCTAAAAATTTCCGGGTATTGTCGGCTATGCTACCCGGCTGCGAAAGGGCTTTGATGTAGGCGCTGCCGATAATAGCGCCGGAGGCATTCAAACATGCGGCCTCGAAGCTTTCTTTGTCTTTGATTCCAAAACCAACGAGCACCGGATTCTTCAGTTTCATCTGCTGTAGTTTTTGCAGATACGCTTTCACATCGGTCATATTTTTATCCCTGCCGGTGGTGGAGGATGAAGAAACAGCATATAAAAAACCAGAGCTCAGGCTGTCGAGTTTTCTTACTCTTTCTTCACTGGTTTCAGGAGTGACGAGGAAAATAAAATCAAGGTCATATTTTTTTATGATAGCACCATATTCCGTTTCAAATTCGTACTCAGGTAAATCGGGAATGATTAATCCGTCAATACCGACGGCGGCAGCATCGGCGCAGAATTTTTCAAAGCCGTACTGGAGCACGGGGTTTATGTAGCCCATAAGCAAGACCCCCAAAGCCTCCCCAACCCCTCCAAAGGAGGGGCTTTTGCGAAGATTCCTTAGCTGATCAAAAAGTTTTTTAATCGTCAATCCGTTTTTCAAAGCGACGGTACTGCTGTGCTGTATCACCGGCCCGTCTGCCAGCGGGTCGCTGTAGGGCATACCGATTTCTACAATATCGGCACCGTTTTCTGCAAGGGCTTGCATCACTTCAAGAGTTGACTCAAATTGCGGAAACCCTGCCGTGCAGTAAATGTTAAGGATGCCATACCCCCCCGCCCCTAAAGGGGTGCCTTGAAACAGTTTGCTTATTCTACTCATTCTTTCCTTTTATAACTCTCAATATTCAACATTCAGGAATTGAGCATTGAATATTGAGTATTGAGTATTGTTTATTGTTTACTGATTATTTTTTACTCATCTTATTCATGTATGTTGCAAGATCTTTGTCCCCTCTCCCGCTCAAACAAACTACCACCTTATCAGTCTTATTAAATTTCAAAAGCGTCAATGCATGCAATGCATGTGCACTTTCCAATGCCGGAATAATTCCCTCCAGCTTTGCCAGCTCAAATGCGGCAGCCAATGCTTCATCATCTGTTGCACTTAAAAATGTTGCCCGGCCGGTTTCAAACAAATGTGCATGCAGCGGGCCAATACCCGGGTAATCCAGTCCCGCAGAAATACTGTGCGGCTCCACCACCTGCCCGTCTTCGGTTTGCATCAGCAGGCTTTTGCTGCCGTGCAAAATTCCCGGCCGGCCCAGCTGAGTGGTAGCAGCGCTGAAACCGCTTTCAATTCCAAGACCCGCCGCTTCCACAGCTATCAACTGTACCGATGGTTCATCCAGGTAATGATAAAATGCACCGGCCGCATTGCTGCCGCCGCCCACGCAGGCAATCACATGAGTGGGCAATTCACTCCCGGTTTTTTCTTTCAGTTGCCATCTTGTTTCTTCACTTATCACATGCTGAAACCTGGCAACCATATCAGGATAAGGATGCGGCCCCACCACGCTGCCGATAATGTAATGGGTATCGTTGGGATTATTTATCCAGTCACGGATGGCTTCATTGGTTGCATCTTTCAGCGTTTTGCTTCCGCTGGTTGCAGGTATCACGGTTGCTCCCAGCATTTTCATCCGGGCCACATTCGGCGCCTGCCGCTCAATATCTTTTTCACCCATGTACACTATGCACTCTACCCCTTTCAATGCACATACGGTGGCAGTAGCCACACCATGCTGCCCGGCACCGGTTTCAGCAATAATTCTTTTCTTTCCCAATCGCTCCGCCAGCAGTATCTGCCCGATGGTATTATTTATTTTATGTGCACCGGTATGACACAGGTCTTCCCGCTTCAGGTAAATCGTTGTTTCGTACCGCTCACTCAATCGCTGCGCATAGTACAGCGGTGTCGGCCGGCCTGCATAATCGTGTAACAATTGCCGGAACTCTTTCTGAAATGCCGCGTCGTTTATGATGTCAAGATATTTTGTGCGCAATTCCTCCACATTGCGGTGCAGCATTTCAGGAATATAGGCCCCGCCGAAATGGCCGTAATAGCCAAATTCATCTGGTTGCTGATATGTTTTTTTTGTTGTCATTCGTCATTACGAAGAGCAAAGCGACGAAGCAATCTCCTCAATTTTGTTTTTTATTATTAGCCAGGCTCCATTGCTACTATTGGGCTTTCGTTGCGTCGCACTCTTGTACGTTCAGTAATCTATTCAGCATATCTGAAATCCTTTTTTAAAATTTAAATAATAAGCTTTCATTTAAAATAAAAAGTATCAAATTCAATATGTATTTAGCAACATACAGTGCAAAACCATCAGCACCATGCGTCCCTACGAAACGCTAATACAGAAACCCATTTTTTTGGTCCACCAATTGTACCAACGGCACAAATAAACAACTTCACTCTTTTTCTCTTTCTTCTCCTTTAATCTCTTAGCCAAATTGAATATTGAGCATTGAACATTGCTTATTGAACATTTAGCCTACCTGTTTAAACCCTGCAAGAATTTCAGTATCGCCGCCATATCCTTCACCCCCGGCGCAGTTTCAAATTTGCTATTGATATCAAGGGCAAAAAAGTCAGGATGACTGAAAGTTTTTATCTTCTGCACATCATCGGAGCCAATACCGCCGCTGAGAAAAAAGGGCTTTTCAATCTTCGCCTTTTTTAAAATTGACCAGTCAAACTGCTGGCCTGTGCCACCAAAACTCTCCTTCAATCCTCCTGTGTCAAACAAATAATAATCACAAACCGCATCATAGGGCTCCAGCATGCTATCCATATTTACTGCATCGCCGGGAGTGATGCGGAAAGCCTTCATCACTTCCACTTCAGCGCTCAGTTCTTCGCACATCTCCGGCGTTTCATTGCCGTGGAGCTGCACAATGTCCAGCCCGTATGCATCAATCGCATCCAGCAAATCGGAATAGGACGGATTCACAAACACACCGACTTTTTTCAAATCAAAATCGGCGTCTTTTATTTCCCTGCCGGAAATATTATCACCCATATACCGCGGCGATTCCTTATAAAAAATGAGCCCGGCATAATCAATGTTCAGCGCTTCCAGCTGCTGCAACTGCTTCAATTGTGTAATTCCGCAAACTTTAATATTCATATCAGTTCGATTTTGACACGAAGTCTATTGTATGCACAAGTATGTCTTCTTTCCTTCAATCGTGTCATACGTATTAATGATGCTTACTTCATTAGCTTGTTTACAAAATCCCTGAATGCGTTGCCCGGGTCAGCTTCTTTCATAAAATTTTCACCAATTAAAAAACCATTGAACCCGTTTTCCCTGAACCGCCTGATATCCTCCACCGAACTGATACCACTCTCCGCCACTTTAATTTTACCGGCCGGAATTTTTTCGGCCATCTTCAGACTTCGCTCAATATCCACATCAAAAGTTTTCAGGTTGCGGTTGTTGATACCGACTATTTCTGTTTCATCGCAAATATGCCCCAATTCGTTTTCATCATGAAGTTCGAGCAAAACTTCCATACCGAGGTGCCTGGCCAGCGTGGCAAACTGCTTCACCTGCTTTGGCGTGAGGCAGGCTGCTATCAGCAAAATTACATCGGCGCCGATGGCCTTTGATTCGAATACCTGGTATTCATCCACAATAAAATCTTTGCGCAGTACCGGCGTATTCAATGAATCCGCTATCGAAAGAATATCATCATTATTGCCCATGAAAAACAATGGTTCGGTAAGAATAGAAATTCCTGCCGCGCCATGCAGTTCATAATCGGTAATCACTTCAAATACATCGACCTTGTCGTTGATGATCCCTTTGGATGGCGAAGCTCTTTTAAACTCGGCAATTATCCCGGTCAGGCTTTCATCCAGCAGATTTTCTTTCAGCGAAAGACATTCTTTATCGAACAGGGGCATCATTTCCCATGCCTGCACCGGGACAATCTGTTTCAATTGCTCTACCGTCTTTCTTCGTTCTGCCACTATTTTTTCAAGAATATTCATGAATGCACAGTTTACTATGACCCCAACAACAATTTATTCATTTAACAATTTAACCCACCTGCGCTATTTTATCCGACACAGTT
>CAZDUO010000061.1:0-23228 GCA_964508655.1 uncultured Chitinophaga sp. | reverse complement strand
ACCTTACCTCGTGGCAGCGGGTGCAGATGAGCCGCCACCCCGACCGGCCCTACACGCTGAAGTATATTGAAAAAATGACCACTAATTTTATAGAGCTTTTCGGCGACCGCAATGTGAAAGATGATAAAGCCATGGTAGGCGGGTTTGCATTGCTGGATGGAGAAACAGTGATGTTTATCGGTCAGCAGAAAGGTATAAACACCAAAATGCGGCAGCTGCGCAATTTTGGTATGGCCAATCCGGAAGGCTACCGCAAAGCGCTGCGCCTGATGAAGCTGGCAGAAAAGTTCAACAAACCGATAGTGACACTGATTGATACACCTGGCGCTTTTCCCGGTCTTGAAGCTGAAGAACGGGGTCAGGGAGAAGCCATTGCCCGCAATATTTATGAAATGATAAGACTGAAGGTACCGGTGGTTTGTGTCATCATTGGCGAAGGCGCCAGCGGCGGCGCACTCGGCATTGGTGTTGGCGACCGGGTGTATATGATGGAAAATACCTGGTACACGGTTATCAGCCCGGAGAGTTGCTCATCCATTCTCTGGCGCAGCTGGGAAAAAAAAGAAGTAGCAGCCGAGCAGCTTCGCCTTACAGCCGATAAAATGCTGGGCTTTGGACTGATTGACGGCATCATTCCTGAGCCGGTAGGCGGGTCGCATTGGGATTACAATGAAGCTGCTCAAATACTCAAAAATCATCTGGTACATGTGATACAGGAGTTAAAGAAAATACCGGTGGAAGAAAGAGTAAAGCAGCGGATTGAGAAGTTTGGAAAGATGGGATTTTGGGAGGAAACCCCTGTCCCCTAAAGGGGAACTTAGATCAATGCATTCCTCGTTTTATTGGAACTGTTTTATGAAGATAGATTAGATATTGAGCCCGGCTATTATGCTACTATCAAACGTCCGTTGCGCCTGTCCACCGAAGCTTTAGCGAAGGTGGGTCGCACACTTCAACTTGCTGTAACTTTATTCAGCAATAAAATCCGACATCCAAAATTTAAAATCAGAATTATGTCTTTACGTGAAATGTTTCAAGGTACTGGTGTTGCAATTGTTACTCCATTTAATCAAGACGGTACTATCGATTGGACATCGTTTGAAAAAATCGTCAATCACATTATTGATGGCGGGTGTGAGTACATCGTGGTGCTGGGCACTACGGGAGAAAGCGCCACTGTTCATGGAAAAGAAAAGCAGGAAGTATTTTCATTTTGCAACCGGATAAATGCAGGCCGTGTGCCGCTGGTGGCAGGCATTGGCGGCAATGATACACATAAGGTAATGGAGGAAATGAAATCGTTTGACCTTACCGGCTACGACGCCATACTTTCCGTTTCACCTTATTACAACAAGCCCAACCAGGAAGGGATTTTTCACCACTACAAGGCGCTGGACGCCGCCGCACCATTGCCCATCATCATGTACAATGTACCCGGCCGTACCGGCATGAATGTAACCGGAGAAACACAGGTGCGTATTGCCAGGGAATGTAAAAATGTTTTTGCCACCAAGGAAGCCAGCGGCGATTTTGCTCAAATCAATTACATCATCAAAAACAAACCGGCTGACTTTATGGTCATCAGCGGCGATGACCCGATAACCCTGCAAATGATTGCTGCCGGTGCTGAAGGATTGATATCTGTTGTAGCAAATGCTTATCCAAAAGATTATTCGGATATGGTGAGGCTTTGCCTGGCTGGAAAATTTGAAGAAGCACAAAAACTTCACTATAAGTACACCGATATTATTGCCTCCATGTTTGCGGAAGGCAGCCCCAGCGGTGTGAAAGCTTACTTAACTGAAATGGGTTTATGCCAAAATCATTTCCGTCTTCCTGTTTGGCCGGTGAGTGAAAAGCATCATTCAAAAATTAAAGAGTTGATGAAGAAGGTTAGTTCAGTATTCCTGCAATATTAGTACCGGAATTGATTTCATTTACTGTTCTTGCTGTACAATAGACATAATACACTCTTTTAAAACGGGAATATCTGTCTTTACTGAATCACAATGTCATAATCTATTCCGAAATAATCATGAATGATCTTATTTCGGATATCTGACATTTCACGCCAGGCTACCTGCGAATATTTTATTTTCAAATCAGGATGAATACGTGTCGATGCTTCGCCAATAATTTCCAGACTGCGGCAAATTGCCTTGCTCAGGCGGGGGTCATTAATAAAATCTTTAAATGTATTAGATGAATATTCATGCAAAAGATAATTGCATTCATTCAAAATATGTTTCAGAAACTCAACTTGCGAAGGGTACATACTCAACAGTTTTGAGAATATGCGGGCCTATATATGGACTCGGCGATTGTTTTGTAATAAGTTCCACTTTTTCCCCAAGCAATTCTTCAAGATAATAGGAGAGTGCCATAAAATTTCTAAAGGTTTTCTTGTCTTTAGAAATATCAACCAACAGGTCAATATCACTTTCTTTTGTGGCTTCATCACGTACATAGGAGCCAAATAAACCGATTTCCAGAACGCCATAATTTAACAGCTCTTTTTTATGGTCTGCCAGCAGGCTCAATATCTCTTTTTTATTACGAAGCTCTTTTACCATAGTGTAAAAATAATCAAAACAATTTCAAACCGGAAATAACAGATCGCCGGATAAATATTATGGCCATGGTCTTTGTTCTCCAAAAAATAAAGTAAATTCATAGAGTTTTTTATTCAATTTACTAACTGCAATTCATATGAAATACGCCCCGGTTCAAAACTACATCAACGGGAAATTTGTTGAAGCCACATCTGCCCGTTCATTGGATGTTATATCCCCATTAGACGGCACCTTGCTTTCCCAAGTGCCCATGTCGGCTGCAAAGGACCTGGACAATGCAGTAAAGGCAGCTAAAACCGCTTTTCCAAAATGGAGTCATACACCGATTAAAGAAAGAGTGCAGGTATTTTATAAATACAAATACCTGCTGGAAAAAAACCTGCAGGAACTGGCTGCCTTAGTGAGTGAAGAAAACGGCAAGACCATGAGTGAAGCCATTGCCGAAATGGAAAAATGTGTGGAGCTGACTGAGTTTGCCTGTTCATTACCGCAATTAGTTACCGGCGAAGTATTGGAAGTAAGCAAAGGTGTAGAATGCCGTACAGAACATGTGCCGCTGGGAGTGGCCGCATCTATCGTTCCCTTTAATTTCCCCTCAATGGTTCCTAACTGGACAATACCGAATGCCATTGCTCTCGGCAATTGTATGATATTAAAACCTTCGGAAAAGGTTCCGCTGAGTGCAGCAAGACTGGCCATGCTTTTAAAAGAAGCAGGTTTGCCCGATGGTGTATTTAATGTAGTGCATGGCGATAGTGAAATTGTAGAAGCCATCTGCGATCATCCGGGTATTGAAGCGGTTTCATTTGTCGGTTCTACCAAAGTTGCCAAACTTGTTTATCAAAGAGGCAATAAGAATTTTAAAAGAGTGCTGGCATTGGGTGGCGCTAAAAATCATCTGATGGTTTTACCCGATGCAAAGGCGGAAATGACGGCACAGAATGTAGCCGCCAGCATGAGTGGTTGCGCCGGCCAGCGCTGTATGGCCGCCAGCGCTATGGTAGGTGTGGGCAATGTGGATCATATCATTGATAAAATTTGTGACGAAGCGAAAAAGATAGTGCCGGGAAAAAATCTGGGCGCCGTTATCAGCAAAGAAGCAAAGGAAAGAATTGAACGCTACATCAGCGAAGCAGAACGTGACGGTGCAAAGATTCTGGTGGATGGCCGCGGCGCCAAAGTGGATGGAAAAGAAAACGGGACCTATGTGGGCCCTACGGTGGTTGATTATGTGAAGCCCGACATGGCCATTGCCAGGGAAGAAGTGTTTGGTCCCGTGCTCAGCATTATGCGCACAAAAACGGTGGATGAAGCCTTACAGATTGAAAATGCCAATCCTTATGGCAATGCCGCCAGCGTATATACACAAAACGGCGGGCTGGCACGCTACATCATTGAGCATGCCAGCGCCGGCATGATCGGGGTGAATGTGGGTGTGCCGGTACCAAGAGAACCCTTCTCTTTTGGCGGATGGAATGAAAGCAAATTTGGCACAGGCGATATCACCGGCAAAAGCTCGATTGAATTCTGGACCAAGCTGAAGAAAACAACCGTGAAATGGAATCCCGAGGCAGGAGTGAACTGGATGAGTTAGAAGCCCCCTGTTCCCCTAATGGGGGAACTTAGATTTGGTAAGTTCTTTATCGTTTGGAATTATTTTATGGTTGAAACGCAAGAACAAATAGTTTGGCTTGGCACTAAAGCAATGTTCCATTCCCCTTGTTGGAGAGAGTGAAAAAGGAAGGCTTGTGCGATGAATGAATGTGTTGTGATGTACTATTTCTTTATCACACCGGCAGGTAAAAAATTATTTTATTTCAAACCAAATAAAAACATGGGTAGAAAGTCTTTTCTGCCGGTTTTGTTTGCCGGGTTGTTTTCCGGGATAAATGCTTACGGGCAACAGCCTGTGGAAGTTGTGGAAAGTGTGATAAAAGTGGGTATAAAAACCGAAGAAGCGGTTTATTATGGCTTTGCCGAAGGCGACCAGCTTATTTTTAGTTTTGAAGAAGCAAACGGCAAAGAAATGAAAGAGATTGAAATTATTGAAATGCCTTCTACTTCAAGATTCATGGATTATAAAACAAATAAAATTGAAAACAAAACAATTCATGTACCGAGGAAAGCTATTTATAAATTCCGGTTTGAAAACTCGGCCCTGCTGCCACGGGTTTGCAAATACAAAATACAGCGCATTCCTTCAGGCCCGGCCACCCAAAATTTTAATACCACTGTGTATTTTGATACCTATTATGATACGACTTATACTACAGTAGTGGAAACTTACATTGACAGATCCGATACGGTTATCAGCAATCTGCAGGACAGGATTATAAAGGTTAATCACCTGACAGCGCCGGGCAGCAGCAAATCAACTTTTAATTTTGTATTGCCGGAGAATACAGTGTCGTGGAGTTATTATATCAGCGCCGATAAAGCGGGCCTGCAGGTTTACCAGGAAGCCGCCAAAGAGCTTAATACCCGATCCGGTTCCCTTATTGAAAAATTTCCCAGGTACGGGCCCCTGGCCGCTTTGGCGCAGAATGTAAACTCTTACCTGGCAAAGCTTGACACCGGCCAGCATATAAATTACTGGATAGTGGAGGATGATAATGCAGAATTGTTTAAAAGCGGGGAACAGTTCCGGTTTATAAAAAAAGGGAAAGTGATTAATGACTTCTCACAGATGGAACCCCGCGACCTGGTTTTTTATTTCTGTTTGCATAATGATTATAAGGATACGCCGGTAACGGTGACTGTAAAAATAACTGCCATCCTGGTAAATGAAACGCAGCAAACAAGAACCGTTCAGAAAATGCAGGTTACACCAAAAAAAGGGATGCATTTAAAAAATTAACAACGCAAACCTGGAAATAATCACAAAAACAATTTTATGTCTCAATCTGCACTGTTGTTCGAAACACAGGAAATAATCCGGGAAAACCTGGACTATACTTTATTTTCCTGGAGCAAACAAAAAGGAATTGCACCGGTTGCAGTGAAGTATGGCGAGGGAGTTTATTTGTACGATTACGACGGCAAACGCTGGCTTGATTTCTCATCAGGGCTGATGAATGTGAACATAGGACATGGCAACCAGCGGGTGACGCAGGCCGTAATGCGGCAGATGCAGGAAGTGAGTTATGTAACGCCCAGTTGTGTGACGAAGGTGCGGGGCCAGCTGGGAAAAAAACTGGCTTCGGTAGCGCCGCCGGGATTGAAAAAAACTTTGTTCACATTGTGCGGCGCTTCTTCCATCGACAATGCCATCAAGCTGGCGCGGCTTTATACAGGCCGGCATAAAATCATTGCAAAATACCGGGCATTTCATGGCGCATCATACGGTGCCATGACGGCCGGTGGCGATCCGCGGAAACTGGCGGCCGATGCGCAGCAGATGCCCAACGTAGTGCATGTGGAAGATCCATATTGCTATCGCTGCCCGTGGGGACAACCAGGGCCCGATGCCTGCAACCGGGAATGTGTGAGTCATGTGGAGAGGGTGATTCAGTTTGAAGGCCCGGAAAATGTAGCCGCAGTAATAATGGAAGGCGAAAGCGGCAGCAGCGGCTGCATCAAGTACCCGCCGGATTACATGAAAAAGATAAGAACACTGTGTGATAAACACGGAATCCTTTTGATTGCCGATGAAGTGATGAGCGGTTTTGGCCGCTGCGGCAAATGGTTTGCCATGGAAAATCACGGCGTGGCGCCGGATATGATTGTGACGGCTAAAGGAATCACATCCGGCTATGTGCCGCTGGGGGCATTAATAGTATCGGAAAAAATTGCTTCGCAGTTTGACGACCGGGTGCTGTGGCTGGGACTCACTTACTCTGCCCACCCCGTGAGCCTTGCCGCAGCGCTGGAAGTGCTGAAGATTTATGAAGATGATAACCTGTTTGAGAATGCGGTGAAGATGGGAAAATATATTGATGAGCAGATGGAAGAAATGAAGAAAAAACATCCTTCTATCGGCGACTGGCGAAATACCGGGTTGCTGGGTTGCATCGAGTTGGTAAAGAACAGAACTACCAAAGAGCCGATGGCGCCCTTCAATGCAAAGCCCGATGAGATGGTTATCATGAATAAAGTGGCCGCAAAGCTGAAGGAGCTCGGCCTCTACACTTTTGTGCGGTGGAATTATATTTTCGTTGCCCCGCCGCTTAGCATCACAAAAGAACAAGTGGATGAAGGGCTGGGTATGATTAGCGAGGCGATTAAGATTGCGGACATGGAAATAAGCTAAGAGATTAAAAGAGTAGAAAGTGAAAAGGAGAATTTGCGAATTACTCTTTGACTCCTTTTTATTTTTATTCCCCCTGTATATCAGGTTGTCAATTTTTGTTTATGAGAATATTTATCCCGGTCTTTTTCTTAATTACATTATCCGCAGTGGCTCAAACCAAACGGGCAAGAGATTATGGAATTCCTTTTGAAGGAACTCCGGGCAGGAATAATGCTATTACTGATGTAACAAATGTTACTGTAGGTCACTCAACAATTATAAAAGGGAAGGGTGATTTGGTAAAAGGTCAGGGACCTGTTCGTACTGGAGTGACTGCCATTCTGCCGCATGGAAAAGAATTTCACCCGGTGTATGCAAACTTTTATACATTGAACGGCAATGGCGATATGACCGGCACACACTGGATTACCGAATCAGGTTTCCTGGAAACGCCCATATTAATAACCAATACAGGCAATGTGGGCACGGTTCGGGATGCGGCGTGGCAATGGATGGATGAGCATGCGTATTATACTCCATTCTTTAAGAATTACTGGTATGCTTATCCTGTAGTGGCTGAAACGTATGACGGAATATTGAATGACATCAATGGCCAGCATGTAAAAAAAGAGCATGTATTTGCAGCATTGGACAGCGCCAAGCCAGGCCCTGTGAAAGAAGGCGGAGTGGGCGGCGGCACAGGCATGATCTGTTATGGATTTAAAGGAGGTATCGGCACCTCATCAAGAGTAATCAGTAAAGAAGCCGGCGGTTATACTGTTGGAATTCTGGTGCAGGCCAATCATGGCGGTCGTTCGCAATTGACGATTGCCGGAGTACCAGTTGGCAAACATCTTACTGATACATTGCCGGTACACATTAAAGGGCTTACATCATCAGCCGTTTACAGCGACACGGAAAAAGAAGCGGGCTCGATAATAGTTGTGCTGGCAACTGATGCCCCGCTGCTGCCGCATCAATTAATGCGGCTTGCGCAAAGAATTCCATTGGGACTTCACCGCACCGGTGGAATCGGGGGCAATGGTTCCGGGGATATTTTCATTGCTTTTTCTACCGCCAACAAAGATGCTTTCAGTAATGCTGAAGAAAAACAGGTGACTACCATGGCCAATGAAGCAATGAATGCCTTGTTTACCGCTACCATACAGGCTACTGAGGAGGCCATTATTAATGCGTTGTTTGCCGGCGAAACGATGGAAGGCATTGAAGGCAATAAAGTATATGGTATGCCAAAGGAAAAAGTGGAGCAGATAATGAAGCAATACAACAGGCTGATTAAATAAATAAAATGCATCAACAAAGAATCATTCGCTAAGAAAATGGATATTACAAAATCCCCGCTTTACAACGAAGACCTGGCGCCGGTGCCGCAGGAAAAACGCACCTGGAACAAATGGCATATCGCAGCATTATGGGTAGGCATGGCTGTTTGCATTCCCACCTATATGCTTGCGAGCAGCCTGATCAGCCAGGGTATGAACTGGTGGCAGGCTCTTATGACAATCCTTTTGGGAAATTTAATTGTACTTGTTCCAATGATATTAAATGCCCATGTCGGAACAAAATATGGAGTACCGCTCCCGGTATTTCTCCGCTTGAGTTTTGGCATTAATGGTTCCATACTTGCTTCATTGCTTCGTGGATTAGTGGCTTGTGGATGGTTCGGTATTCAGACATGGATTGGCGGCGCTGCTATTTATCAACTTTTGCTGGTAATATTTCCGCAACTTTCAAATTCACCTTTTTTGGGTGATTTTATTGGTTTGAATGCAGCACAAGCAATTTGTTTTTTGTTTTTCTGGTTCATCAATATCTGGATCGTTTACAAAGGAATCAATTCAATCAAACTTTTAGAAACATGGTCAGCTCCATTCTTATTATTAATAGGATTTTGTCTATTGCTCTGGGCATGGATAAAAGTGGGTTCGATGAATGAAATTTTAAATGCATCCTATTCACTCTCCTCACAGAGCAATTTTGATTTCTGGAAAATATTTTTTCCTGGCTTGACGGCGATGGTGGGCTTCTGGGCCACGCTTTCGCTGAACATCCCGGATTTTACCCGCTATGCAAAATCGCAGCGTGACCAGGCCATGGGACAATTGATTGGTTTACCCACAACAATGGTTTTTTATTCATTCATTGGAATTGCTGTGACGAGTGCAACGGTTCTGATCTTTGGTGAAGCTATCTGGGATCCTGTTTCGTTATTGGGGAAATTTGATAATCCCATTGTCGTCGTCATTTCTATGTTTGGATTGACGATAGCAACACTATCCACCAACATTGCCGCCAATGTGGTGGCGCCGGCAAACGGGTTTGCAAACATGGCTCCGGCAAAAATTGATTTCAAACTGGGTGGTTATATCACCGGTGTTATCGGCATCCTGATTTTTCCCTGGAAACTGATAGCCGATCCGCAGGGCTATATTTTCCGCTGGCTGATTGCCTACTCGGCATTGCTGGGCTCGCTGGCAGGAATTATGATTTGCGATTATTATCTTGTAAGAAAAACAAAAATCAATGTGGCGGGATTGTTTGATCCCGCTGGCGAATACAAAGGCTGGAATGCGCCGGCATGGATTGCATTTACAATAAGCATTTTGCCGGTGATACCCGGTTTTCTTGTGGCTGTTGGTACAGGCAAAGCAGAATTATTCCCGGTATTCTTTGTCAATCTCTATTCGTATGCGTGGTTTGTTACATTTTTTCTTTCGTTCATTATTTATTTTCTGATTGCAAAAATCAAAACTGAATAACATGTCTGTTCTGATAACAAACGGAAGAATCATCACCGCCGATGCGGATTATGTGGCCGATATTTTTATTGAGGGGGAAACCATACAGGCCATTGGTAAAAATTTGTCGTCGTTTGCTGTAGAGACGCAAAATAGTGCGTCTCTACAGACAATTGATGCAACAGATAAATTGGTTTTCCCTGGCGGCATTGACCCGCATGTGCACCTCGACATGCCCTTTATGGGAACATTCTCCAGTGATAATTATGAAACCGGGACCAGAGCTGCTTTATTCGGCGGCACCACCATGGTGATAGATTTTATTTTACAAAAGCAGGGCAGCAGCCTGCATGCAGCGCTGGACGAATGGCGCGGCAGAAGCAACGGCAACTGTGTAAGTGATTACAGTTTTCACATGGCAGTGACGGATTTTAATGAGAACACAAAAAAAGAAATAAAAGATTTTATTGAAAAGGAAGGCATCACATCATTTAAAACCTTTATGGCCTACAAAGGTGTGCTGATGATTGACGACCGGCAGATGGTGGGGCTGATGGAAGAAGTGAAGCAATACGGCGGCCTGATAAATGTGCATGCCACCAATGGCGACATGATTGATTATTTGATTGCAAAACACCGGGCAGAAGGAAAACTTTCGCCGCTTTATCATTATTTATCCCAACCGGAAATTACAGAAGCCGAAGCGGCGGAGCGGTTTGTGGATATGAGTTTTTATACAGGCTGTCCCGGCTATATTGTTCATCTCACCTGCGAAGGAGCATTGAATGCGGTACGCAATGCAACCTTCAGAAACCAGAAAGTGTTTGTAGAAACCTGTATTCAGTATTTGCTGCTCAATGCTTCTTTGTATGAAAAAGACCCGACAGATATCGGGTTCGACGGTGCCAAATGGGTGATGAGCCCGCCGCTGCGGCTGAAAAAAGACCAGGAAACCTTATGGGCCGGCATCAACCAGGGACTGGTGCAGGTGGTGGCTACCGACCATTGCCCGTTTAAGTGGGAGCAAAAGAAAATGGGCGAAAAAGATTTTTCCAAGATACCCAACGGCCACCCGGCTATTGAAAACAGGATGGAACTGCTGTACAGCGAAGGAGTGCACCAGGGCAGAATTACATTGAATAAATATGTGGAAGTGGCCTGCACGAACCCGGCAAAAATTTTCGGCATGTTTCCCCGCAAAGGAACCATTGCGGTAGGCAGCGATGCCGACATCGTCATCTTCGACCCGCATGAAAAACACAGCATCAGCGCAAAAACGCATCACATGAACGTGGACTACAGCGCCTATGAAGGCTGGGAACTGACAGGAAAAGTAAAAACTGTTTTACTGAGAGGGAAAGTAGCAATTGAAAACAATCATTGCAGGGTTGATAAGGGATATGGTAAATTTATCAGGCGAACTAAAGTGAGTCAAACAATTTAATATCACGCAAAGACGCCAAGGAGCAAAGGCGCAATGCTTTTTGACGTCTAAATTACTTTGCGCCTTTGCGTGAAAAATAAAAACAAAACTATGCCGCGACTAGTTAAATCAGGACTCATCCAAATGTCTCTTCCAAAAACCGAAGGCGAAGGAACCATTGAAGAGATCAAAGAAGCCATGGTGCAGAAACATATCCCGTTGATTGAAGATGCGGGAAAGAAAGGCGTGCAGATACTTTGCCTGCAGGAAATCTTCAATACACCTTATTTCTGTCCCGGCCAGGATGCGAAGTGGTATGCCAGCGCTGAGCCCGTGCCCGGCCCTGCTACGGAACGGATGGCTGAGTATGCAAAGAAGTACGGCATGGTGATGATTGTACCTGTTTATGAAAAAGAGCAGGCGGGTGTGCTTTATAATACTGCAGCGGTGATTGATGCCGACGGAACCTATCTCGGAAAATATCGTAAGAATCATATTCCGCACACAAGCGGTTTTTGGGAAAAATATTTCTTCAAGCCCGGCAATCTTGGTTACCCGGTTTTTCAGACCCGCTATGCAAAAGTGGGAGTGTATATCTGCTACGACCGGCATTTCCCCGATGGCGCAAGAATATTGGGATTGAATGGAGCTGAGATCGTTTATAATCCTTCGGCTACTGTTGCTGGTCTTTCACAATACTTATGGAAACTGGAACAGCCTGCACATGCAGCAGCCAACGGATATTTTATGGGTTGTATTAATCGGGTGGGAACAGAGAAGCCCTGGAATGTAGGTAAGTTTTATGGCAGCAGTTATTTCGTTGACCCCCGCGGACAAATATTTGCACAGGCTTCAGAAGATAAAGATGAATTATTGATAGCAGAGTTTGATCTCGATATGATCGAAGAAGTAAGAAGTGTGTGGCAATTCTTCAGGGATCGTAGACCTGAAACTTATGGGAAACTGGTCGAACTTTGAGAATATTCACCGCAGAGAAATGAGAACGCAAAGTTCACGCAGAGTTTCTCTGCGAAATCTCATGTAACTCATGTTCTCTGCGGTAAAAAAATAATATGGCAATTGTAAACAATAGATTATCTCAGAAGCAATACGAAGAAAACTTCGCCGACATTCGTCCGCCGTTTGAAAATAAGACGGCGGCGGTGGTGGAAGCGAACCGTTGCCTGTTTTGTTATGATGCGCCATGCACCAAAAGTTGTCCCACGCATATTGATGTTCCCAAATTCATCAAACAGATTACAACAGATAATATCAAAGGCTCTGCCCATACAATTTTTTCAGCAAATATTTTCGGAGCCGGTTGCAGCAAAGTATGTCCTGTGGAAAAACTTTGCGAAGGGGCTTGTGTATTTAATTTACTGGGAGAAGAACCGATACAGATTGCAAGACTTCAACAATACTCTACAGCAATAGCGATGGAGAAGAAGTGGCAACTCTTCGAAAGAAAGAAACTTCCTGATTCCCCTTTAGGGGCTAGGGGTGTAGCCATCGTCGGCGCCGGCCCTGCCGGATTAAGTTGTGCCCATGCACTGGCAAGAGAAGGCGTGGATGTAACCATATTTGAAAAAGAAAGCAGGGGCGGCGGGCTGATGACCTTCGGTATTGCCGCCTATAAAGTGACGCCGCAGTTTTGTCAGGACGAAGTGGACTACATCACATCTATTGGCGGCATTGAAATAAAATATAACCAGGAATTTGGGAAAACCATTTCATTAACTGATCTGCAAAAGAACTACGATGCTGTTTATCTGGGTATTGGTGTTGGTATTGCCAGAAACCTTGATATACCCGGTGAAGAATTGGAAGGTGTAGTGGATGCTATAAAATTTATTTATGATTTACGTAGTAAGAAGTATGAGGAAGTTCCCGTTGGGGATAAAGTAGCGGTTATTGGAATGGGAATGACAGCGATTGATGCGGCTACTCAGTCCAAACGTCTCGGTGCAAAAGAAGTGACGATGGTGTACAGAAGAACAAAAGACGAAATGCCCTGCACTGAATTCGAATTCAACCTTGCCAAAACGGATGGTTGCGAAATTATCTGGCTGGCGGCGCCGAAAGAAATCAGAGGGAACGGGAGGGTAGAACAACTTGTTTGCAGCAAAATGAAATTAGGCGAACCCGATGCCAGTGGCAGAAAAAGCCCGGTGGATACCGGTGAAACGTTTACATTGGATGTGGACATGGTAATAAAAGCGGCAGGGCAGGTGCCGTTTGAAGAACTGCTCAATAAATTGAAAATTGAAAATGGAAACGGGAAAATTAAAACAGGTAATGATTGCGCAACAAATATCAAAGGTGTATTTGCTGGTGGTGATGCGGTGAATGGGGGGAAAGAAGTGGTCGACGCGGTACAAGATGGAAAACTGGGCGCTGCGGCAATTTTAAAATATTTAGGGCTTGCGTAAATTTCACGCAAAGGCGCTAAGTAAATAAGACGCAAAGAACGAATGACAGAAAATGAGATAGCTAAGCAGGTAGTGGATCTATGTTTTAAAATTCATACACAATATGGACCCGGCTTGTTTGAAAGTGTGTATGAGGAAATTTTCTGTTATGAATGGGCAAAGAAAAATATCCCTTATTTACGACAGCATCCAATTCCATTAATACATGAGACTATTAAGATGGATGCAGGATTTCGGGCAGATGTGATAATTAATAATAAAGTTGTAGTAGAATTAAAATCTGTTGAATTATTAGCACCTGTTCATTTCAAGCAAGTGCAAACTTATCTGAAACTTACGGGATGTAAACTTGGACTTTTAATAAATTTCAATGTAGCTCTTATCAAAGATGGTATTCACAGAATAGTAAATAATTTGTGATAATGCTTCTTGATTTCACACAAAGACGCCAAGGGGCAAAGACGCAAAGGTTTTCTTTGCGTCTTGGGTTTTAAACTTTGCGCCTTTGCGTGAAATAAAAAATATCAAACTACAAACTCTTTATATGGCAAACATCTCATCCTCCTTCCTCGGCATAAAATCCCCCAACCCCTACTGGCTTGCCAGTGCACCGCCGACCGATAAAAAATACAATGTAAAACGTGCCCTCGATGCCGGCTGGGGTGGTGTGGTTTGGAAAACACTCGGCTCACAAATAAAAAATGTATCATCACGATACTCGGCTGTTGATTTCAACGGCACAAAAATGATGGGCTTTAATAATATTGAGCTCATCAGTGATCGTCCGCTTGCCTTGAACTTAAAAGAGATCAGTGAGATCGTAAAAGAATATCCTGACAGGGCGATGATCGTTTCACTCATGGCCGATAACAATAAACAAAGCTGGCATGAGCTTATCAAACAAACCGAAGATACAGGTGCACATGGAATAGAACTCAACTTCGGTTGCCCGCATGGAATGACGGAACGTGGCATGGGTGCCGCGGTTGGACAAGATCCCGAGATCGCCTGCATGGTAGTGGAGTGGGTAATGGAAGCAGCCACCATTCCTGTCATCACAAAACTCACTCCCAATGTACATTCAGTGGTGCCAACGGGACGTTCGGTGGTTAAAGCCGGTTCAAATGCTTTGTCACTCATCAATACCATTCAATCCGTCACGGGTGTTGATCTCGATACGCTTGTTCCCAATCCTTATGTGGCAGGTAAATCTGTGTTTGGTGGTTATTGCGGTCCGGCGGTAAAGCCCATTGCATTAAAAATGCTCACCACCATTGTGCAGGATGAGGTCACCAGTAAAGTTCCCATCTCCGGTATTGGTGGCGTATGTACATGGAAAGATGCGGTGGAGTTCCTGTTGCTCGGTGCAAGCAATGTGCAGGTATGTACGGCCGTGATGAAACATGGCTTTCGCATTATTGATGATCTCTGCGAAGGGCTCAGTAACTGGATGGATGAAAAAGGATTCAAAACCCTCAATGATTTTATTGGCAAATCGGTGCCCATGCTTACCGACTGGGAAGATCTCGATATCAATTATCATCACATCGCAAAAATCAACCAGGACAAATGTATTCATTGCGGGCTTTGCTATATCGCCTGTGAAGATGCCAGTCACCAGAGCATCCGCATGGAATACGGACATCCTTACAACAGCTACACCGTGATTGACGAAGCCTGTGTGGGCTGCAATCTCTGCCAGCTCGTTTGCCCGGTTGAAAATTGCATTACTATGGAAGAACATCGTGTAGCGCCGGAGTATTTGAATTGGATAGAATTTCAGAAAAGAGGTTTGCCGCTGAATGATCATTAGAAGCCCACCCAAACCCTCCCGAAGGGAGGGCTTCGCTACGCACAGCCCTAATAGTTGAACATGCTTTTTATTTGTTTGGATTTGCAATGATGATGAAGTGGAAGAACAAAATGTTTGGAATTGTAATGAAGCACCGCTCCCTCTCTTTCGGAGAGGGAGAAGGAGGGAGAGGCCAAGGGGATTGCCGTTGAATGATCATTGAAGCGGCCCCAACCCGACCTTCCCCAACGGGGAAGGCCATCAACACACAGCCCTCGCTTGATGAGTAAAGAACTAATGTCGATGTGGAAGATATGATGTTTGGATTTGCAATGAAGCACCGCTCTTTCCCTGTTGGGGAAAGAGAAGGAGATAGGGGCCATTATGTAGCCAGCGCCATTGCTACTATTAAGCTTCTGTTGCGTCGCACTCTTGTACGTTCGGTGATTCTATTCAGCATCTCAACTTTCAGTATACTGTATGAATTTTATTCATGCTCGCAGCAAAATGGTTTAAATTGCTACAACATTCGAATTGCGTGAAATTACAGCTGCCATAATAAATATGCGACTGAAAAAATCAAAAAATCAAAGCGAGGAGGAAATAACTAAGTTTATGATTTCCGGTTACCGATTGTTAAATTGGTTAAAGACGGACTATGAGGACAAGAAAAGTAAAGGATCAATTAATCATGCAATCTATTCAAGCGCAGTAAATAAATGGGGAGACGAAGTAATTAATTCTCTTAAAGGTATATTTCCAACCAATTTGGAGGCCAATCAATTCTTGCATCCAAAGTCAAGTCTGAGTGTTGTACAAGCTGATACTGATGATGATTATAAAGCAAAATCGCTACGAATTAGATTAGCCGACATACTAAGGGGCTTAAATGAAATAAAAGATTCCCTTTCAAAGTACACAGACATGCCACTTCAAAAGCGCCTATATGTTGAAGATATAGACTCTTTTCAAAAAGTAAGAGATATTAATCCAGCGTTAGTATTCGACAAGTTGGGAAAAAACGGATATTTTGATAAGTCAGAGGACATCGTTCAATCAGCAATTGAAAAAATTTTAGCTGAACCTTTTCACAAAAAAGATTGGGGCGGAGAATATAATGATTTATATACGTCGAATTTGCAAATCAATGGAGCTCGACGGGCTGCTGCTTTTCTTTTAAAAGGTAATGGTTTAAAAAAGGAAGTGTTAGAAATTGGAGACTGTGGTAAAAATGGCGATCAAATTGTAAGACTTTTTGAAACTCCTGCCGACATTTATATTATTCAGTTTGTTGGAAACATATCAGAGGCAGTTATCAAAGATGTTGATGGCAAAGCTGACCAAAGAATTGCGAAAGGTAACTCGACAAATTACTGCATCATTAATGGTCAGGACACAGCTCGACTACTTACAGCCTATCAGATAATATAAATATGTAAATGAATAACTCAACCTTGGTTCGTGTCCGTAAAAAAATTAAACGCCCCGGTGTCGCCCCACGCATCGGAACGAATATCATGATGATAAATATTTTACCTTGAAATTTGTTTCTCCTTCCAAATTTTCGAACTCATCATCTCCCGTAACCAGGGTTGCTTTTTTCTGAATAGTAAGTGCAGCTGCAAACGCATCTGCATAAGATAATTTATGGTTTGCCTTAATTTTTGCTGCAGCAAGGGTAAGCTCCAAATTGGCCTCAACAAAATGCAATGGAAATCTTCTCATGGCTTCCCAAACCTGGTTTGCTTTCGCTACACTATCTTTCCTGCAGCTCATATAGTACACTTCACCGGCATTTATGACGGTTATATATAGTTCATGTTTATCTGCTGCTGCTTCGTTCAATAGTTTCTCTACCGCATCAGCTCCGGGCTCATCACGAAAGAAGGCAAGCAAGGAATAGCTATCCAATACAAAATTTGCCATAGTGGTTATTTGTTTTTATGCATTCTTAATTTTCTTTCCTCCAGCTTCTTCTCTTCGGCTTTGTAAGCTTTCATTTCTTCTTTCAACTTTCCGGTTGATGATAACATGCCGCGAAAGGATTTAAAATACTGTTCATTGATAGGTTTTATTATTACTCCGCCTTCTGTTTCTTCAAAAAGCACTTTTACGCCTGATTTAATACCATACTTATTGCGTAGCCGCTTAGGAATTAATAATTGTCCTTTGGATGTCAAAACTGAGGTTTCCATACATATTTTAGTTTAGATTACAAATATATAAAGTAATACCTAAAATAAAAAGTAACACCTTGTATTTTATTTCCCCAAATTATTAAGATTACCCCGTTTCGGTTGTTTTTTTTAGAGTTTTAGGCAGACTATGAATCAATTGCCATGACGGAACAGAACCTTGAACACTTCGCTTCGCTCAGTGCAGGCTGTGCGTCGCAAGAGAAGCATCATAGTGGCAACGCAGCCCGGGAAATAACTATAAAAAAAGAAAAGTTATAACTTTCGTAATGCGATCATCATTGTTCATTTAAAAATTAAAAAAATGCATGCACAATTAATTACTTATCAATTAAAGGATATTTCTCATGCAGATTATCGTAAGCAAATGGTAGAACCAGATGCACCGGTTTTAGCACAAGTAAAAGGTCTTATTTCGAAAGTTTGGCTGACAGACGAAGAAAAAAACACTTTCGGGGGTTTCTATTTATGGGAAAGTAAAACTGCAATGGAAAACTTTATGCATTCAGACATGGTAAAGGCAGTTGTAAGCCGGCCGTTTGTAAAAAATGTTTCTTCGGTTGACTGGCAAGTAAATCAAAGGGCTTCATTAATAACACGGGGATTAAACCAGGCATAGATAACAATCAAAAGTAAAACTTCAGCCTTGGTTCGTCTCCCGACGCTACGGTCGGGATTTGCAATCCGAAAAAAATGAAACGTCCCGATGCCCGAAATGCATTCGCAATGCTTCCACGCATCAGAAAGAGTATCATAATGGTGATGCATGAAGACAAGCATCACGTCGGTTGAGAAATATTTGAATTAAGCGGCAGTAATAGCTGCGCCTTTATAGCTCAAGATTTTATTTTCATCTGCTTTATTATCATAAGTAGTTTCTCAAATAAAAACATCAGACTCTTGTAAACTCATTTTTTTCGGTAAAGCAATATATATGTCATGATTACTCCAAACAGGAATGTGGAACTTATGGTTTCAATAAGATGACTCAGCCGTATGCTTGCAATGGGTAGCAGTGGATTTTCCATAATATGCCCAAGATTTTGCGGAATGCTTAAAAATCCGCCAACCAGCAGAGCTGTTTTTGTTGTATTTAGTTTTGAACCGGCAATTACAGGAAGTGCAAAAAGTGTCCATAACAAGGCACGCAAAAGCTGGAATGGCACAAGGCCCGGGTCTGTTTCCAGGGTTTGAAGCGTATGTTGCCAGAATGGTAAAATGGGACCAGGGCTTCCATAAAACCTGCGCAATTCTGGATTTTGCCAGGCAATATAGTAACCAGCACACCAGTATAATACAAGATAAGTAAGCATAATAATTCCAAGTTTCCATAGCCATGTTTTTGCCGGCATGTTCAAATGCCAGGTGGACAAGGTCCCGGTATTCGCCCGTCCTTTTCCCAGTATCCATACTGCTGCAGGCACGAACACAAACGCCACGGGCAAACCCATTATAAAAAGCCGGGGCAACAGTTTTGCATCTACAGTGTTCGCAGATAAAAAATACCATGTTTCAATTTGCATTATCACAGTAATAGCTCCATACCAGGCAAAGGCAAGCGAAAGGGCAAGCCTCCAGCCACTCCAACGGGATGACAATATAAGAGTCGTTATCATTAAGGTATTGATGATGGCAATGATAATAAACCCGGTGCCGGTAGAAACCAGTCCTGGCTCCGTTTTGATGGGGGGCAATAAACCTGAAACGGCCATGGAACCAGCTATAAAAAGTAAACAGAACAGCAATAGCAAGACCAAAAGGCGGAAAAGAAAGATTGAGATTTTTTTTGCTTTCATAATCTTGTTTTTTTAGGATCAATTAAAAACTGAGCTCTATCGAATTAAAAATAAAGGGAAATCAAAAATCGCTCAATTTGAAATTACGGATGCTGATTTTTGTCAATTTAAAAACGAATAATAACATGCTCCATCGGCGTTCGTGTCCGTAACAACTTAAGACGAACCGATGCCTGCATTATTATCGCAATGTCTCCACGCATCAGAACAATAAAAAAAAGTAGAAAATCACTGTGCTCACCATGCAAACCTTTGTCCCCTCAATGGTAATCCTTCTACAGTCTCAGGATGACAAACCATAGAGCACACAAAGAAATACAATACAAAGTACAGGGAGAAAACATCTTTCTTCTATAGTTCTCCACACCAACAACCGATTCATTTCACGCCAAGACGCTAAGGAGCAAAGACGCAAAGTTTTTCTTGGCGTCTTGGTTTTAATCTTTGCGCCTTTGCATGATGCCTTAATAATGCAGAATAGGATTACCAACCGTAAAAGAGTGCGACCCGCCTTCGCTGAGCTTCGGACGGACAGGCGCAACGAAAGCTTAATAGTAACAACTCCGCTAAGAACAAAAAAATAAATTAACTTTCTGCACCCAACGAAATAAAATAACATGACTGAACTGGAAATTCTGAAATCGGCGCTATCGCATTTTGCCCAGTTACCTGGCGATGAATTTGATCTGTCAGAAGGCTGCTGGAAAATAAGAGAGTATAAAAAAGGTGATATCTATAATCCGCTGGGAAGTATTTGCCGTTATCTTGGTTTTACACTGGAAGGTTATTTCCGGGCTTACCTGATTAACAAAAAGGGTGAGGAAGTAAATATATTTCTCTTCCCGCCTGGCCAGCCGGTGGTTACCTACAAAAGTTTTATTCATGAAAGTCCCTGCGAGTTTAATACCGTGGCCATGACTGATGCCCGTGCTATCTGCATTACACTGGCTGATTTGCACCGGCTGTTTAGAAAGTCGCATGCCTGGGAACGCTTCGGAAGGCTGATGGCGGAAAAGGCTTTTGACATTGCTGTGGACCGTGCCGAAAGTTTTGTTTTTAAATCAGCCGAGCAACGTTACCTGGAGTTGATACAGAGGAAGCCTGATATCATTGAACACATTCCCCTATATCATATTTCCTCTTATCTCGGCATCGCCGGCCCTTCGCTGAGCGGCATCCGGAAAAGAATTTCCGGCAGATGATACGATTTTAACCCAGGTTAAAATATTAACGGATTTATTGTTCCATTTTTAGGTTGTCAATCCATTCATCACAATTAAATCAATAAACATGGAAACAACAACAATGAACAAAACAACAAATGCTGATGTTGTTCGCCGAGGCTATGAAGCTTTCAACAAGGCTGACATTGCTACCCTCAATTAAATATTTCATGATAATTCTTCCTGGCATACACCGGGTAAAAGTTCAATTGGAGGTAACCGGAAGGGAAAGCAAGCTGTGTTTACCCAGTTCGGACGGCTATGGTGGTGAAACAAACGGCACTTTTAAAGCAATATTGAAAACTGTTGCCGTGTGTGATGATGGCCGGGTAGTAGGCATTCATCACAATACCGGTGAACGCAACGGGAAAAAACTGGAAGTGGATTGCTGTATTGTTTTCGAATTCAGGGATGGCCAGATTCTTGGCGGGAAAGAATTCTTTTTCGATCTTAATGCCTGGGATGAATTTTGGTCTTAATCGTCATGAATTGATTTTTTTGTTACGGCTGTATTCAATGCAGCCGTTTTTTTTGACCGGTAACTTTACTTTTATTTCATAGTTCTTTGCTACTAAAACCTAAAGTTATATTTCACACCAGGTGCGACACGGAACAGCGAACACAACGCTGTGCCGCTTTCCCTTTGCAGCCCCTGCTAGAAATAAAAGGAGAAAAGCCATAACTTTCGTCAAACAAAACAGAATGAGAAAAGTTATTGCAGCAATCAATATGACCCTTGACGGGTTTTGCGACCACACGACCTTAATTGCAGATGATGAAATACATCAGCATTACAGTGAGCTATTACGTAATGCCGACACCATTTTATATGGAAGAATAACCTACCACTTGATGGAATACTGGCGAACTGTATTGGAAAATCCAACGGGAAACAAAGCAATGGATGATTTTGCAGTAGCAATAGACAATATTCCTAAAGTTGTTTTCTCTCATACACAGAAAAATGTTGATTGGAAGACCGCAAGGCTGGCAACCAGAGATATAAAAGAAGAAGTTTCAGCACTCAAACAATCCCGCAATGCCGGGAGTAAAAATATTTTAGTTGGCAGCCGCAGTTTAATTGTAACCTTACTAAACCTTAATTTAATTGATGAATTCCAGCTCTGTGTTCAGCCCATAATAGCAGGAAACGGTTTGCCATTATTTGAAAACATAAATGATAGAATTATACTTAGGCTTTTAAAAACAAAAACTTTTAATAATTCTGGTTCGGTGTTATTTTATTATGAGCCGGCAAATAAATAAACTTTGCCTGCTGACGGGTGCCGATATTATACAGTGAAGTTTACTTGTTCTCCAGCCCATAACGTATTGCCGCTTCAAGTATATCAATATTAATATCCTTCAGCGTTTTGAACTTAATGCAATACCCTGTCACACTGGCTTTGCCTAATTTATTCCCATAGGTTTTGGCTAAATATGTTTTATCTGCAATTCCCATGATGTAAACTGAAATTCCGGTTGTGTTTGCGCTGATACCAATTTGGTAAAACTCCCTTGTTTTTCCATCAGCATATTTTATGGTGTAAGACCCATATCCAATATTAGGGTTAGAAACAATTTTACCTGTACTGTCTTTCCCATCCAGGAACCATAACTTACATTTTGGTGATACTTTAAGAGTAAGCCGGTGTAACTCTTGCATGTCGCTGCGTTTTGGTTCAGGTTGGCTGGCAATGTACTTTTTGATTTGTTCTTGAGTGCTCATATAAATGTGAATTTTTTTTTGCTTTTCCCCATATTGTTTAATAAAAAGCCAAATCATTTCGGCGACAAGGTTGCCAGCAGATTTTCCAGATTATTCAATGTCGCAGTAAACCCTCGTTTGAAGCCTTCAAGCAACATTTCCATACGTTCAAAAGATTCGTTGTAAATAGAAATACTCACTTTTGTAATACCATTGTGTTCGCTAAAATTGTAATCCCATTCGGAACCGTGTGGTTCAGGGTTTTCATCTTTGTCTGCAAAAACATTAAACATTTTGAAATTAGTTTTTGGACTAATGGAAGTATATCTTTGAATAGCCCACTTCTCCTGGCCATCGGGTCCTACCATGGCGTAAAATCTTTTTCCACCCACTTCAAAATTCATATACTTTGTTTTTGCTGTAAAAGGTGCAGGAGCCACCCATTGATCAAGAATTTCCGCTTTGGTAAAAGCATCCCATACCAGCGAAAGGGGAGCATTAAACTCTCTTGTTATGTATACCGTTTTTGCTGCTTTGTCAACGGTAAAATCAAATAGCAATTCGTTTGTCATTTTTTTTGTTTTTTAAGTGTTGATAATACTTTGTCGAGTTGATTGAACCGGGATTCCCATGTTTTTCTGAGCTGGTCAAGCCACTTGTCAATCTCCTTTATTTTTTCAATTTCAAGTGAGTAATAAATTTCCCTGCCCCTGTACTCCTGTTTTACCATTTCACATTCTGTAAGTATGCGGAGGTGCTTGGAAACAGATTGCCGGGTGGTATGGAAGTTTTCTGCAATGGCATTGGGTGTCATTGCCTGCAATGCGATTAGTGTAATAATGGCCCGCCTTGTCGGGTCGGCTATTGCCTGGAAAATGTCGCGTCTCATGATGTTTGAATTTTTCTTTGTGCAGCCAATCGGTTGCAAATATATGTGCAACTATTCGGTTTCACAAAATTTATTTTCTGGTTGTAAAAGAAGACTAGTTGGGAATAAAAATTCTAACTTTCCCTAAAACTGGTTTTGCGGCAGTATTACAACCAAAGAAATAATCACCTACATTTATACAAAATGAAAAAATCCTTCTTAATAATTTTAATT
>CAZDUO010000060.1:0-23583 GCA_964508655.1 uncultured Chitinophaga sp. | reverse complement strand
ATGAAAGATTTTAAACAACCGGGGGTGATGCATCAGCCGGTGAGTCCAGTAAAAATAAGTGTCATGAATTATAAACATGAGCGGAAAAGCGGCAAAGAAATAAAACTGCCCCCATTCATCCATACTGATGTAGTGTGTAGTGTAGGGTTCGATTGCCGGGTTTTTGATAAGAAAAAGCGGCACAAAAGCAAAGAGCAGCATGGTGATAAAAGAATAAATCACTTCACGCAAATAGTCATTTGTGCCGGGAAACCGCGGCTGAATTTTTTTGTGGTGTATCCATTTGCGCAAAAGAATATAGCCGGCCACAAAGGAAACGCCTGCCACAATAAAATACCGGGAGCTGATATTTTGCAAAATGGAAAAATAATCTTCCCACTTCATTGTCAGTTTAATTTTTCAAGGGTGGCAACCAGTTTTTCATTGCTGCAAAACACAGCGTTGGGAAATTTTGTTTTCATCGGTTCCACTTTTTCGGATTTTCCGCCGCAAAACACGATGGGAATATGCTGCCGCTTCTTTGCTTCCCACATCCACTCGGCATAAGCCTTGCCATGCGAAGGCAGGCGGTCGAGGCAGATGACGAGGGTTTCAGGAAGAGGGTCTTTAAGGTTGGCTGTGGTTTCAGTACTGAAATGATAATCCACTTTGTAGCCGGCTTTTTTCAGCGGCTGAATTTTTTCCTTCAGCTCTGCTTCGTTGAAATGGATGAAAAAAATATTTTTCATAAATAAAATTTTTCCTGGTTAGTTTTTCATTTCGTTTTTTGAAGTCACGAGCCATAGTGGAAGGGTCAACTACTGTATTTCCTCAAAATCCAACAAATCCTGAAAATCCAGGTGATTTCTAATGTGCATCCAGCCAGTTTTTCCCTTCACCGCATTCGGCAATCACCGGTACTTTGTTGGGCAAAGGCAGCGCATTCTGCATACACTCAATAATCAATGGTTTCAGTTCTTTAGCTTCGTCCCTTGTGGCGTCAAAAACAAGTTCATCATGCACCTGCAGTATCATCCGGCTTTTCATACTTTCTTTTTTCATTGCAGCATGCACTTTTATCATCGCCAGCTTTATCATGTCGGCCGCAGTGCCCTGGATGGGTGAATTGATGGCATTGCGTTCGGCAAAGCCACGTACGGTGAAGTTGGAGGAATTAATATCCTTCAGCCAGCGCTTTCTTCCCATCAGGGTTTGCACATAACCGTGCTCACGGGCAAAATTGATGGTTTCATCCATATATTTCTGAATGCCGGAAAACTGCATTTTATAATTATCAATGATCTGCTTTGCTTCGGTTCTTGAAATACCGAGGTTGTCTGCAAGACCAAAGGCACCCTGGCCGTAAATGATGCCGAAGTTTACACTCTTGGCTTTGTAGCGCATTTCTTTGGTCACGTCTTTTTCATCCACACTATACACTTTGGCGGCCGTGGCGGTATGAATGTCTTTTCCCTGGCGGAAAGCATCACACATGTTTTTATCTCCGCTGATGGCTGCAACGATTCTTAATTCAATTTGCGAATAGTCGGCCGACAGCAGTATGTGTTTATTGTCCCGGGGTATAAATGCTTTCCTGATTTCTTTGCCGCGGTCGGTTCTTACGGGAATGTTCTGCAGGTTGGGATTGTTGCTTGCCAGCCGGCCGGTAACAGCCACTGCCTGCCCGTACGTAGTATGCACCCTTCCTGTTTTCCGGTTGATGAGCTGCGGCAGCGTATCCACATAAGTTGATTTCAGCTTGGTCATTTCGCGGAAGACAAGAATGTCGTCGGCAATTTTGTGTCCTTTGGCTGCCAGTTTCAGCAGTACATCTTCACCTGTCTGGTACTGGCCGGTTTTTGTTTTTTTGGCCGAAGGATCAAGTTTCAGTTTGTCAAACAGCACTTCACCCAGCTGCTTTGGCGAGGCAAGATTGAAGCGTACGCCGGCCTGTTTGTACACACTCTCTTCGGCATTTTTTGCTTCCCGTTCCAGCTCTTTTGAATATTCTTTTAAAAATTCTTCGTCAATTTTCACCCCTTCAAATTCCATATCGGTGAGTACTTTCACCAGCGGATTTTCCACATCAGAAAAAACTTTCTCCACTTCTTTTTCCTTCAATTGCGGAAGAAAAATTTTTTTCAGCTGCAAAGTGATATCCGCATCTTCGGCTGCATAATCTTTTATTTTTTCCAGCTCCACATCCCGCATGTTACCCTGGTTCTTTCCTTTTTTGCCAATAAGCTCTTCTATGTGCACCGGCTCATAGCCGATGTATTTTGCACTCAACTGATCCATTCCCCGCTTGCCATCCGGCTCAATGACGTAATGAGCCAGCATGGTGTCAAAAATTTTTCCCTGCAGCTCCACATCATACCACTTCATCACCAGCAGGTCATATTTGATGTTCTGACCGATCCAGGTTTTGTTTTTATCCTTAAACAACGGTTCAAAAGCTGCAATGATTTTTCGGGTTTCTTTCTGATCGGCAGGGCAGGGAACGTAGTACGCTTCGCCGGGTGTTATGGCAAAACTCATTCCCACCAGCTCGGCATCGTTGGCGTCAATGCCGGTGGTTTCAGTATCAAAACATATTTCGTCATGTTTCCTGAGCGCTGTAACCAGTTTTTTTATCGCAGCATCGCCCTGTACTGCTTCGTATTTATGGGGTGTGTTGTGAATGTTTTTGTTCACCACCATCACTGGCGGAGATTCTCCTGTTTCACCGGCCGGCTGTTCCAATGTAATAACAGGCTCGGGCGTTTCAATCACATTGCCAAACAAATCTGTTTGTACACCCTGCGGCTGTTCTTTTTTTATAAAATCTTTATTGGCTACTGTGATGGAAAAGTCTTCGCCCAAAATCCGTTTGCCCAGTGTACGGAACTCCAGGTCGGCAAACACTTCTTTCAGCAGCTCTTTGTTCATTTCTTTCACCCGGAAATCTTCTTCATGAAATTCCACCGGCGCATTGGTAATGATGGTTGCAAGTTTTTTACTCATGATGGCAAGATCTTTTCCGGCAGCCACTTTTTCGCCCAGCTTGCCTTTTATATTGCCAGCATTTTCCAGCACTTTTTCCAGCGTATCATATTCGGCCAGCAGTTTGGCGGCAGTTTTTTCTCCCACACCCGGGATACCGGGAATATTATCCACGGCATCACCCATCAAACCCAGCACATCAATTACCTGGCTTACATCTTTGATGCTCCACTTTTCACACACTTCTTTCGGGCCCATAATTTCCACTTCACCGCCCTGGTAGCCCGGTTTGTAAATTTTTATTCTATCTGTAACCAGTTGCCCGTAATCTTTGTCAGAAGTAACCATGTAAACCTCATAACCCGCTTTTGCAGCCTGCCGGCTCAACGTGCCAATAACATCGTCGGCTTCGTAGCCATCCATTTCCATCACAGGAATATTAAAAGCCTGGATTATTTTTTTTATGTCGGGGATGGCTTCCAGAAGATCTTCAGGAGCTTCCTGCCGGTTGGCTTTGTATTCTTCATAATCGGTATGTCGTTCGGTAGGCGCTGCGGTATCGAAACACACAGCCATGTGTGTGGGGTTTTGGTTTTTAAGCAGATCAAGCAGGGTATTGGTAAAACCAAACTGTGCATTGGTATTTTTTCCCTTGGAAGTAATGCGGGGGCTGCGGATGAGTGCATAATAGGCCCGGAACACCAGCGCAAAGGCATCGAGCAGGAAAAGTTTTTTTGCCATCCTGCTAAGATAAAAAATTCAGCTTCTCCGGCGGGCATAAAAAAGCCTCAACCGGAAACACGTAACCGGCTGAGGCGTAAAACTTTTTTAATCAAATCAGTTACTGCTGGTTGTTTTGGCTGCTCTGCTCTTTGTTCAGGTATTTCTCCGGGTTTTGTACCAGTACGGTTCCGGTATAAGCAGCAGCGGCATTCGTGTTTTGGGTGCTAACAACAGGAGCGGCTACCGATTCATTATTTGCCTTGTCCTTATGAATAAAATTCAGGTAAAGTGCAAAGAAGAGAAGGTTAAAGGCAAAAAAGTTAATGATCTTACGGATGCGTCTTTTCATAAAATTGGATTTTAAGTTCTGGAACTAAGCTATTAAACGAAAAACTGTAATCAAAATTTTATAAGTGCAAATAATTAATAAAGAGAAAAACTACCCGGTTGTAGTTCGTAGAACTACGCAATTGTCTTTTATTTTTTCATCTCTTCCAGCTTTTTTTGAAGCAAAAACATTTCGTCTCTCAATCTTGCTGCTTCCATAAAGTCAAGATCACGGGCTGCTTTTTCCATTTCCTTCCTGGTTTTTGTAAGCGCTTTCTCCATCTGCGGAATAGTTTTGTATTCGGCCTGCTCTTCTGCCGCCACGGTTACCAGTTCTTCATCGGGTCCCACCGCATAGGGCTTCTTCGGATCATAACCTTTAATATCGAGCACGGAGGTTTGTGCAAATACATCTTTTGTAGTTTTCCTTATGGTGCGGGGAGTAATGTTATGGGCCATATTGTATGCGACCTGTTTTTCACGCCGCCGGTCTGTTTCATCTATTGTTTTCTGCATGCTTTCGGTAATGGTATCGGCATAAAAGATTACCAGCCCGTCGGCATTGCGTGCTGCACGGCCGGCAGTTTGTGTCAAACTTTTTTCATTGCGCAGAAAACCTTCCTTGTCTGCATCGAGAATGGCAACCAGCGAAACTTCAGGCAGGTCCAAACCTTCACGCAAAAGATTTACACCTACCAACACATCAATTTCGCCCAGCCTTAGCTGGCGGAGTATCTCCACCCGCTCCAGCGTATCCACTTCGCTGTGTATGTATTTTGATTTGATGTTGATGCGGCGAAGGTATTTATCCATTTCTTCCGCCATTCGCTTTGTCAGCGTAGTTACCAGCACCCGGTCGCCTTTGGTTACCCGTTTATCAATTTCATCCAGCAGATCATCAATCTGGTTTACGCTGGGTCTTATTTCAATCGGCGGGTCAAGTAAACCCGTGGGTCGTACCACCTGTTCCACTACCACACCGCCGCATTTTTCCAGTTCATAATCATCGGGTGTGGCAGAAACAAATATCACCTGGTTGAGCAGCGATTCAAACTCATGAAAATTCAACGGCCGGTTATCTAAAGCAGAAGGCAGGCGGAAACCATAATCAACAAGAACCAGTTTCCGGCTTCTGTCGCCGCCATACATGCCGCTCACCTGCGGGATGGTCTGGTGACTTTCATCTATCACACATAAAAAATCTTTGGGGAAATAGTCGAGCAGGCAAAACGGACGTGTGCCGGGATTACGGCGGTCAAAGAATCTTGAATAATTTTCCACCCCGTTGCAGTAGCCCAGTTCACGAATCATTTCCACATCGTAATTCACCCGTTCGCTCAACCGCTGTGCCTCGATGTATTTACCGCCATTTTTAAAATATTCCACTTGTGCATTCATCTCGTCCTGTATTTCAAAAAGGATTTGCTGAATCATGTCTTTGGGCGCCAGGTACAGGTTGGCGGGGAAGATGGCCGCATTCTCCATTACAGTGATTCTTTTTCCCGTAACCACATCAAAACTTTCGATTTCCTCAATTTCATCTCCGAAGAAAGTGATGCGGTATCCGTTATCGAGGTAAGGCAGGTTGATGTCAACCGTATCACCTTGTACACGGAAGGTTCCTCTTTTAAACTCCAGGGTTGTTCTTGAATAAAGAATATTTACCAGTGAATGAAGAAATGCCTGGCGGGAAATGGATTGATTTTTATGAATGCGGATAATGCCGTTGGCAAATTCATCGGGATTGCCGATACCGTAAATGCAACTGACCGAAGCGACGATGATAATATCACGCCGGCCGCTCAGCAGTTCTGAAGTAGCCTGCAGGCGAAGCTTATCCAGTTCATCATTGATGGAAAGATCTTTTTCAATATAAATATCACTTACCGGCAGGTATGCCTCGGGCTGGTAATAATCGTAATAAGAAACAAAATAGCCTACAGCATTTTCCGGGAAGAACTGTTTGAACTCGCCATAAAGCTGTGCTACAAGGGTTTTGTTATGAGTAAGCACCAGGGTGGGCTTCTGCACATTCTGAATCACGTTGGCAATGGTGTAGGTTTTTCCGCTGCCGGTTACGCCAAGCAAGGCCTGGTACTTTTCGCCATGCAAAATTCCTTCGGTCAGATGGCGGATGGCATCCGGCTGATCGCCGGCAGGGGGATATGGTGCAAGTAATCTGAATGACATTGTCACAAAAGCGAATCTGCAAATTAGCAAATAAGCAAATGACAATGAATAGCCCTTTTATTATCTTTAAGGAAATTAAAAAAGTATGTCCGGATTATCACAGTTTGCCGTCATGAATATTGAAAAAGGTGAAGCGATAGCCATGGCTCTTGTCAGCGGGCATATTCCCGGTACGGGCCGTTATAAGTTTCTTGCCAAGAAAAAAAAGGATGGAACATTTGCATGGGCACATTTTACCGAAAGAGACAATGGCCTGAAAGAAAATGTGTACCGCGGCGAAGTAAAGAACTTGGATGAACTGAAGCTTGTGCTTGAAATAATGAACAGAAACCTGAAAAAGATTTTTGGCGCTCATGCTGAAATGAAACAGGGTATTCCTGAATTCCGATCCATTTTAGGAAAAAAGTTCGATGACACTATCAACTGAATTAAGCCTACACATTTTTCGTAGCCATTTTTATTTCAGCTTCCTGCCCAGGTACGATGAATAATCTTCAATAACCGGCTCGTAAGCCTGGTGCATGAGCGGCGAAGTGAGAATAAAATCAGCCGTGGCGCGGTCGCAGGCAATGGGAATGTTCCAGGTTACAGCCACCCGAAGCAGGGCTTTTATATCCGGATCGTGTGGCTGCGCTTCCATAGGGTCCCAGAAAAAAATCAACACATCAATTTTTCCTTCTGCAATTTTTGCTCCCAGTTGCTGGTCGCCGCCCAGCGGGCCGCTAAGCAGTTTGGTGATGGATTGATCAAGTTTTTCTTCCAGCAGGCTGCCAGTGGTGCCGGTGGCATACAGCCTGTGTTTGGCAAGAGTAGTTTTATTGAACACAGCCCACTCTACCAGTTCATTTTTCTTATTGTCATGGGCCACGAGTGCTATGCGTTTGCGGCTTTCCATAATTCTTTTGGTCATAAGCAATGTTTAAAATAAAAATGCCTTACCACTAAGGCAAGGCATCAGGAATAAAGATACTATATTATCAGTTCAGCTCGGCGTAGACGGTAATCTTGGGTTCACGGGAAACTTTTCCGGCGCTGACAGCGGGGCCATCCACGCCAAAGTCAGCCAACTTTAAGGTAAAAGAAGCAGATGCTTTTACCGTATTTCCGTCAACGATAATGCTGGCCGGCAGGGTAATTTTTTGTGTTTTACCTTTTATGGTCAGGTCGCCCTGAACGGTTACATTATATGTGCCATTTTTCTTAAAATCCGATGCGGCCGGAGTAGTAATGATACCGCTGAAAGTAGCCACAGGAAACTGGTCGGAATTCATCCAGCCGGCGGCATTGAAGTGTTCCTGGATTTTCGGATTGGCAAAATCAAAATTTTTAATGGTGGCTTCAAACTCCACGGTATTTTTTGCCAGGTCAATGGCGGCTACTGCCGTTTTATTTTCAGCTTTTGGCAAATTATCAATAGCCGTAGTAGCATCAAAACTGATGATGGCAGACGTTGTGGTTTTTTGCTGAGCCAAAGCGGCTACTGAAAGCAGGGCTATGGCAAGGGATAATACTGTTCTTTTCATTTTAATCATTGTTTTATTGTTTAAAGAATTAATTTTCTACTGTACTGCGTTTAAAGCTGATAAAATATTTTTTCAAAATCCGGCTGTACACCCCATCGCTGCAGGAGCCCTTAATCGTCACCGAATCACCAGGCTTTAATTTTTTTGCTTCACCGAGGTGTTGTTTCTGGAAGGCAAAAATCAGATAAGAGCCGGTGGCCTTGTCTTCCATTTTAATATTCACCGTAGTATCGGCCGGCTCTGTGGCAGTTACAATCCCGGTTACGGCCACTATTTTATCGGCATATTTTTTATTGGCAGCCTGGTAATCTGTTTCAAATTCTTTGATGAAGGGGATGGCTTCCGTGGTAAAATCGGCTTTTATTTTGGCCGTATCTGCGTAAGTAAGTGTGGCAAAATAAAAGTAAACGGCCACGGCAATCAATAAAAGCCCGGCACCGGTTATCAATGCCCATTTCAAAGCTTTTTTATTCGCTGGTTTCGCCATTTTTTTAGAAAAAATATTTGACGTATACGCTTAGAAAAACCTGTGCCGTTTGATTCAAAATATTGTCAGCGGAATGCAAAATTTTATCAAATCGCCGAAAGTGACATTGATATATGTTAAAAAAACAAAACCCCGCGCATTAATTGCCGGGGCTTTTTACTAACCCATGTTTGTATATTTCGAAAAAACTTAAGTTGTCTGCATTTCTTTTATCTTTTCCCTGATTTTGGTTTCAATTTCATTGGCCAGCTCAGGGTTGTCAATCAGCAGTTGCTTTACAGCATCACGGCCCTGGCCAAGTTTATCATTATTATAACTAAACCAGCTTCCGCTTTTCTGAACTATTCCGAGGTCAACACCCATATCAATTATTTCCCCGGTTTTGGAAATACCCTCGCCGAAAATAATGTCGAACTCGGCAGCACGGAACGGGGGGGCCACTTTGTTTTTTACCACCTTTACCTTTACCCTGTTACCAACGGCTTCTTCGCCGTCTTTTATTTGAGATAAGCGGCGGATATCGAGCCGTACTGATGCATAAAACTTCAGGGCATTACCGCCGGTAGTAGTTTCAGGGTTGCCAAACATCACACCTATTTTTTCCCGAAGCTGATTGATAAAAATGCAAATGGTATTTGTTTTGGCAATGGTGGCGGTAAGTTTTCTCAATGCCTGGCTCATCAGCCTTGCTTGCAGTCCCATTTTGCTGTCGCCCATTTCACCTTCCAGTTCACCCTTGGGTACAAGGGCAGCTACCGAGTCAATCACTACCACATCCAGTGCGCCAGATAATATCAAGCGGTCGGCAATTTCAAGTGCCTGTTCACCATAATCAGGTTGTGAAATAAGCAGGTTATCTACATCCACCCCCAGTTTTTGGGCATAGCTGCTGTCGAAAGCATGCTCGGCATCAATAATAGCGCACATGCCTCCTTTCTTTTGTGCTTCGGCTATCACGTGGATGGCAATAGTGGTTTTACCCGAAGCTTCAGGGCCGTAAACTTCCACTACCCGCCCCCGCGGCAGGCCCCCGATGCCAAGAGCAGTATCCAGCCCGATGGAGCCGGTAGAAATCACTTCAATTTCATTACCCGTTTTTTCATTCATCATCATGACGCTGCCTTTGCCAAAATCTTTTTCGATTTTGTCTATTGTCAGCTTCAGCGCTTTTAATTTTTCAGTGTTGGTTGACATATCGGTAGTTTTTTCTTTGTTTGATTTAGCCATATTTCAAAGGTAGGGTTTCGGATTTCTGCCGGTTAAAAAATTTATTGAGACACCGAAACTAAGCATTTTAGCAAACACAAACTAACTTATTTGGATGTTTTTTTAAAAATACCACGAAGCGGGTAGTGACGGGTGGTTTTTCCAGGCCTCGCCAGCCTGATTAAAGTCATAAAATGCCGGTTTAAAATCCCGATATTTGTTACCCAAAAACAAATTAACCATGAAGAAAATTTTTTCAGTATTGCTTGCTGTTTTGATGGCAGCAATTATCAATGCCCAGGAAGTTGAGCCGGCCAAACCGGGGGTGGTTTACGGAAAATATTCTGAAAACAATATAACCCCGGTAAGCGTAAATGACCTTGAAAAGAAAATAGGCGATTCCAAATTTGAAGGCAAGGTACAAGGCAAGGTGTTGGAAGTATGCCAGGCTATGGGTTGCTGGGCCAGGCTGCAAAGAGAAGACGGCAGTACCGTTATGATTAAAGTAAAGGATCATGAATTTGCCATGCCAAAAGATATTGTGGGTAGAGTAATAGTTGCAGAAGGAAAGGCCGAGGTAAAAGAAACATCGGTAAGCATGCTGAAACATTATGCTGAAGATGCAGGCAAGAGCAAAGAAGAGATTGATAAAATAAAAGAACCGAAAAAGGAAGTGATTATGACCATTAAAGGCGTGAAAGTTGTTGAATAATATTGTTTGTACTCAAGTGAAAAACCTTCCGCTCTGAACGGGAGGTTTTTCTTTTATAGTTTTTGAATGGCTTGCTGTATGGTGAGCACACTCATCCAGCTCATGGCAACTACCACCAGCCAGCCAACCAGCTGCATCCAGAGAGGATGTTTGTAGTTGTTTAATAATGTTGATTTAGTTGCCGCGATGAGCATTACTGCCAGCGCTACCGGCAAAATGATTCCATTGACTGCCCCGGCAAGTACCAGGAGCCTGACCGGATTGCCAATACTTATAAAAACGACAGTAGAGGTGATGATGAAGAGGCTGATTATTGCTTTTTCATTTTTAATAATAAACGGGTGCAGGCTTTTCCAGAATGAAACGGAAGTAAAAGAAGCACCGACTACTGAAGTGATGGCTGCTATCCAGATTACTATTCCAAAAAATTTCAGGCCTATTTCTCCCGCGGCAGACTGAAATACGGATGCTGCGGGATTCGAATTACCAAGTTTTGTTCCACTCCACACCACGCCTAAGGCAGCAAGAAACAGCACATAACGCATAACGGCTGTAACAAAGATGCCGCTTACGGCGCTTTTTGAAACCTGACCGATGTTTTCTTTCCCCCTTATGCCGGCATCCAGCAGGCGATGGGCCCCGGCAAAGGTTATATAACCGCCCACGGTGCCCCCCACCAGCGTAACTATTTTCATTACATCAATTTTCTCCGGCCACACAGTTCGGTATAATGCCTCACCCACCGGCGGGTGCGATGATACAGCTACATAAACAGTAAGACCAATCATCAAAAAGCCAAGCCATTTTACCAAACCATCAATCAGCCGGCCTGCTTCACGATACCAGAATATTCCAATTGCGAGAGCACAACTAATCAAAGCACCATATTCCGCTTTCATTCCGGTTAGCACATTTACACCCAGGCCACAGCCGGCAATATTGCCGATATTAAATACCAGCCCTCCAAAAGCAATAAGGCCGGCAAGAAAATAGCCGAGACCCGGAAAAATTTTATTGGCAATATCCTGTGCACGGCTTTCACTCATTGTTACTATGCGCCATGTATTTACCTGTACGCCGATGTCGAGTAAAACTGAAACAAGAATGACAAAACCGAAGCTGGTAAGCAGTTGTTCGGTGAACAGGGAAGTTTGTGTAAGAAAACCCGGGCCAATGGCAGAAGTGGCCATCAGGAAAGCTGCTCCCAATATGGCAGAGTTTTTACCCACCCGGCAGGGAAGTTAGGTAATTGCTTTGATGGCAATATTGTTTTTTGTAAGCACTTCGTGAATGGCTTTTACCAGCTCCACTGCATGCGGCCCGTCGCCATGAATACAAACCGTGTCGGCTTTGATGGGAATTTTTTTCCCGCTGGTGGTGGTTACCGTTCCTTCATTTACCATTTCCAGCACCTGTGCCACAGCTTTATCAGCATCGTCAATTAAAGCGCCGGGTTTATAACGTGGCGTCAGGCTGCCATCATCCTGGTAAGTACGGTCGGCAAACACTTCGCTGGCAGTACGCAGCCCGAGGTTTTTTCCTTCTTTCACCAGGTGGCTTCCGCTTAATCCCACAAGTATCAGCTTATGGTTTGCATCCATTACGGCCAACGCAATTACTGGAGCAAGAAATCTGTCTCGTGCCGCCATATTGTATAAGGCGCCGTGTGGTTTTACATGGCTGAGCGTTGTGCCTTTTGCTTTTGCCATTGCATCCAGCAGCCTGATTTGTTTTATTACAAGCTCATACACTTCCTGTGGCGGGAGCCGCACATCGGTTCTTCCGAAATTCCCCCGGTCGTCGTAAGATGGATGTGCGCCGATAGCGACATTGTATTTTTTACAAAGCTCAACGGTTTCCTTCATCGTGGCTTCGTCGCCGGCATGAAAGCCACAGGCAATGTTGGCAGAAGAAATATAGGGCATGATCTGTTCATCGTTTCCGATGCCTTCACCCATATCGCAGTTGATATCAATAGTTTTCATAGATATATTGTTCGAGCTTCAATTTACAGGCAATTTGCAATTGCTGCAAATGTAATTGTTGTTTTAAAAGTAAATTTTCTGCAATAACCTGGCTTGTTATTTTAAAATGTACCTGTTCGCCTGTTTTCATTTGTGCCAGCCGGTGCAAATGGGCAGTGATTACATTACCGATTCTCGGGTATCCGCCCATGGTCTGGTGGTCGGCCATCAGGATAATGAGCTGGCCATCGGGCAATAACTGGATGGTGCCGTAGCAAACTGCCGAGGAAACCAGCTCTGTTTTATTTGTTGGCTGCAGTGGTTCGCCGGTCAGCCGGTAACCCATCCGGTCGGAAAGAGAACTGATATAAAAAATATTTTCCTGGAATTTCTGCTGAGCTAATTCTTGCAGCCAGTGCCATTCGCTGCCGGGCAAAACGAGAATTTCATCCTGTTGGCTTTCATCATATTCCTCTTTGGCCTTCCAGGGTAATATTTTGCAGGCTGAAGCCATTGAACAACTGAATTCCTCCCGCATTGCAATCACATCGTCTTTCATAAGTTTTTTTCCAAAAAAACCACCCGCTTCCGCTTTCAGGTTAGTGCTGCAGCTATTCAGCCATTTGCTTATTTGCAGGCCGCCTTTCACAGCCAAATAGCAGCGGTTTTTGTTTTTGGCAAAATGAAATTGAAGTAAACAGCTTTTGTTTACCAGCACAGGTTGATTAACAGAAACCGGAATGCCATCAACCGTTGCATTAAAATCAGCGCCGGTTAAAGCAATCAATGCCGGTTTTTCAAATAAAATAACCGGCGCCGGGAAATGCATTTCAATCACCGCTTCACCGGGGTTATTGCCCACAAGGATATTGGCAATGGCTGCTGCATATTTATCCATGGCACCGGTGGGGTTGATGCCAAGCTGCTGGTAACCGAAGCGGCCCATGTCCTGGATAGTATCCAGCAAACCAGCTTTTATCATTCTTATACTCATGCGCCACCCCCCGGTTTGGGTTTCAAAAAAATAAATTCATCCTTATTGATTGAATGAAATTTTACATTATCGCCCGGTTTCAATAAAGTGAGGCTGGTTTCATCTTTATTAAAAAGATGCAGTGGTGTTTGTCCGATGATCTGCCAGCCACCGGGTGACGACAGAGGGTAAATGCCGGTTTGCCTGCCTGCAATACCCACGCTGCCGGCTTTTACCGGTACAGGTTTTTGTTTGCGGGGCGTAGCGATTTTTTCATCCACTTCGCCCATATAAGCAAAGCCGGGTAAAAAGCCAAGCATAAACACCCGGTATGTGCCTGCTGTGTGAAGCCGGATGATTTCTTCAGCCGCAATTTTATTTTGCGTTGCTATCCACTCCAGGTCGGGGCCAAATTCTTTTTCGTAACAGACAGGAATAGAAACAAGCGAACCGCTGTGGCCTGGCGTAACAAGCTCATCACTCAATAACTTTTCTAATTCACGGCTCACCCAATCAAATGCAACAGCGCCGGGTGTTATTTTTTTTCTGATTGCTGCCACATCGTAGTAAACAGCAAGAGAGCTGTAAGCCGGAACTGCTTCTATCATGCCGTGCAAAGGGTGTTGCTTCAGTTTATTGAAAAGGGCTATCACCTGTTCATTCACCGGCAGGCTGATGCTGTTTCCGAAATCAATGATCAATGCACTGTCGCCAAGCGGTGCGATGGTATATGCAGGAACCCGGTTCATCGTGATGATTTGTCAATTTAGAAAAATATTCTTTACCCGGCTTTGTTGTTTCAAATTTACCTTTACACCCGATGCCGCAGGTGAACCGGAACGATACCATTAATCTATTATCCAAACTTACGCTGCGCCGCTGCTGGAACGGGCTGAAAGTGCTGGCCAGCTATTACCTCAGCAAATGGCTGAAGCGGCCGGTGCAATGGGGTTATCCTGTTTCCATTTCTTTTGAACCCACCACCAGTTGCAACCTTCGCTGCCCGGAATGCCCCAGCGGGTTGGGGGCTTTTACACGGCCCACCGGCATGCTGCAGAAAAACTTTTTTAAACAAACCATTGACCAGCTTCACCGCGAACTATTATACCTCGTGTTTTATTTCCAGGGCGAGCCTTACCTCCATCCCGATTTCCTGGAGATGGTGCAATATGCTTCGTCAAAAAAAATTTATACCGCCACGTCCACCAATGCGCATTACCTGGATGAGGATAATGCCCGTCGTACAATTGAAAGCGGGCTCGACCGCCTCATTATTTCCATAGATGGCACCACACAGGAAGTGTACCAGCAGTACCGCGTGGGCGGCAGGCTGGAGAAAGTATTACAGGGCACAAGGAATGTAGTGAAGTGGAAAAAACAACTGAAAAGCAAAACACCGTTTATCATCTTCCAGTTCCTGGTAGTAAAACCAAATGAACACCAGGTGGAGGATGTAAAAAAACTGGCAAGGGAAATGGGTGTGGATGATGTATGGTTTAAAACGGCGCAGGTATACGATTTCGAACACGACCCGAATAACTTAATTCCAACCATTGACAAATACAGCCGCTACCGCAAAACAAAAAATGGTTATGCGTTCAAAGGCAAACTGGCCAATCACTGCTGGCGGCTCTGGCACGACCCCGTAATAACCTGGGACGGGCTGGTGGCGCCCTGTTGTTTTGATAAAGATGCGCAGCACCGCCTCGGCGATCTGAAACAAAAAACTTTTAAAGAAATATGGCACAACGGGGATTACAGAAAATTTCGTGCTGCCATTTTAAAAGGAAGAAAGAATATTGATATCTGCTCAAACTGCAGTGAAGGAACAAAAGTGTGGGAAAATTAACCCGCTTCAGTTACAGGTTTGAAATACTTTCAGAAATTTATTACGGGAAAGCGGCACCTACCAGTTTTTTAATTCTCTATACAAGGCAGTATAAAAGGAAACAAACCCTTCCCAGAAGTTTTTCAGCGATTCAGATAAGATTTTCATGGTGACTGGTTTTGGTTAAATGAAAAAAGCTATACAAAGCAACCGTTTTTTATTCAACAGGTTAGTACCACTTTCGTGGTATTTTTTTCCACGTACTGTGAATTTACTTTTGTCAAAGAAACAGTTTGGTCGGGTTTTTGACATTTCATAAAAAAATACCACCACATGGGAATTGAAAAGGACATCCACCAGCTCAATTTCCGCAACCGCCAGAACAAAGCAATGGTAAATATTCTGTTCACCGGGAGCTGGATACTGGAAAAAATAAAACAGTTTGTAAAAGCTGAAAACATAACGCCGCAGCAATACAACATTCTTCGCATACTCCGCGGCGCAAGCGGGCCGCTTTCTACTTTACAAATAAGGGAAAGAATGCTGGATAAAATGAGCGACACCAGCCGTATCGTGGAGCGGATGGTATCCAAAGGACTTGTGCAAAAAGCCATATCGCAAAAAGACAAGCGGATGGTGGATGTAGTGATTTCCCCGGCAGGTTTGCAGCTGCTGGAAAGACTGGATAAGCGCAACCCTGAGCTGGATAATGTACTCCAGACCCTTTCGGATGGCGAACTGGAATCACTGAATCATCTGCTCGATAAACTCCGAAACCATCAATGATGTATCTTCATGCTTTCACAGGCATGAAAAAAATTTTCATCCTTATTCCGGGGCTGTTTATTATTTGGCAACCGGCGGCACAACCTGCTGCTGAGTTCCGTGGCGTTTGGATTGCTTCGGTTGATAATATTGACTGGCCACTGAAGGGAATGAACAATGCCGACAGCCAGCGGGCAGAGTACATTCGCCAGCTTGATATGCATAAGCTGAACGGCATGAATGCCGTGATAGTGCAGGTGCGGCCGGCTGCTGATGCTTTTTATCCGTCGCAGTACGAACCGTGGAGCCAGTGGCTCACCGGTGTGCAGGGCAGGTCGCCATTTCCGCATTACGACCCGCTTGAGTTTATGATAAGCGAAGCGCATAAGCGGGAAATGGTATTTCATGCCTGGTGCAATCCGTACCGTGCAGATTTTAAAACCGGATCTTCCTCTATTTCGCCCAATCACATTACCAAAATTCATCCCGAGTGGTTTTTGGAATATGGAGATAAAAAATATTTTGACCCGGCCAACAGGCAGGCGCAGAAATTTGTGGTGAAGGTGATAGCCGACATAGTGCGCCGCTACGATGTGGATGCCGTGCACATGGATGATTATTTTTATCCTTACCGTATTGCAGGCAAAGAATTTCCTGATGAAGAATCGTATAAAAAATCGGGCAGCAAACTGGATAAGGACGACTGGCGCAGGAGCAATGTAGATTCCATCATCAGGATGCTTTCTGCTGCCATCAAAAACGAAAAGCCCTGGGTGCAGTTCGGCATTTCGCCGTTCAGCGTGTGGCGAAATAAGGACAAAGACCCGCGGGGCAGCGACAGCCAGGCCGGCCAAACCAATTATGACGACCTGTATGCCGATATACTTTTGTGGCTGAAAGAAAAATGGATTGACTATGTGGCGCCGCAGCTTTACCTGGAAATAAGGCATGAAAAAATTGATTACACAAAAATGCTGGACTGGTGGAGCAAAAATTCTTACGGCCGCCATTTATATATCGGGCATGGCATTTACCGTGCGGCTGGCAATCACCCCGCCCATGCTGCGTGGAAAAAACCGGACGAACTGCCCAACCAGGTAAAACTGCTGCGCCAATATCCCAATGTACAGGGCAGCATTTATTTCAGCAGCAAATCGTTTAACAACAACCCCAACGGCTGGTGCGACAGCCTGCGGAATAATTATTATAAATTGCCGGCGAAAGTGCCGGAGATGGATTGGCTGCCGAAAAGGGAATGAGATTTTTGCTATTCTTTAGCCCTTTTTTATTTGTTGAGCTGCAACTTGCATTTGCTTCACAAATGCATTACCATTTTGATTGCAGATTATTTTAACCGCATTAGTGTTTAGCGTAAGCATAGTTGCATGAAATGCTGACAGCACTCTTTCCTGAAAATCCTGGTTGCTTTCAAGGCTGCTAACACGCAGGCCAAGTTTTTCTTTTGCAAATTCAGCATTGAGATGTTTGGAGTGGGTCTTAAAATTTCCGTGATTCGAAAGATACTCAGCAATTCTCTTTGCATCGCTGCCATCTTTTCCTTTAAACATGAAATTGTTGAGCCAACTTTCGACCAATTGCTGGCCGAATTCAATCTGATTCTTACATTGAATAAGCAAAGCTGGGCCATATTGACTCAGCATCGGTAACCACGAGTTCAGCATTTTGGGGTTATCAGCAATTTCTTTTTGCGCTTTTTCAAATTGTTCAATGATGGCATGTGCAGGCACAGCCTGTATCCCAACAGAGGTTTGTAATATAAATTGAGGATCTATTGGACCGATAAATGAATGTTTACCCATTACGATTTCATCACCGGAGCAAGCGAGCATAGTTCCCGCAGACATTGCTGCCTGTGGAATAATTATCCGGATATTATTGAATTTTTGCCGTAAATAGGAAACGATTGCATCTGTAGCTTCTGCTGAACCACCACCGGTATGTAGTAATAAATCAAGCTGGTCGCCTTTAAGCCCATGTATGGCTTCCATGAAACCCTGTAAGTCTTCATCAATAATTGAGACGAGATTTGGAGGTGCATCTCCTGATGTCCACTTGCTGGCATAAACAATGGTATTTCTACCGGTAAAATCAGCCAGTTGTTTGATGTAATGCTGTCTTACGTTATCGAAGGCCCGCTGGTCGCCAGCCTTAATCCTTTCTGTAACTTCATTCAGAATTTGTCCCAGGTCGGCATATTATTGACTTACATGGTTGGAAGAAGTAAGAACAGGAGGCTGGTTCAGCGCATTAATAAAATCCTGATAACTTTCCAGAGCAACATGATTTTCATTGAAATTCTTGATTTCAGAAAGCAGATTAGGATTTATCTCTTTGGCTTTTTCCTCTAGCTCTTCAAAAATTTTAAGAATCTCTTCCTGGGTTTGAATGCTTTGTAGGTTTTTTTTGCTGTCCATAGTAAGGCTATTGTTTACAAAGGTAGTAAAGGCTAAGTTAAGGGTATCCTATTTAAAAGCAATACTGCCTTCCGTAATTCACTATTCATTCAGGTTCAGTAAGTATATTTGACCTTAAACCTTTCTTTTCCATGACCGAACTCACCTGGCAAGGCAAATACATTGATGCTAAAAAGCAAGGCCCGGTGCGGATAGCCCTGCCGTTTCAAACCATTGAAACCATAAATGAAAGCGATGAGGACCGGCGCAAGAGGCTGTTGCAGTTTGACAAGCCTGCCGAATGGCGCAACCGGCTGATATGGGGCGATAAAAAAATAAGAGCTGTACGGCCTTCTGGAAAAATTTGACTGGAAAAAAATAAAAAGAAAATGAATTTTAAGCACCTGGTATTTGGATCATTATTTATTTTCATTCTCAGTGATTGCAAATCATCATCTGATAAAATAATAGAGGATTTCAGTAAGGTTAATGAAGAGTTGCAAAAAACAAATCAGTTACTTGACAGCACTGCGAAAGTTCTTACATTTTACGGCTTTAATAAAAAAGAAGCAGATAGTATACTGTTAATTTTAAACAACGCATCAAATTTTCTGAAAAGAATAAAAGCAGAACTGGGCGAAGCAGAACCAGAAGAAGAAAACATGGATGCAGCGGAAAAACTATTGAACAATACAACGAAAGGTGATTCGCTTTTCCATCTCATGATGAGTGTCTACGGGTTGGCAATAAAATTCAGTGCAGAGACTTTGGTAAAGCAGCAATATATTCAGCTTCTGGAAAATGATAAAAATAAATGGCAGGAAAAATATTTTAAAAGAGTACCCACAGTGGCAGCTCAAACAATTCTTTCAAAGTTTCAAAATGATTGCAGGCTGATAAGGATGAATATTGCAGGCGCTGGCGGCACAACTGTAAATAATCAGGTGCTTAATCAGTAACCATTCTTCTTCCCTTCCATCTTATTCACATACTCCAGCGAGCCCAGCCGCAGGCGCAGCGGCACAGAAATCTTTTTCTCAATAAAAATTTCTTTTTTGCAAAAGAAGCCGAGGTTTTTGCTGTAAAAATCAGGCGTGACAGATGTAATTTTTACCGGCACATAGTTTTTAAATAACGGCATTATTTGAATTGTACTGTCTGTTTTTTGCTGCGCAAAATTTTTAACCGCCAACATTAACAGGAATACAACAAGAAGAATAATTTTTCGTTGCGGCACCTTTAATTCTTTTGTCTGTAAATTTACGGCCTGATTTTTGTTGAACGGCCGGTTTTTTCAAAAAAAATTCCAGCTTTTAACGATTGAATGACATTGAGATTATGGCACTGAGTCAAAGTTTACAACAAAAGCTTTTACAGAAACTATCGCCCCAGCAGATACAGCTGATGAAACTGCTGCAGGTGCCCACGGCCAACCTGGAGGAGCGCATCAAAGAAGAAATGGAAGAAAACCCGGCGCTGGAGCTGGAAGAAGAAAAGCATGACGAATTTGAAGAAGTAAAAGACGAGTTTTCAGAAAACGGCGAGGAGGAATACGAGGAACCCGACGGCAGTGAAGATGAATATGAAAACCTTGACATCAGCGAGTATGTGCAGGACGGCGATGATGAAATAGCCGGGTACAAACTGCGGGATGAAAACTACCCGGCGGATGATGAGGATAAAAAAACCATCCCTGTTAAAAACGAAACCAGTTTTTATGAAACCCTGCTCGACCAGCTGGGCCTGCTGAAGCTGGATGAAAAGCAGCAGAAAATAGCCGAGCAGATTGTAGGCAGCATTGATGAAGACGGCTACCTGCGCCGCGAAACCACCGCCATTGTTGACGATCTTGCTTTTCGCCAGAACATCATCGTTACCGAACAGGAAGTGGAAGACCTCATCAAACAGATTCAGCAGTTTGACCCCCCCGGCGTAGGCGCCAGGAACCTGCAGGAATGCCTGCTGCTGCAGCTTTACCGCCAGCAGGATGAAGGAAAAGATGTAAGTGTTGCCATCAAAGCCATCTCCAGATACTTCGAAGAGTTTACCAAAAAGCATTATGAAAAAATTCAGCGGGGGCTTGATCTTACCGATGATCAATTGAAGGAAGTGATGCAACAGATCATCCGCCTGAGCCCCAAGCCCGGCGGCAATGTGGGGGAAATAAACAAAGCGGAAAGCTATGTGGTGCCCGATTTCTTTATTATAAACAACGGCGGCAAGCTGGAGCTGACGCTCAATTCGAGAAATGCCCCCGAGCTGCGCATCAGTGAAGGCTACCGCGATATGCTGCGGGAATATGACCGCGGCGCCAAAAAAGACAGGCGCCAGAAAGAAGCGGTGCTTTTTATCAAACAGAAAATTGATGCGGCCAAATGGTTTATTGATGCCATCAGGCAGCGGCAGCACACCCTGCTCGATACCATGTCGGCCATCATGAATCACCAGCATGAGTTTTTCCTTACCGGCGATGAAACTACCCTGCGGCCGATGATTTTAAAAGATATTGCCGAAAAAACAGGGCTCGACATTTCCACTGTGAGCCGGGTGGCCAACAGCAAATTTGTGCAAACCGAATTCGGCACTTACCGCCTTAAATTTTTCTTCAGCGAATCATTAAGCACCGAAAGCGGTGAGGAAGTGTCAACAAGAGAAGTGAAAAAAATACTGAGCGACCTGATAGAAGCCGAAAACAAAAAGAAACCGCTGAGCGATGAACACCTCACCGAGCTGCTTCAGCAAAAAGGTTATAATATTGCACGCCGCACGGTGGCCAAATACCGCGAACAGCTCAATATACCGGTAGCCCGTTTGCGAAAAGAGTTGTAACCATGCCCGACCGACTTGTAATAACCAAGGAGAACCAGTTAAGAGAAATCAGCATGCCAGAAGCCATTCCCCAGCCGGGATGGGTAACATTGCCGGCGCAGGTGGTTTCTTATGTGTTTCATCCCTTGTTCATGCCGCTGTATATGGCTCTTTTTCTCACCAGCGTTCACCCATATGCTTATACAGGTACCAGCGCATGGAATAAACTCAGCAACCTGCTGCAGGTTTTTGTCAACTGCACTTTCCTTCCCGTGGTAAGTGTTCTTTTATTGAAAGGGCTGAAGTTTATTGATTCCATTTTTCTGAAAACACAGAAAGAACGCATCATACCTTATGTAATCTGCATGATATTTTATTTCTGGTGCTGGTATGCTTTTAAAAACAACCAGGGAGTGAAAGAAATGACAAGCATGAGCCTTGCCGTGTTCAATGCATCTGTGTTCGGGTTTTTAGCCAACATCGTTCTGAAAGTAAGCATGCATGCCATTGCCATGGGCGTGCTGGTTACTTTTATGGCATTGCTTGCAGTCAGCGGCGATACAAACCTGACCTTTTATCTATCGCTGTCGGTTTTAACAGCCGGTGCCGTCTGCACTTCGCGGCTGATTGTTTCCGATCACAGCGCAAAAGAAATTTACTTTGGCTTCTTCATCGGCGTTTTCTCCCAGCTGGCGGCTCATTATTTTGTCAGTTAGCCAAAACAAAAAAGCCCAATCATAGGGTACAGATTGAGCTTTTTGTTTTCATCCATCCTTGTTGTACGTCCAATTAGCCGTTTAATATTTTTGATCCCGCCAGGTAATTCTTGCTTGGATGATATATAAATAAGCAGCTTCCTCCTTTAATGGTATTAATCAGCTTAGCAGAATATTTTTTCGGCACGGCCGGGCAGCCAAAGCTGCGGCCCATGTACCGGCTCATACGCAGGTAGCTCTCGCCAATGTAAGCCGAACCATGTACAACAATTTTTCTTCTTTCGGCTTTGTCATTAATTCCTGCTTCAAGGCCGGCCAGCGTAAGTGCCAGCCCATGACTGCCGTAATACGTTTTTTTTGTTTTATAAAACCCCAGGCTGCTTTGTTTTGATTCAGGCCTGTTGGAAAACTTTCTTGCATATTCGGCGCCGGAGTTTCGGCCATGTGCCACATACGTATTCAGCAGAAGTTTGTATTCGTTCAGGTCAACCAGGTAAAGTCTTTTTCTTTTTGACGACTGGCTGAAATCGCAGATGGTAAGAATGCCTTCTTTTTCCAGCGTACCCTGTTCCTGTAATTTTTTATAACCTGTATATGCATAATTGAACGCTTCTTTATTCAAACCATATTTTTCCAGCTCCAGGCTGTCGTAAATCATTGTCATCTCCGTGTCCGGGTTGTATTGAGCCGAATCAATTAGGTTGATTGCCGGAATTGAATTTTCATCCGGTGAAACACGCTGCCTGTTTCCTGCATTCAGCAGGGGCAGCATCATCAGCACTGCAATTGATAAAGCGGGTAATATGGTTGAAACTAACCGGGGCAAGGGTGCGGATTTGGATTTGTGGTTATGAAACGGAAGGCAATGAAAAAATAGTATGCCTTTGCAGAAAATTCAGGCAGAACGAGTAATAATCTATTATTGGGTGCGGGATCTACTAAAGCGTAAATACCATGTATCAGCAATTCTACTTAATAAATATTCAGTTTTCCATGTGCGGAGGATGCAGGTGCCGCTGCCGTGTGATAAACTCACTGGAATAAATTTTCAGCAGCAGCATAAATAAAGAAATAAGCAGGGGGCCAAAAATGAGCCCGATAAAACCAAATACCTGCAAACCGATAATGACGCCAAACACAGTAACCAGCGGATGCACATTGCCGATTTTTTTGGCCAGGGTAAAACGAAAAACATTATCCACCGTGCCTACAATGCCAAATCCATAGATGAGCATGAACACTCCCTGCCATGCCTGGTTGCCGGCAAAGAAAATAACAGCCAGCGGCACATAGGCAAGCGCTGCACCTACAACAGGCAGCATGGCGGTGATGCAGGTAACCACAAACCAGAACCAGGGTTCTTTTACACCGATAATCAAATAACCAATCAGTGCAACCACGCCCTGTAAAACGGCAATCACCGGTATGCCCACTGCATTGCTCAGCACCATGCTTTGCACTTCCCTGCCCAGCTTATCCACGTTTTCATCTTTCAGTGGTATGTGCTCGTAAAGACTGTTCTCCATGGCACGGCCATTCACCAGCATGAAGTAAAGGATGAAGTACATAAAAAAGATAGTGCCCAGCGTATTGAATGTGGCGGAAACAATTTTCGGCAGCGTGTCGGCAATCACTTTACCCAGCTTGTTTATGTTTTCATCGCTGGCAATTTCGATATTAAATCGCAGCTCGATATCGGTCACCAGTTTTTTTAATGCAGCCACCAGCTCATTGGAGTGTTCGATGGCGTATGAAACTTTTGACGAGAGCATATTGACCAGCACAGCTATGGGCAGCAATATGACGATGAGGGAAAGAAACATCAGCAGGATGGCGGTCCAGCCTTTGCGCCATTTTTTTTTAATGCTGAGGTAAAACATCCATTTGCGCATTACGATGTACAGCGTGATGGCGCCGAGCAGCGCAGGCAAAAAAGAATACAGTTCAAGAAACAAAAGCAGGCCCAGCAGCACGATGGCTACCAGG
>CAZDUO010000059.1:1522-23903 GCA_964508655.1 uncultured Chitinophaga sp. | reverse complement strand
AAACAGTACTGGTAACCGGCGGCACCGACGGAATCGGCAAGGCGCTGGTGGAAGAATTGATTAACTGTGGCGCCCGGGTGTCTACCTGCGGCAGAAATCATGATAAACTCTACCAGCTGCAGGCCCAGCATCCTTCAGCCTTTTTACACACCATGGTGGCCGATGTAAGCAGCGAAAACGACTGTCGCCGCCTGGTTGAACTCACCATAAAAATGTTTGGCGGCATTGATATCCTCATCAACAACGCCGGCATCTCCATGCGGGCCGAGCTGAAAGAAGCTTCAACCGATGTGATACGAAAAGTAATGGAGATAAATTTCTTTGGCGCTGTTTACTGCACCAAGTATGCCCTGCCTTACATCCTCGATAAAAAAGGCAGCATTGTGGGTGTGTCGTCCATTGCAGGTTACCGGGGGTTGCCCGGCCGCAGCGGCTACTCTGCTTCCAAACATGCGCTGCAAGGCTGGCTGGAAGCAATAAGAACGGAACTGCTCGACAGCGGCGTGCATGTCATGTGGGTGTGCCCCGGTTTCACCGCCAGCAACATCAGGCAGGCTGCACTGAACAAGCAAGGCGAAGCACAGGGTGAAAGCCCGCTGGATGAAAGTAAACTGATGACCGCCGAAGAGTGTGCCCGCCGGATTTTATCTGCCATTGAAAAAAGAAAAAGAACCCTGGTGATGACTTTTCGCGGTAAACAGGCCGTGATTATGAACAAATTTTTTCCCGGACTAACGGATAAAATGGTCCGTAAATTTTTTTATAAAAGCGGAGAGCTGGTGAAGTGATGCCGGAAGTCGGATGTAGGATTTGAGGTTTACGAAACAAACCTTTTTAAAAGTGGGCAAAAGATTTCTGATTACTTAACAAACTAATCCACAATTATTAATTTGTGTGCTTCAAAAATCCGCAATCAGCACCCGATAATTATCGGGACTAAAATCTGAAATCGTCCATGCCACTGCTAACCCTTACTTCCGACATCGGCAATCACGACTACCTGGCCGGGGCGATTAAAGCGAGGCTGCTGAAAATAAACCCGGAGTTTCAGCTGGTGGATGTGTCACACAATATTTCACCATTCAATTATCCCCAGGCGGCGTATGTGTGCCGCAATGCAATAAAAAATTTCCCCGACTTTACATTTCACATCATCCTGGTGAATTTGTTTGATAAAAAAAGTGAACAGTTGCTGCTGGCGTTTCATAAAAACCAGTACCTGCTATGCGCCGACAACGGGCTGCTGACGATGATACTGGAAGAAAAACCGGACATGGTGATGGGTCTTGCCTGGCAAAAAGGTAAAACAAAAAACACATTGCACTGCATTGATATTTTTGGCCGGGCTATCAGCCAGCTCATCAAAGGTGAATCCATCAATAACATCGGCCAGCCTGATGTAAGCTATACGGAAAAAAATCCGCTGAAGCCCGCTATCGGCGACGACTGGATTGATGGCCAGATTATTTTTATTGACAATTTTGAAAACGTAGTGGTCAACATCACGCATGAACAGTTTGAGGAGCAGCGCAGGGGCCGCCGATTTAAAATCACATTTAAACGGGATGAAGTGATTGATCATATCAGCGAAACGTATGCCGATGTGCCCGAAGGCGAAAAACTGGCTCTCTTCAACAGCGCCGGTTACCTGGAAATTGCCATCAATAAAGGCAATGCTGCCGGCCTGCTGGGGTTAAAAGGTTTTACTGATAAAAACAGCCAGTCGAGGCAAATACTCCAAAACCAGCTTTTTTACCAAACCGTAAGAATAACCTTTGAATAAACTATGCAGCGATTAGCAGTAGATATGGACGGCGTGCTGGCCGACGTGTATGAACAGTTTTTCCGTTATGATGAAAAAGATTTTGGCAGAAGAAGAAAGCCCGAAGAAGTTATTGGGCTGGAAGAACGGCAGGCATTTCCCCATATCATGCATTATGTTTTTGAAAAAGGATTTTTCAGAACAACCCCGATTGTGAAAGACAGCGTGGAGATGCTTGCAGCAATAAACAAATATTTTGAAGTGTTCATCGTATCGTCTGCCATGGAATTTCCCCAAAGCCTGCCCGAAAAATTTGAATGGCTGAATGAACATTTCCCTTTCCTGAAATGGCAGCAATTTGTTTTTTGCGGCAGCAAAATAATCGTTGATGCCGACATCATGATAGACGACCATTTTAAAAACCTTGATAATTTTAAAGGCACTACGCTGCTTTTTTCCCAACCGCACAACCTGCTGCGTGATGCCGGCCGGCACAGGCGGGTAGGCTCGTGGCAGGAGATTGCCGCAATTCTATTATAATAATAGAAACGCAATATGGGTACAGACGCAATATGGGTACAGACGCAATAATGTAGAGACGCAATATCTTGCGTCTCTACACCCGAATGTTTTAATTACCGGGGGTTGAATTCTTACATTGAAACCCTATTTTTGCCTGCCCGCTGTAGAGACGCAATATCTTGCGTCTCTACAGCGTAATATTAAAAACCGATGGTGGGCCCCACACACAACCAGGGGACAAAAAATCGCTTTATGAATTTCAGAAAAGTAAACAACATTACCGGCTGGATTGTACTGCTGATTGCCACTGCCACCTATACACTTACCCGTGAAGCCACAGCCAGCTTCTGGGATTGCGGTGAATTTATCGCTTGTGCAAACGAAATTGGCGTTCCTCATCCGCCGGGTTCGCCGCTGTTTACCATGCTGGGCCGTTTATTCATCGTGTTGTTCAGCGGCGGCGATGTGGCCAATGCGGCACATTCGGTTAACCTGCTGAGCGCTGTGGCCAGCAGTTTCACCATCCTGTTTCTTTTCTGGACCATCACACACTTTGCCCGTAAGATGTTTGTGAACCATGGTGAACAACTCAGCAACCAGCAATTATTTACCGTAATGTCGGCCGGAGTAGTTGGTTCGCTTGCGTACAATTTCAGCGATACCTTCTGGTTCAGCGCCGTGGAGGGTGAAGTGTATGCCTTGTCTTCATTCTTCACCGCCCTCATAGTATGGGCCATGCTCAAGTGGGAGCATGCTTATGAGCTGGCAAAAGATGTGACCGAAAAAACAAGAGCCGACCGCTGGATTGTCTTTATCTTTTTTATGCTGGGCCTCGCCATTACCGTGCACCTGCTGAACCTGCTTACCCTGCCGGCTATTGTAATGATTTATTACAATAAAAAATATCCCTTCACGGTAAAAAAAGCTATTTATGCATTTCTTGCCGCCTGTGCTCTTACCGGTGTTTCGCTGCTGGGCCTGGTGTATATTATTCCAAAATGGTCAGCCGCATTCGACCGCCTGTTTGTAAACAGTTTTGGCCTGCCTTTCTTTTCAGGCTTTGCATTTTTCTTTTTCCTTCTGGGTGCACTTTGTTGGCTTGCCCTGCGCCGGGCTATGAAAAAAAGGCGCAGCACCATTCAGCTGGCCCTCTGGTGTTTCATTTTTGTATTAATCGGGTACTCAACTTATGTCACTACACTTATCCGTTCCAATGCTAACCCCGGCATTGATATGGCCAACGTGGACAATCCCATGAGTCTTGCATCGTATTTCGGCCGCGAGCAATATGGCTCCGCACCGTTGCTGTATGGCCCGCACTTTGGCGCATACCCGGCCGATGAAGACCAGGATGGCAGTTATGTAATTGAAAAAGGAATGAAATGGGGCAAACTTGGAAATAAGTATGTAGAACTGGGTCGTGACATTGAGTATGAGTTTCCCAAAAAAGATAAAATGATTTTTCCCCGTATCTGGGACTGGCAGGACCAGCAGGATCACCTGCGCTTTTATGCCGAATGGCTGGGTAAGGGACGCTACCAGGATCCGCAGTCGGGCCGTGTGATTTTTGATCCGCCAATAACGTATGGCGACAACATCAACTGGTTTTTCAGCTACCAGATGGGGCTCATGTACTGGCGGTATTTTATGTGGAATTTTTCGGGCCGGCAAAACGACATACAGGGCTTTGGCAACCGCCGCGACGGCAACTGGCAAACAGGCATATCTTTTATTGATAAAATTATGCTGGGCGACCAAAGCAAACTGCCGGAAACACTCAAACATAATAAGGCCAACAACAAACTTTTCATGCTGCCTTTCCTGTTGGGCATTCTTGGTTGTGTATTTCATTTTATAAAAAACAGGAAAGACTGGCTGGTAAGCTTCCTGCTTTTCTTTTTTACCGGCATTGCCATCGGGTTGTACCTGAATATGCCCGGCAACCAGCCTCGTGAAAGAGATTATGCTTTCGTGGGTTCTTTTTATGCTTTTGCCATCTGGATAGGGCTGGCGGTAGTGGCGTTTGTAAAAATGGTAAAAGAAAATAAACAAACCGTTTACAACACGGTGCTTTACGGTTCGCTGCTTAGTTTCGTAATCACAGCGTTCAGTCTTACAAACTTCAGCGGCGGAGTGGTATTTAAAACATCTTTTATTGTAGCAGCATTATTTGCCGCGTTTTCTATTGCCATTACTTACCTGTTGCGGGCTGTTTCAGCAAAAGGTACCAATGAAAAGATACTGAACATGGCAACGGCAATCATATGCCTGGTAACGCCCCTGGTAATGGCCAGCCAGGAATGGAACGACCACGACCGCAGCAATAAAACACTGGCAAGAGATAATGCCAGAAATTACCTCGAAAGCTGCGCTCCCAACGCTATACTTTTCACCTTTGGCGACAACGACACGTACCCGCTGTGGTATGCACAGGAAGTGGAGCGGGTGCGGCCCGACATCCGTATCATCAACACCAGCCTGCTGGGTATTGACTGGTACATTAACCAGTTGCGCTATAAATTAAACAGGAGCGACTCCATTGATGTTATCTGGTCGCCGGAAAAAATTATCGGTGACCGGCGGGTGGGCATGCAATATTATCCTACACCGGAATATTCCAAGGAAGCCTACTACAACCTGTATGACATCATGAAAAAGCTGGGTGAAGGAGATAATATGCAGGCCTACCCGGTAAAAAGATTTTCGGTGCCGGTGGACAGCGCCCTGGTGCGAAGCAACGGAACCGTAAATGCCGAAGACCTGGTACCGAAAGAAATCAGGTTTGAGCTGCCGCGCAACTACCTGCAGCGGGATCACCTGGCTATCCTGAACATTATTGCAGCCAATGCATGGAAACGACCCATCTATTTTACATCGCCTTACAATGAATTAGGCTTTGGCAATTATTTAAGAAAAGACGGATTGACTTACCGGCTTGTTCCTATTGCCAACAACAGCGGCATCAATGATGACTGGATGATGAATAACCTGCTTACAAAATTTGCCAATGGCAATGCAGATAAACCGGGCGTGTACTTTGATGAAGAAAACCGCCGCCACCTGACCATTGTGCGCCAGCTGTATGCCGAGCTGGCCGGCGACCTGCTGAATAAAAACAGGAAAGACGACGCAGCAAAAATCATCCGCAAGGCCGACAGCCTGGTGCCGGGCATCAATGTGCCTTACGGTATGGCGAGCCGCTACGAAATAAACAACGAAACCTCCATGCGGCTGATGGATGCAGCCTACCAGGCCGGCGAAAAAGAGATTGCTGAAAAAATCAGGAAAGCGTTGTTTAAAGACTTTGAGGATCAGATGAACTATTACGCTGCATTGGGCGACATGAGCCGGAAAGAACTTGATAATTTATTACAAAACTATTTACAGCAGCGGACATTGGCAACCAGCCAGCAGCAGCAAGCCCAGGCAGAAGGGTACCTTGATGCCAATTTAACCGGACATCAGCGGGGCCTTTCACTTGAAATAACCCGTACCTACGACCTGCAACGCTATGCTAAACAAATAGAAGAAAGAAACAACCCGAAACCTGTTGCCGATTCATTGCTGAAAAAAGCGGATTCAATTCTGCAGAAAGCCGATTCACCAAAAGGAAAATAATTTGCTTCTGTATTATTATAAAGCCTCCGCTATGGGGGCTTTTTTATTTAACTTAACATGCAAAAAATAAAATTGTAATTTGCTGTATGGTTACAACTCAACTGAAACCAAAATAAATCCAAAATCAAATCCCGATTGCAATCGGGACCAAAATCTTAAATCAATTGATCGGTCATCATTTTAAAAAATATGACCCCAACGAAGGCGGCAAGTCACGGTTTGAACAACTGCTCGAACTTTTTATGCAGCTGCTCTCCTACACCAGCGGCGATGTGGCTGAAGCGCTGAGCTGGCTGAATGAGCTGGATAAGAAATATGATTTGACTGATGATGAATACGGCATGGGCGATTTTATTGAAGAGCTGAAAGAAAAAGGTTACATCACGGAAGACAGCGAAAAAGGCGCCATTGTCATCACGCCAAAAACAGAACAGGGCATCCGCAAAAGAAGCCTCGAAGAAATTTTCGGTAAGCTGAAAAAAACAAAGCAGGGCGACCATCACAGCTTCAAACCCGGGCAGGGTGATGAAGTGAACCCCGAAACAAGACCTTTCCGGTTTGGCGACATGATTGAACAGATTGACTTCACCGAAAGCATCCGTAATGCGCAAATCAATCACGGCATTGAAAGTTTCAGCATGCAGGAAGACGACCTGAGCATCCGGGAAACGGATTTCAAAGCACAGACCAGCACCGTACTGATGATTGACATTTCTCACTCCATGATTTTATACGGAGAAGACCGCATCACCCCGGCAAAAAAAGTGGCCATGGCCCTGAGCGAACTCATAACGACCCGTTACCCGAAAGACACGCTGGACATCGTCGTGTTTGGCAACGATGCCTGGATGGTGGAAATAAAAGACCTTCCCTACCTGCAGGTAGGCCCTTATCACACCAACACAGTGGCGGGTTTGGAACTTGCCATGGATATTCTGCGCCGGCGAAAAAATCCGAACAAGCAGATTTTTATGATTACTGATGGCAAGCCTACCTGTATTAAAATCGGCAAACGGTATTATAAAAACAGCTTTGGGCTCGACCGGCGTATCACTACCCGTTGTCTGAATTTAGCTGCGCAATGCAAAAAACTGAAGATACCCATCACCACTTTTATGATTGCCACCGATCCGTACCTGCAGCGTTTTGTGAACGAGTTTACCGAAACCAATAACGGCAAAGCATTTTTTGCAAGCCTCGACAGGCTGGGGGCTTTTATATTTAAGGATTTTGAGAGTGGCAAGAGGAAAACGGTGTATTGAAAACCCCCAAACCCATTAAAGGGGGCTTTTGGCTTAAGAATTACTATTGAACTTCTGTACAAATTTTGAACAAAGCACCGAAGGGGCGTCCCGAAAATTATCGGGATTAATAGCACCGGGTGTAAACCCGGTGATGAAATGGAGGTAGTTTTATCAGAACCCCGAAGGGGTGAAAAATTGGATATATGAAAATTGCCTTTTTAACATCAATATTTTTAATTTGGATTAAGGTCCCGGCTCAGCAAGTTGAGGAACTAAATCCAGAATTAATTCCTTCAATGGATCTGACAAGAATGTGGAGAGATTCAATCCGAAAAACAGCAGAAGTTTATAAAAAAGCAAAAGAAAAGTTATTAATAAGCACACCACTCACAAAAAAAGAGGCTGCCCTAATGAACGAAATTGAAGTGGCTGATGACATAACTTTAGACATGTACCTTGAAGAGAGTATTTTTTATTATGTAGGTCCCGGCTACGGCTGCAATTACTACGAAAACGGAGGGCCTGACAGTATCTGGTCCAGTTCAACATTAAGTGATAAATACAATCCTGACAACATTTGCGATGGGTCTCTTGACTTTGCCTGGGCAGAGGGTAAAGAGGATAATGGTATGGGTGAATCAATTTTAATGAGGATGACGCCGAATGCATGGCCACTTGAAAAAATAATTATTTATAACGGGTACCAAAAAGATATAATGCGCTGGAAGAAAAATAACAGGGTGAAGCAATTAATGCTTTATGTTGACAATAGTCCTGTTGCAAAACTTAATTTGAAAGATGTTACGGACGGTCAGGTATTCGATGTGTCAAAATGGTTTGCTCAAAGAGAGCAGCCCTACTTTATAAGACTGGAAATAGTAAAAACTTATAAGGGCGGCACATATAATGATACGGTGATTTCAGAAATCAGTTTTGATGGACCAGTAATTCATTAAAAAAGTCCAATAGGATTACCAGACGATGAACGGAGCCCCGAACGTTCGGGGCAACAAAAGTTTAATAGAAATTCAAAAGCTGATAACAAAAAAATATTTGGAATAAAAAAAGAAAACCACGAATGAGTGAAATTTCGAAGGCCCTCTTTAGAGGGTGGGAGGGTATCAAAACCCTTGGAGAACTGAAGAAAAGCGGCTACCGGCCACGCAACATCAGGGACGAACTGCGGGAAAACCTGATGCGGAAACTAAAAAGTAAGGAGCACAGCTTTCCCGGTATTATCGGGTTTGATGACAGCGTGATACCCGATGTGGAGCGGGCATTGCTGAGCCGTCATAATATTCTTTTTCTTGGTTTGCGTGGCCAGGCCAAAACCAGAATGGCAAGGCTGATGACAGAGCTGTTGGATGAATACATTCCCTGCATTGCCGGCAGCGAACTGAATGACGACCCGCTGAACCCGGTGTCGAAATTTGCACAAGACCAAATAGCAGCGCATGGCGATGAAACACCCATTCACTGGATTCACCGCAGCGAACGCTACGGTGAAAAGCTGGCCACGCCGGATGTAAGTGTTGCTGACCTCATCGGCGATATTGACCCGATAAAAGCCGCTAACCTTAAACTGAACTTTGCCGATGAACGGGTGATTCATTATGGAATAATTCCCCGAAGCAACCGCGGCATTTTTGTAATCAACGAGCTGCCCGACCTGCAGGCAAGAATACAGGTGGCGCTGTTCAATATCCTGGAAGAAGGCGATGTGCAGATAAGAGGTTTTAAACTGCGATTGCCGCTGGATATCCTCTTTGTGTTCACCGCTAATCCTGAAGACTACACCAACCGCGGCGCTATTGTGACGCCGCTGAAAGACCGCATCGGCAGCCAGATACTTACCCATTATCCTAAAACAATTGAAACGGCGCTGGAGATAACCGAACAGGAAGCCGTGATTGCCGGAGAACAAAAAGAAAAAGTAAGAATCAGCGACCTGGTGAAGCGGCTGATTGAACAGGTGGCTTTTGAAGCCAGGGGCAGTGAATTTGTGGACAAAAAAAGCGGTGTGAGTGCAAGGCTTACCATTTCGGCTTTTGAAAATGCAGTAAGTGCCGCGGAGCGTCGTGCCATTATCAATAATGAAAAACAAACACAGGTGTGGATCAGCGACCTGGCGGGCATCATCCCTTCCATCACGGGAAAAATTGAACTGGTGTACGAAGGCGAGCAGGAAGGCCCCTACCAGGTAGCCATGAATCTGCTGGATAAAGCTATTCGTTCGCAGTTTGTAAATTATTTTCCCAACCCCGATGTGCTGAAAAAAAGAATGCGTCCTAAAAATGTGGAAGAACCTGCACGGGATGAAAACCCCTATCGCCCCGTGTTAAACTGGTTTGACAAGGGCCATACACTGAATATTTTTTTCAATACAAAAGATGAGGATAAGGTGCAGCAGCTTTATAAAGTGGATGGCTTATACCCGCTGGTAAAAAAATATTTCAAAGGGGCCAATGAAAAAGAATCGGCGCTGCTGATGGAACTGGTGCTGCACGGGCTTGCCTCCTACTCCCTGATCAGTAAAAGAGTGATTGAAGGAAAAATTGAATTCAAAGACCTGGTGGGCAGCATGCTGAACCTGGGCGGACCCAAAACGGCCGATGAAGATTTTGACCGGGAAGATTTTACGTGAAGTTTAAGGCGTAACGTTTATCATTTTTCAGCCCGGAGTTTTCTTTTAGTAAGGGAATATATTTTTTAAACTAAAGCAGGAAAACCCAACGATGAAAAACTGGTATTAGTTATACATTAATTTTCTTCCACGCTGGAATTTAAACCCGAAAAAAATCTGAAACTGTTTTTCTATACCGAAAATATTTTCAAAACTTATATCCGAAAGATACTCCCCCGTAGTAAGGAATGAAACCAAAACCGCCGAATACAGGAGTAATAAATGCCCGGAAAGTAAACCCCCCTTTTGCCGGCTGAAGACGGTAGCCAAAATTCAGGTGACCGAACGTGGAAGTAAAATTACCGTTGCCATTGCTGCCGGAAACAAAAACAGGCGTGACACCGCCTCCAATCTCAAAATAATTTTTGCTGTCCTTACCAAAAAGATAATTCAGGCCAAGGGGAATAAAAAACACTCCTTCGGTTTCTCCGTCTATCGTCAGGCTGAATCCTCCGAAACCAATGCGGCCTCCGATGCCGTCTTCTTTTGGTGAAAATCGTGTGTCGAAATTAAAAGAAGCAAGACCGGGACCGCCCAGTTCGAAATAAATGGATTTGGCCGCCTGGGCGTTTGTATACATAGAAACAACCAGGACTGCCGGAAGAAGAAATATAATTTTTTTCATAAAAAATTTTTATGCATACAATGATACTTAAAAAAAATCATGCCATACAATTGCTAAAGAATATTAACTTCCCTTTCCAGCACAATGCCGAATTTTTCTTTTACACTCTGCAAAATTTCCTCGCTCAGTTCATAAATTTCATTACCGTTTGCATGGCCATAGTTTACCAACACCAGTGCCTGCCGGTCATGACAACCGGCATCACCTTTCCGATAACCTTTCCACCCACATGTTTCAATGAGCCAGCCGGCAGCAAGTTTTATACTGCCATTGCTTTGCGGATAAAACGGCATTGCCGGAAACCGGGCATTAAGTTTTGAAAACAATTCCTGATATATGACCGGGTTTTTGAAAAAACTTCCTGCATTTGGAATCACAGCCGGGTCGGGCAATTTGGATGTACGGATATTAATGACAGCCTGCGATATAGCTTCTATGGTTAGCTCCTTTACTCCCATTTTTTCCAGCTCTTCGGAGATGGCACCGTAGCTGGTATGAAAAATGGGCTTCTTTCGCAATTGGAATGTTACGTTGAGAATAACAAACTGGTCTTTGAGCTTGTTTTTAAAAATACTGTCGCGGTAGCCGAACGCACAATCGCTTCGTGTGAAAGTGTAAACTTTTTTTTCGTGCAGGTGAAAAGCTTCCAGGTCCCAGAACACATCATCCAGCTCTACTCCATAAGCCCCGATGTTTTGAATAGGCGCCGCACCAACACATCCGGGTATAAGGGAAAGATTTTCCACACCTGCCCAGCGGCGGCTGAGGCAATAAAGCACAAACCGGTGCCAGTTTTCGCCGGCGCCGGCTTTTACATAAATATGTTCCATGTCTTCATGCACTACTTCAATGCCTTTGATTTCATTTTTCAGCACCAGGCCGTCATAGTCTTTTGTAAAAAGAACATTGCTGCCGCCGCCTAAAATGAAAGTGGTGAGTGGTGAGTGGTGAGTGGTGAGTTCGGTGAGTTCATCAGGTGATGAAATAGCTGAAAAATACCGGGCCTTTACATCAATGGCAAACGTGTTATAGGACTTGAGCGAAAAATTGTGAACGACAGTTAGCACATTGCAAGATAAAAATGTAAAGGCGAAAATAAAACTCAATAAATTTTTTATGTAAATTTCACCCCTCTACCATCACTATTATAAAACCTTAACTGCATGCTGAAATTATTTGCCGTATTCCTTTGCTTTTCCTGCCACTTATTATTATCAGCCCAGGAAAACAACCCATTGATTAATTCCGCAGAATACATTAAAAAAGGCATCGGGCTTCACGACCAGGGTAAATATAAAGAAGCCATTGCTGCCTACAGCAAGATTGACCGGAGCGATACCAATTATTACCAGGCCTTGTATGAAATGGCCTATTCACTGTCGGCCGACAGCCAGCTGACGGAAGCACTAAAAGTTTGTGAAGCCGGGCTGGCCAAAAACAATGCATACTGGCCCCAGCTGTTTACTTTGTATGGCAACCTGCTCGACGATGCCGGCCAGCCGGAAAGGGCACTCCGTGTGTATGATTCGGCCATTGCGCTGTACCCGGCTTACACGTCACTCTTGCTGAATAAAGGAACCACTTACCTTATTCAAAAAAAATACAGCCAGGCCGAAGCGGTTTTTAAGCAATGTATTCTTATCAATCCCTATGAAAGCAGCGCACACTACAAGCTGGGTGCAAGTGTATTACCGCAGGGCAAAATCATCGAAGCCTTCCTGTGCTATATCAGTTATTTGCTGCTGCAGCCAAACGGGAAATTTCAATCCAACTGCATCACGCACATGAGCAACATCAGCAAAAACACCGACGAGATAAGGGAACTGGCAAATAACAGAGTGGATAATGGCGAATCACCGTTTGCCCTGGCGGAAAAAATCGTTTCTTCAAAAATTGCCCTGGATAAAAGTTACAAAACGCTCATTAAACTGGACGACCCCATAACCCGGCAGCTGCAGGTGATACTCGAAAAACAGGAATACGATGAGTTGTCAACTGATTTCTGGATGCAGTATTATGTACCCTTGTATTCCGGCATATTTAAAAACAAAAAATTTGAACCCTTTGTTTACCGGGCATTTGGCAGCATCAATATTGAAACCATCCAGTCTTACCTGAAAAAAAACAAAGATGACCTGGAAGACCTTGTAAATGTCCTGGTGGCTTATTTCAACCGGGTGCGCAGCACCCGTGAACTGAATTATTCGAAGCGGAAAAACATGCCTCCGCTTTATCATTTCGAAGAGGGGCGGCTATATGGCAAAGGCGCCACAACCGCCGATGGCGAAAAATTTACCGGCGACTGGGAATTTTATTACAGCCCGGGCAACATCCGCAGCAAAGGAAAATTTAATAATACTGGCGGTAAAGAAGGAGAATGGAATTATTATCACTTCAATGGCCAGCTGAGGGGGAAACAGTTTTTTGTAAATGATGTGCAGGAAGGAGAAGAAATTTTTTATTTTGAAAATGGTGTGATGTCGTCAAAAACTATGGTGAAAAACGACGCTGCTGATGGCGAAAGTGTTTCTTACTTTTTGACAGGCCAGCCGCGTGTGGCTCAAAATTATAAAAACGGAAAACTGGAGGGCCCCCGTAAAACATATTACAGCAACAGTACCTTGCGTACCATGGAAACCTATATTGCCGATACACTGAACGGCCCCTATGAATCGTATTACAAAACCGGTGTGCTGGAATCCAGAGCAACCTATAAAAACGGCCTGCTGGAAGGCCCGTTCAAATCCTATCATGAAAACGGCAGGCTGGCTGTGGAAGGACAATACAAAGCAGGCAAACTGGAAGGCACCTTGAACCGTTACCACGAAAACCGGAAACTGAAAGCAAAAGAAAATTATGTAAATGGGGAGCTGGATGGCGAATACAGCGAATACTATGATAATGGTGTTTTATACTACTCCACGGTATATAAAAAAGGCAAACAGGACGGCAGGACGGAATTCTTCGACCGCGACAGCAAAAAGTTTTCTGAATTTGTTTATGACAACAATATCGTAAAGCAGGCAAAATATTTTGATAAAACCGGTAAAGAAATAAGCGCCACCGAAAGAAAGGCCAAAAAAATGGATATGGCCAGCTATACACCGTCTGGTTTTAAAAGAATGCATGCCGTGTACAACGACAAAGGATTGATACAGGGCCTTGAAACATCGTATTTCACTTCCGGGAAGGTAAATGCTGAAATCAATTATGAAGATGGTAACCGGGCCGGTCGTTCCATTACCTATTATCCCAACGGAAACAAAGAATCGGAAAATGAATACACCGGAGGAGAAAAGCATGGTTATGAAAAAAACTGGTATATGCACGGACAGCTGCAAAGTGAAGGCTGGTACCAGCAGGGCTACAGGGAAGGCACCTGGTACGAGTATGATGAAATGGGCGCCCTGCGGGCCAAAACCACCTACCTGAATAATGATATACACGGTTACCGTGAAGAATATTTCCCCAATGGCAGGCTGTCAAACATGGCACATTATAACCGCGGCTGGATTGAAGATTTTATCCAGTATGATACCGCCGGCAAAGAAATTAACCGCTGCAACTACAAAAATGCATCAGGTAAAATGAAATCGGTGATGATTAACGGAAAACCCGGCGCCGAAGGTGAATATCTTTACGGCGACTGGCATGGAGCCTACAAATTTTATTTTCCCGACGGCACACTAAACACTATCCGGTTTTACAAACACGGAATGCCTGACAGTACGTATCTCAGTTATTATTATGGAGGTATACTTGCAACTGAAGGCGCTTATAAAATGGGCGATAAAACCGGCGTATGGAAACATTATCTTGAAAACGGCAAGCCCGACTATACCGAAACGTATGCAGACGGCCTGCTGCATGGCAAAAGGATTTATTATTTTGAAAACGGGAAAACCGATACAGAAACCGAATTTTACCAGGGCTACCGTCACGGCTGGTCAAAAAAATATGACCCTGACGGCAGCCTGCTGTACCAGGTGAAGTTTGATTATGATGTGCCCGTGGCTTATACTTATGAAGACAAGAGCGGCAGGCTGCTTCCCGAAATTACCATCCCCGGGGGTAACGGGAAACTGAAAGCATTTTTTTCAAACGGCAACCCGTCTGCCGATTTTGAATATGCTGATGGAAAACTGAACGGCCCCAACCTGCTGTATTATGCCAACGGGAAAATAAGAAAGCAAAGCACCGAAGACTACAACCTGACACATGGCGCATATAAATATTTTCATGCCAATGGCCAGGTGCAACTGGACTATACTTTCTTTCACGACAACCTGCATGGCCTGCTGAAAATTTATAATGAAAAGGGAGTGCTGACCGAAGAAACAAATTACTACAACGGGCAGCCCCATGGCATCACCCGCCTGTACGATGACAGCGGCAAACTGAAAGAAACCAGGATTTATTATTTTGGCGACCTGCTGGAAATAAAAAAATAAAATACCGATGAGCAAAACTTTCATAACTGTTTTTACTCTTTTTGCTGCGGCCCAGCTGCACGCACAATCAGCAGCAGAAATCAGGACTCTGTTTCCCGGCGAACACCTGGTATTTAAAGAAAACACCGTACACTACACTTTCAAATTACACAACGGAGAGCCGTATGCCGAAAGACGGGAAATACAGGAACTCCTGTTTTTATCGCCTAACGCAGTTTACTTGAGCCGGTTTGGTTTTTATAACAGCAGCTTCAACGAACTGAAGGAATACGAGGCATACACCATCACCCCCGAAGGAAAGAAAGTGCCGGTGAAAGACTTTAAAACAACTGAAAACAGGTCGAGAAGTGTTTTTTACGACGACATAAAAGAAACCTCGTTTAATTTTCCTTCCGTTACCGATGGCAGCACCGGGCATCTCGAGGTTACTTCGCTGCACAATAATCTCCGCCTGCTTTCAGCACACTATTTTTCCCGAAACATCCCGGTGATGAATGGTGAATTGAAAATCACTTTTCCTAAAGACTGGGTGGTAAAATACCGTGTAAAGGGCAACAACCCCGAAAGGGTTATTTTTTCAGAAGAAAAGAAAAAAAGGGAAACCGTATATACTTTCCGCATCAGCCGGCTGGAAAAAGATCAAAACTATCCCGATGCGCCTGATAATTCTTACTATGCCCTGCATGTGGCTTTTTATATCGAAAGCATTACAGATGAAAAAGGACAGCGGGTAAAATGGCTGGGTACCCCGGATGATCTTTTCCGTTTTTACCGCGGATTCATCAGCCATATTAATAAAGACACAAGCCCCGAGCTGAAAACCATTACCGATTCACTGGTAAAAAATGCGCCTACCGATGAAGCCAAAGCAAGAAACATCTACAGCTGGGTGCAGCAGCATATAAAATATGTGGCGTTTGAAAACGGTATGGAGGGTTTTATACCCCGCGATGCCAACCTGGTATGCAGCCGCCGCTACGGCGATTGCAAAGACATGGCCAGCATACTTACCAAAATGCTGCAATACGCCGGTGTGCCCGCCTATTTTGCATGGATTGGCACCCGCAGCCTTCCGTACGACTATACCGAATTGCCACTGCCAATTGTGGATAACCATATGATAGCGGCTGTAAAGCTGGATACCGGTTTTGTTTTTCTCGACGGAACTGATTCGCATGGTGAATTTGGTGTACCCCCCGATCATATACAGGGCAAAGAAGCCCTGGTGGTGACCGGTGAAAACGACTATAAAATAATACGGGTGCCGGTAATGGATAAAGAAAAAAATTTTTATACCGATACCACCATCCTCCGCATGACTGAAAAAGGAATACAGGGCACCATCAAAGTGGATATGAGCGGGTATTTTGCCATAAACCTGTACCGCATCATGAACCAGGCGGATGAAAAAGACAGGGAAAAATTTCTGAACGGCTATCTTAGCCGTGGCTCTAATAAGTTCAGGCTGGGTACATATGAAATTGTTGAAACCGGCAACCCCGGCAGGTATAGCCTGGTAAGCCAGTTTGAGCTGCAGGACTTTGCCCGGAAAGTGGCCGGCGAATGGTACCTGAACCTGAATCTCTTTAAATTTTATGAACACCAGGAAATTGATTACCCGCGGCGGAAACTGCCCGTGGAATTTGACTTTAAAAATGAACGGCGCTATGTTACCATAATGGAAATACCGGAAGGTTATAAGCTCACTTACCTGCCGCCGGGCAAAAGTTTCCACAATGAAGTGTGGGGCTTCGACCTGCAGTACGAAGAACAAAATAACCGGGTGATTTTGACCCAGCGTTTTGAAAACAATCACCTGCTGCTGCCGGTTGAAAAATTCCAGGCATGGAATAAAGTGCTGGAAAACCTGCTGCCCACCTATAAAGAAACAATCAGTCTTGCAAAAAAATAATTTCTGTATATGTATAAAAAAATTTTTTATCTCGCCGCTGTACTATTTACACTGACTGCAGTTGCCCAGGACAATAATCTGATACAGGAAACCTGGCACCCGTCGCCTGCGCTGCACAGTATTGACAGCAGGCATACTGCCGGGCCGGCGGTGATACTGCTGGATAAGAGAAGAATCGAGTACATTGATGAAAACGACGAGCTGATAATGTACAAAACACTGCACAGGATTGTTCACATCAATAACGACAACGGCATTGAAGCCTTCAACCGGGTGTACCTTCCGGTGGCAGACAACCGGGATATTGTCAGCATCAGGGCGCGAACCATCTTACCCGGCGGAAAAATAATTGAAGTAAGCGCAGAAAACATCAAAGACCTGAAAGATGAAAATGAACAGCTGTATAAAATTTTTGCTATGGAAGGGCTGGTGAAAAACTGTGAAGTGGAATTTTATTACACCTATAAAAGAAACACCGGCCATTTCGGCCGCGAAAACCTGCAGGGTGCTTTCCCGGTGCTGGAAGCCCGGCTGGAAATAGTTTCGCCTGCACGCCTTGTTTACGAAGTACGTCCCTATAACAGCACTAACAAACCGGCAGATACTGTAATTAATCAAAAGCGCTTTGTCACTTTTACCGCCCGTGACATTGCCGGTGTGGAAGAAGAAAAATACTCCGCCTACGAAGCCAGCCTGCTGCGCTGTGAATACAAGCTCTCCTATAATTTATCACGCAGCAAAAATGAAAGACTTTTTTCCTGGGACGAACTTGCCCGCCGGGTGTACAACCGCTATACCAGCTGCACCGAAAAAGAACTGAAAAAAGTTGACGACCTGGTGAATGAGCTGAAGCTGAAAAAAGCCGCAACGGAAACAGAAAAAATAACCACGCTGGAAAATTACCTGAAAAAAAATATTTTAACCCAGGAAGACATCAGCAGCGAGGATGCTGAAAACCTGGAAAAAATAATTAAATCAAAACTGGCAAGCCATGTCGGCATAGCCCGGTTATATGGCGCCGTCTTTCGCCAGCTGGGTATTGCGCATGAGTATGTGCTGGCTGGCGACAGGCAAAAACTGGTGATTGAAAAAAACTTTGAAAACTGGAATAACAGCGACAATATCGTTATCTATTTTCCCGAGCTGAAAAAATACATGGCGCCCACTGAAACGGAGTACCGTTTTCCCTGGATTAACCCAAACTGGGGTGGTACCAATGCAGTTTTTTGCAAAACCACTACCATCGGCAACCTGACCACAGCTTTTGCCGAATTAAAATACCTTCCGCTGGAAGATTATTCACTGAGCGCTATCAACACCGAAGCGGAAATTGAATTGAACCCTGCTACCGACACCCTGTTGATTGATATACGCCAGATTTATGCCGGCTATGCAGCTTCCACTTATAAGTCCATGTTCTCCTTTGCCAGCCCCGAAGATCAGCGGCTGGTGATAAAAGAAATGATTAAGTTCGGCACCAAATCGGAAAACGTAATAAGCTCAAAGCTGGAAAACCAGGAGCTGGAAAATTACCACGAAAACAAACCCTTTATTTTATCGGCCTCGGTAAAAGCCAGCGAACTGGTGGAGCGGGCCGGCGCAAAAATTATTGTAAAGGTGGGCGACATCATCGGCCCGCAGGTGGAAATGTACCAGGAAAAGCCAAGACAATTCCCGATGGAAATCGATTTTCCCCACGTGCTGGAAAGAAAAATAATCTTCACCCTGCCGGCAGATTATATTGTAAAAAACGCCGATGACCTGAACATGAATCATACCTATAAAGAAAACGGGCAAATCACCATGGGCTTTGTTTCATCGTACAAAATGGAAGGCAACAAACTTATTATTCACATCACCGAGGAGTACAGGAAAACCCGTTACCCCTTGTCGCAATACGAAGATTTCAGGAAAATAATCAATGCGGCCGCCGACTTTAATAAAGTAGCTCTGGTGCTGGAAAAAAAATAAATATGCAAACCAGGATTGCCTGCCTTGCCGGGGCCACCGGCCTCATTGGCAGCTACCTGCTGCAGCAACTGCTGAGCGATGCCTATTATGATACTGTACGAATTCTCATCCGCCGGCCTATAAATATTTCGCATCCCAAACTGGAAAAGAAATTAGTTGATTTTAACGACAGCGATTCATTGCTGGTGGCGCTCAACAACAGTGATGTGGTGTTTTGTTCTGTCGGTACTACTACCAGGAAAGTAAAAGGTGACAAAGAAGCTTACCGCAAAGTAGATTATGATATACCGGTAAAACTAGCCAGGTTTTGTAAAATGACGGGCTGCGAAAAATTTGTACTGGTTTCGGCCATCGGCGCCAACAGCCAAAGCAGCAATTTTTACCTGCGGCTTAAAGGCGAGGTGGAAGATGCCGTAAAAGAAACCGGATTGAACTCAATACACATCATGCAGCCCTCCATGCTGCTTGGCCACAGAAAAGAATTCCGCCCGGCAGAACAAATAGGTAAATCGGTAATGAAGGCTTTGGCATTCCTGGTTCCTTCCAAATACAAAGCGATTCATGCCGGTGATGTGGCAAAAGCGATGATGGCAGCGGCGAAGAAAAACGAGAGTGGCGTTTTTGTGTATAAATTTGAAGAACTGAAAGCCCTGGGCAGAAATTAATTTCACAGCTGTTAAATAGTTTATCGTTAAATCCCTCCACATGATAAAAGGAGTACATACCATGTTTTACAGTTCCGATGCAGCAGCACTGCGTGCATTTCTGCGTGACAAGCTCGGTTTCAAAGCCAGCGATGTGGGAGGCGGCTGGCTTATTTTCGATTTACCCGAAGCCGATATGGGTTGTCATCCTGCTGATGATGGCGGCGCCCCATCCGGCACGCATGATATTTCGTTTTACTGCGACGATATTCACCAGACCGTAAAAGAACTGAAAGCAAAGGGAGTAAAGTTTAAAGGAAAAATTGAAGACCGGGGTTACGGGCTGGTCACGCATTTTCTCATGCCCGGCAATTTTTATGTTCAGCTTTACCAGCCGAAGTATAAGAAATAGAAATATTGTTCATAACACATCCACATCCATCACTACCGTCACACTTTTAAAGCTTTTTTGCTGGTGAAGAATGGCCACCTGCTCCAGCATATCCGTTTTACATTTTGCGATAAGCTTTGCATCACGCGGGAGCTTCAGCAGCATTTCTCTTAAATATTGATTGCGGATACGGTTGATGACGGGCTCAGCAGGCCCTATGACATACTGACCATATTTTATCCGCAGGCTGTCTGTAAAACTTTGCGCCGCCCTTTCCACAATTTCTTTCATTTTATGCTTGAATGTAACATGAATCAACCGGGAAAAGGGTGGATAGAAAAATTTTTTACGGCTTTCAACCTCCAGCTCATACATCGCCCGGTAATCGTGCCGCTGTACCAGTTTAAGCAGCGGATGCTGCGGCTGTATAGTTTGAATCATCACGTTGCCGGTGGCCTCCTTCCTGCCCGCCCGGCCGCTCACTTGCTCCATCAACTGAAAGGCTCGCTCATGTACACGAAAATCGGCAAAGCCAAGCAGCCCGTCGGCATCCAGTATGCCCACGAGATCCACATTGTCGAAATCCAGACCTTTTACCACCATTTGCGTGCCCACCAGTATATCAATGCGCCGCTGTTCAAACTGCTGTATCAGCACATCGTGTGCATTTTTGCCACGCACCGTGTCAATATCCATGCGGGCAATTTTTGCCTCCCGGAATTTTTCCAGCAGCATTTCCTCAATTTTTTCCGTGCCAAAACTCCGCTGCACGAAATTGTGATTACCGCATACCAGGCAGGTATGCAAGGGCGGGTAAGTGGTGCCACAGTAATGACACATGAGCTTGTTGGTAACCTTGTGAAAGGTAAGCGACACATCGCAGTGTTTGCATTGCGGAATCCAGCCGCAGGTATTGCAAACCTGGTAAGGCGTATAGCCGCGGCGGTTCTGAAAAAGAATCACCTGTTTGCTTCTTGCCAGCACTTCGTTCACCGCTTGTTCCAGCTGCGGCGAAATCATCACTTTTCCCTTCTCTTTCTGCGGTGTTTTCCGGGTGTCAACAATTTCAATCGGCGGTAGATGCACATCGCCATAGCGCTGCATTAGCTCTGCAAAACCATATTTACCCGACATGGTATTGTGATAACTCTCGATGGAAGGCGTGGCGCTGCCCAGCAAAACCCGTGCTTTAAAAAGTGCAGCAAAATAAACTGCAGCATCTCTTCCGCTGTACCGGGGCGCCGGGTCCTGCTGCTTGTATGAAGTATCATGTTCTTCATCGCAAATCAACAGGCCCAGGTTCTGATAGGGAAGAAAAATAGATGACCGGGCGCCGAGAATAACCTTCAGTTCGCCGCTTTTCAATTTATTCCAAATCTCCACCCGCTCGTTTTGTGAAAATTTGGAATGATATACACCGATATATCCGCCAAAATGTTTTTGCAGCCGCCGGATGATTTGCGAAGTGAGGGCAATTTCCGGCAGCATGTACAGCACTTCTTTTCCCTGCCGGATGGTTTGTTCAATCAGTTTGATATATATCTGCGTTTTGCCGCTGGAAGTGACGCCATGCAGCAGGCAAACGGGTTTTTCAGAAAACGACTGCAGAATTTTTTCATACGCTTCCTGCTGGGCAGCGGTAAGTTCAAAATCAACCTGTATGTTTTTGGGTAAATATTGCAAGCGGTCCACGGCCCGCTTTTCCAACCCGATAATTTTTTTATCCACCAGGCCTTTGAGCTGTGCTTCAGAGGCGCCTGATTTTTTCAGCAGGTTTGATTTGGTTACCTCGCCTTCGGTTTTTATCAAATGAAGATAACTTAGCAACAGTTCCATCTGTTTTTCGGCCCGCTGTAGTTTTTTATCTTCATTCAGCAGCCTGGCCAGTTCTTCCTCTTTGTTGTATTGAGGATTCAGCAGTACATATGTTTCTTTTTTGGCAGTATAAGTTTGTTTCAGCGCTTCCCATACAAAACAAACTTTTTTTTGTATCAGCCGGTTGATGATGGGATACACATGCGATGAATCCAGAATTTGCTGCACTTCAGTCAGCTTCAGTTCCCGCTTTATCTGCAGCGCTTCGGCCACCATGTATTCATCATGATCAAGCATGGTAAAATCATCGCCAAACTCATCATTCAGAATTAAAATGGTTTCACTACTGAGTTTGAAATGGGCAGGCAAAGCCGCCGCCATCACTTCTCCTTCGCTGCACATGTAGTATGATGCCATCCATTCCCACAATTTTATTTGTTCGTCAAAAACCACCGGCTCTGTATCGAGCACATTCAGGATTTCTTTGGGCTCAAAAAACTCAGGCTTTTCATCATGCACCCGTTTGATAATACCTGCATATTTTTTATTCTTTCCCAAATTAACTTCCACCCGGCATCCCGGCAGCGCCTGTTCCTTTAAATGCTCCGGTACTGACCAGGTGTAGTTTTTGGGCAGGGCAAGCGGTATGATGATTTCTGCATACATGACGTGAATGGTCAATGGTGAATGGTCAATGGTTTCTGCAATTTAAGGCAAATCCTTACTCACGTCTCACGACTCAC
>CAZDUO010000059.1:0-1422 GCA_964508655.1 uncultured Chitinophaga sp. | reverse complement strand
TGGTCAATGGTTTCTGCAATTTAAGGCAAATCCTTACTCACGTCTCACGACTCACGACTCACATCTCATGTCTCACGACTCTTTAATCCAACCCGCCTTGTACTCTCTCAGTTTTTTATCCATCAGGTCATACACTTTCTGTTTTAAAAAAGAAACATCTTTCAGATGCAGGCCCTCTACAGGTACTTCGTCGAGGAAAACACATCGGTTCTTGCCGGGATTTAAAGAAAAAACACTGCGGTAATGCATGCGGTCGTACGCATCGAGAAACAAAACCGGCACAATGGGAGTCTGTGTTTCTATGGCCACCCGGAAAGCACCTTCATAAAATTCTTTGAGTGGCTGCCCGGTCATATTGAATGTGCCTTCGGGAAAAATGATGATAGAGATTCCTTTTTTCAAAACCGATTTCAGGTTCCGCACACTCTTTGCCCGCTGGTCTGTATTGCCGCGGTCAACTTTTACCACAGCGTAAGAATAAATAAACCCAAACACCGGTACCTTTTTCATTTCAATTTTACCCAAAGCCCGGATGGGCCGCCGGATTGTTTTTACAATCACGGCAGCATCGAGGTAAGAAATATGATTGGCTACAAAAATGTATTGCCTGTTTTTATCCGGTTTTGACTCATACATATTGCGATGCCGGATACCCACAAGAAAGAACCATACATCGCCCCAGAGCATACAGAGCCGGTAAATCATATTGCCACCTTTGATAATACCAGACAGCGAAGCGATAAGCACAAACGGAAAAAGCAGCAGCATGATACCCACAAACAGCACGACGGCATAAATACAGTAAATCCATTGCAGCGGCTTTATAATATTCGTCATAAAACAAAAGTGGCATCCAAATATAGGAAGCCACTCCGGGAGTGTGCAAGATATTATTTACGAACTAAATTTTAATGTTTACAGGTAATTGTTTGCTGAAAGAGGCAGGCATAAATCCTTATTACTTATTTTAACATCAAGGCAGTTGTTTTGATTTTTGAGAAGCCGAAAAGATACTAAGGTTAAGTTGTCAACCGGGTTTGACATTGCCGCTAAGGTCATCAAGTCAGTGCACTGGTTTCATTGCACTCATTCTTATCAATAAATTTTTTCTTCAAAAGTAATTTGAGTTGATTTAATAATTGTTTCCGTCATCCCCGGCTGTGCTTCAGGATTTTTTACCGAACGGCTGCGGCTTACCAAAAACCAAAGCAAAGGAATAACCCCGCCAAACAAAAACAAAACACCCCCGATGCTGCGCAGCCAGGTCATGGTTTGAAACGGCACGCTGTCAATAAACTCAGCGCTGCGGGCAAACCAGAGTCCTTTTTCTACCACCGCATTGAACTGGTAAATGCCGGATGGGAACAAATCGAGCAGCACCATCAGCAGCAACCCCACATTGATACTCCAGAAAACACGGCG